>NZ_JBRKIS010000022.1:0-274457 GCF_052983315.1 Sinomicrobium endophyticum
TGAATGGTATGAATGGCACTCCCCCTGCTACCCCGGCAGGTACGGACAGGTTTTCAAAACTCTGCCTATCTTCGGAAGACCGGGGTACTCATCCTAAGCGCATTTCTTTTCCATACCCTCCTGTGTCAGTACCCACAGAAAAACACTCCGTTTCTTTCCGCTTTAAAGGCCGGAAAACGGTCATTTAAGGGATTGTGTATATGCCGAACCGGGTCCGGTATGCGGTTTACCTGTTCCCTTTTGCCGCTTACCGGCTTGCTTATGAAATCACATACAACTGCTTAAGCGGCTTACCGGGTTATATTTACGGCTTAAGGGAACGGGTGTGAAATCCTAAGAGATCCGGTTTGCGGCATACACAGTTCCGTTGACTGTTTACCGGGTTGCCTGTGAAATCATACGCAATTGCTCAGGCGGCTAACCGGGTTTCGTTTGCGGCTAAAGGAAATGGGTACGCGGCCTAAGGGATTTCGTTTGCGGCATACACAGTTGCGTCGACCGTTTACCCCCTAGCTTGTGAAATCACACGCAATTGCTTAAGCAACTAACCGGGTTGTGTTTACGGCTTAGGGTAATGGATATGAAATCGTAGGGGATCCTGTTTACAACAAACGCAGTTCCGTTGACCGCTTACCGGGTTGCTTGTGATATCATAAGCAATTGCTTAAGCAGTTTACCAGGTTACCTTTACCGCTTAAGGGGATGGGGACGAAATCATAAGGGATCCTGTTTGCTGCATACGTAATTATTTATGCCGCAAACGTAACCTGGTTCAGTGTATACACAATCCCTTAAATGGCAAAAACCGGCCCCGGATTATCCGGTCGGGGATACGATATGCCGGTCCCGTGACAGAGGCAGGCCCTTCTTTACAGGGAGGTTACCCGTCCTGAACTTGCCGGGAAGCCGGCAGTGATACCGTCTGTTTGACAGTTATGTTCCTACCGGTATCGCACTGGCAGAAATGCTTTTGGTTGTAACCCCGGGGTTTTACCGAACG
This sequence comes from Sinomicrobium endophyticum, assembly GCF_052983315.1. Classification (NCBI taxonomy): domain Bacteria; kingdom Pseudomonadati; phylum Bacteroidota; class Flavobacteriia; order Flavobacteriales; family Flavobacteriaceae; genus Sinomicrobium; species Sinomicrobium endophyticum. Next base: position 1,001 of record NZ_JBRKIS010000022.1, read on the forward strand.
CGGACTGCGAAGCCAGAGATATTCGCAATACCAGAAGGAGCGCACACCGTATCCGGATTTTCACAGTGATAATAGCCTGTTGCTCAACAGTAATAATACATGATAACCGGAGAGTGGATCGTTTAACTTACGAAACAGTACTAACTCCGGATACCTCGCTACCGGACAAAGTAGCTGTAAAAAGAACTGCTTGGAAATACAGACTACCATTATCTCAAAGAACACAAGTGTAAATATATGAAAATCAAAACATTCTAAACGGGCACCAGTGATAAAAATTATTGAGTTATACATTTAATTTCTCTACAATACTTTGTGCAACCCTGCCTATGCCGGCCAGGCAGGTCTGTGCCTACTTTGTGAATCCTGTGATAAAATAAGACCCGTGACAGGGAAAACCACAAAGGGCTCAAAGTTTTTCACAAAGCCCACAAAGTCAGGTTCTTTTGAAATGCGTATTCATTTTATAGGCATACAAATATTTAACTCTTTGTCTATGAGATTAATACAAATAGTATCTATGTGTATAACTCAAAAAATTATTAAAGAGATCCTTCAAAGATAGGAGGTCTAAAGTCGGGGAATCAGATCAACCCTGAAACCCGGGAATACACACCAATGATGAAGTTAAAACCGCTCTTTTACAATTATTAAAAGCAGGTTTTATATAGGTCCAAACTTAACAACTGAATTTAAAGAACTAAAAACTCCCAACTAAAAAACTCCACAACTTTTTGTACAGGGTATTGCCTTAATTCCCGACAAATTCTATTATGTCCCCTGCCTTCCGGGAAAGGTTCTTCCCGTCTCTTGCAAAATACTGCCATTGACCGTCTTTCTGGCACAACACGGGAAAGGACATGTCTACGGAAGTATCGAAATGGTTCATCACACTGTTAAATACCACATCGTCCAGCTCCGCGGGAATAATGATCTTTCCTTTCCAGTCCGCGATACCAAATTTTACCGGGGGAACATCCCGGCCGTAAAACACATCATTGATATATCTTGTACCTCCCGTCCGAAGCAGGAAACCCCGCCGATTATTAAACGGGAGGATAGTACTGTAAACAGGGGGCAGGATCACCTTACCATTGTGGCTGGCAAGGCCTGCCATTGTTTCTCCCATGCTTTCCCTGTCTGTTTTTAAAAGGACCATGTGATCTTTATTGATGTACGACAGGTTAGTACTCTTATAATAATCATATTGTAACGGTACGACGATCTGTCCCGTACTGTCCGCATACCCGTATACCGCTTCGGAGTATGCTTCGGTTTTTTCAATAATCCCTGTTCCCGGAGCCTCTTTTTTATTTTTTCTGTGAACATAGTTTACAGGACCTCCCTTTCCCAGCATGATAATACCGTGTTCTACAGCATCGGATGCTATATCATACGCAAAGGGGATAATCGTTTTTCCTTCGGTATCTATAAACCCGGTTTTATAACGATCTTCCGCTACTTTATCTACCCTGGCCAATCCGCCCGAAAACCTGTGTATCAGGGAAAGCGGATTTGTTCTGTCTTCCAGGTAGCTATAGTAATACGTGCCGTATTTTTCAGAATAAACCTTCCTTTCCGGCACATTGTATAATTGTCCGGAAAGGCTGTCTTTGCTTACCAGTAACACCTCCGGGCTCCCCGTTTCCCACACTGCGGGATAATCCAGGGGAATTGTTTTTCGTTTTTGTGGCCGGAACAGATAATGCTTCCGTTCTTTCCTGAGCAACCATACATTCTCTTCCAGCGGTGATACTGTTTCGTATTTAACGGGGAGCACTTCCCTTCCTTTCGTATCGAACAAACCGCTTACCTCGGCAGGTATACCGTTATTATTTGTTTCCTTACGAACAAGGATAAGCCCGTTTTCCAAAAAACGGACCTCATTATATTCTACGGGGACAACCTGTTTTCCATCTACTGTAAATACCCCGTGCTTTCCACCTCCGTAGGATTCGGTACTCACGGTAACCAACTTCGTGGAATCCTGTTTTTTTATCCAGCCATAAACGGAGGGTAGTATCTCTTTTTTCGTGTTTAAATCAAAGAGTCCTTTCTTTCCGTTCCTGGTCACCTCCAGCACCGAAGGATAATCTTTATCATAATGGTCCCATTCTTCATATTGCATGGGCATAATTTCATTTCCGTTCAAATCATACAGGGCCAACATTCCGTCGTAACCAACTTCTACCAGTCCCAGGGGGACATCATCCGTGTCTCCGTAAAACCCGCTTTCGGCATTTTGTACCTTCCGGAACGCCGGTGCCACCAGAACGCCGTTTCCCGGATTAAAAAAGCCGTACAACTCCATTTCCTCCAGCCGGAATAACCGGGTCACGGAATCATCGGAATGCTTTACGTCTACAGGATAAATATCATCATATCCCGGAGGCAACACATCCTTACCCCGGGTATTCAGCAATCCGTACCGTCCGTCCATTTTGGCCGCAAAAAAGTTCCCGTAGATCCGTATGTCCTCGTATTGCGGTTCCAGGATAATATCGCCTTTCCCGTTCGCAAGTCCTTTGAGACCATCCCTCAACAGTAAAAGATAAAGCTCAGACCCTTCGTCAAAATCAAAAGACGGTTCGCGGATATCATCATATACCGGGGGTAATACGGTCTTACCGTTCCTATCGGCAACCCCGGTTTTACCTTCCTTTTTTATTTTCACTAAAGTCCCTCCCATCCACTCGGCATCTGTAAATTCTTTTGCCGTAGGTATATATACCACTACCGGTTTACTGTTCCGGGTGAAAGACAAAACCCAGTCATCACTACGCATGTTCCAGTGCTTATGGTCATAACGGAATGGCACCAGAACTTCGTTTTTAAAGGAAATTATCCCCCATTTACCATCTCTACGCGCATATGCATAATCCGATTTCAGTCCGCAACCTCCGCAATAGTCCAATTCGTCATACTCTGTCGGCACTATCATTTTGTCAATCGTTATATCATATATTCCCCATTTACCTTCCTGTTTTGTACCGTAGTGTTTACCGTCCAGGACATAGTAATCCTCAAAACGTGCGAGCCGGGAGGAAACAGGGGGTACGGGAGCACTGTTCCAGTCCTGTACGGGTTTTCCGTATTTCCTGAAAGCAGCATCGAAATAATTGTATTCCGGTTTTAGCACCCAGGTCCCGTCCGGTGCAAGTATGCCCCACGTATCATCTTTTCTCCGGTAAACGACAAATACGGTTTTGGGTATCTCTCCTGGCGCATTTTTCGTTTCATCCCGGTACAGTTCCTGCGCACGGATAGTACCGAAGTCTTTGGCGTTATACATTTCGTCAAAAGCATACTGCCCCGTGGTATCTATATAAAAACTCCGTCCCTCCAGTTTTACTCTCGCATAGCCGTTTACAAAACGGGAAAGGCCATTCTCTGTTTCTTCGGCCTGCCCCTGGGACACATCTACAATCTGTGCACGGGAAACTACGGAGAACAAGAGCACCGATATAAGGGAAAATATGTTTTTAATCATTTTCATCATTACGTTCATTGGTTATCATGCCATTCTTTATTAATGAAATTCCGGGATTACGGGAAAGGTTGTTACCCGGAAAACAAATGCTCAAAATTACATATTTCGCGTATAGCCGGACATCCCCCGAAACCATTATTTTCACGGTTTGTTCCCTTTGCAGACTTGCTTTTCTACCCGAAAAACAGGCAGGTTCTTCCGTAACCGGTTTATAAGGTATACATCGCCCTGAAAAATAATCGTATTTTTATGCATCCCGATCCTGTAAGGAATATATATAGACGGGGATATAATACCTAAACCATAGCTTTTGAAAGAACACAAATATATACCACGCCCCCTGCTAAGGGTTATTATAATTGTACTGCTCATTGTGTGTGTATGGCAATTTTACCGTTATCACAAAGAAAACAGGGAAATACTGCTGCACAATACTACCTTACTGGAAAAACAGATTAAGAATGTAGGGAAACTCATCGTTACGGAAGGTAACTACGCCCAGGTTTTTACATTTGAGGATTCAAAAAAATTCTATATCGATATACTGTCTGCAAGGAAAAAAGCCCTGGTAGTGGTCAACGCTACCGCAAGTGTTTCCTATGATCTCAGTAAAATAAAGACGGAAATACTCAAAGATGAAAAGACTGTGGTTATCACTTATATACCTCCACCGGAACTGGAGATTAATCCTAAAATCGAGTATTACGATATACAACAGGACTACTTTAACCGTTTTGATGCCGGCGATCACAACAAGATCCGGAAACGGATAGAAAATTCCCTTCGTAAGGAGATCAAAAACTCTACTTTAATGTCTAATTCCCGGAACCGGCTGCTTACGGAACTGCATAAAATATACATCCTTACCAATTCCATGGGGTGGACCCTGCAATACCGGGACCAGGTAATACGGGAAGAAAGCGACCTGTTCCGCGATTCGTTTATTCCGGAATCTATGGAAATTCCGGGTAACCCGGAATTCCGGGAGCATTAAAAGTCCAGATACGCGGTTTTACCTACAATCTTTACGCGTTTTGAAATGGTCTCCGTAGAAACGGCATCGCACCTGCCGGAAAATCCCGGTTGTTCGCCACCAACGGTGATGGTAAACCAGCCGGGTTCTATTACCAGTTTCTCCTTATCGTTTATCATGGAAAGCTGCCGGGGCTGAATGGTAAACCGTACTTTTTTACGTTCTCCTTTTTTGAGATGTACCCTTTTAAACCCTGCCAGTTGGTGCCTGGGCCTCGGGGTAGAAGCTTTTTCGTCTTTGAGATATACCTGTACCACCTCATCTCCGTCTGCCTCTCCCGTATTAGCTACTTCCACTTCAACAGCAATAGGTTCGTTGGTACTTGTTTCCGAAGGTATTTCAAGTTTGTCATAGGTAAACCTGGTATAACTGAGCCCGTATCCGAAAGGGTATAAAGGTTCTTTATCAAAATAGCGATAGGTTCGTCCTTTCATATGATAATCTTCAAAAGATGGTAACTGTTCCGCAGATTTATAATAGGTAACAGGGAGCCGCCCTGCCGGGTTGTAATCCCCGAACAAAACATCGGCTATGGCATTACCGCCCTGCTGGCCGGGATAACCGGCAGACACGATGGCCGGAACATGATCTGCCGCCCAGTTTACGGACAGTGCGCTACCATTGAGCAATACGAGGACCACGGGTTTGCCGAGGGCTACAATTTCCTGCATCAGTTTTTCCTGCGCTTCCGGTAAATCCAGTTTTGTACGGTCGCCCCCGGAAAACCCCTCCACTTCGATGCTCATTTCTTCTCCTTCCAGGCGTTCGTTCAGTCCCAGGGCCAAAACAATCACATCGGCCTTTTTAGCTGTTTCCACGGCTTTGCTCCTTTGATCTTCTTTGGGAGTACTCCAAAGCATTTGTGCCGTAGCGTCCCCGTAGTAGTTTTTATACTTTACCTCTATTTTATATTTCTTTCCCTTTTCCAGAACTATTTCTTTGGGATTCAGGGAAGCACGGTGCTTATGATTTCCTCCCCCCTCTATTTTGTCCGCAATAGAAAATTCCATAAATGGTTTTCCCCAATCGCTGAAGTAATACGTTCCTGTTTTCGGAGGGGTGAGATACCCTGTCCAGCGTATACTGTAATTCCTCATTTCCAGCCGGGGATCCGGTGTATTGATGTCCCATTGAAAATCGATATTATCGTCCTGTCGTGTAAACAGCGGTTCCCCCTCCCAGTTATCATTATCAAAATACTCTCCCTTCAGCCCCTGCAAACCGTTCTCGCCCTGCAAATAGACCGAGGGTATAACCTCCATGGTAGGAATGCCGTCGGCCAGCGGACTTCCTTCTTCATATAAAATATTAACCTCCGGAGACAATTTGTTTTTTATTCCCTGTAATACCGTAACAGGTTTTTCGGGAATACCGTTATAATTCCCCCACAGGGATTGGACATTATCTGCATTGGGGCCTATGACAGCAATATTCTTTACATTTTTGGATAAGGGCAGCGTTTGGTTTTCATTGCGCAACAGGACTACACTTTCCTGTGCTGCTTTTCTTGCCAGATAATTATGAGCAGCATTGCTATTTACTGAAAATGGTATCCGAAAGTAAGGGGATTGCTCTTCATTATCGAACATCCCCAGTTTAAACCGGGCCCTGAAAAGTCTTTTAACAGCTATATCCAGGTCCTGTTCACTTACCAGTCCTTCCTTAATGGCAGCATTGAGGAATTCGTAGGAGTTTCCACAATTCAGGTCACATCCGGCCTTTACCGCCAGTGCCGAGGCTATGGCCGCATTATCTGCTATCTTGTGCGTTTTCCAGATATCGGAGATCGCCCCGCAGTCGGATACTACATATCCTTCAAAACCCCATTTGTTTCTCAGGATATCATACAGATATTCGCTGGCGCTTGCCGCTTCGCCGTTCACCCGGTTATAAGCGGTCATTACGGAATAGACATGGCCTTCCTTAACCAATGTCCTGAAGGCAGGCAGGTAGGTTTCCCACAGGTCGCGTTTATCCGGTATAACATTAAACTCATGTCGCGACGGTTCGGGCCCGGAATGCACGGCAAAATGTTTGGCAGTGGCTACTGTCTTTAAGTATTCAGGGTCATCGCCCTGTAGCCCTTTTACAAATTGCAGCCCCAACTGCCCTGTCAGAAACGGGTCTTCCCCATACGTTTCATGTCCCCTGCCCCATCGGGGGTCCCGGAAAATATTGATATTGGGCGACCAGAAGGTAAGTCCCTGGTAAATATCGTGCTGCCCTCTCCGGATATATTCATGATGCTTCGCCCTGCCTTCGTCAGAAATTGCCGTAGCCACCTCAAAAAGCAGGTCCTCATTCCACGAAGCCGCTATGGTTATGGATTGCGGGAACACAGTGGCGTAGCCCGCCCTGGCTACGCCATGTAAAGCTTCATTCCACCAGTCATATTTCGGTACTCCCAGGCGTTCTATTGCCGGGGCATCGGACATCAACTGTGCTATTTTTTCTTCCGGGGTAAGCCTGGACACCAGGTCATTCAACCGCTCTTCTACCGGTAATTCCGGGTCTTGAAACGGGAACTTAGATTGCCCGTAGCTCACAAAACTAACCATTAGCGCAATAATAAAGCCCCACTTCCCCATACTGTTAATACCATTTAAGCGTACTGTATTTATCATTATTTCTTAGTTTCTTTAATCCGTTTATGATTCTGACCCCATCAAAACCGGAAAGGTTCTCTTTTTACTCCCGTTCTGTCCCCCGGAGCACCTTTTAGTCTAATGTACTATAACCAAATATAATGAATGTTTATAAAACAGTTTTAATTAAAATTGTGTATTTCTTAAATTTCCCGGTTCTTTTATAATGAACTCGTTTATCAAAGAAAGAAATTTAAAAGATCTGACCCCCGATATTTTTCTCGTGATATCTTTGTTATCCGGAAACAGTACCCGTTACAAATGAAGATCAGCAAAACATTAAAAAGAGCAGGGATCGCATTACTGACATTTTTTGCAGTGATGTCGGTAATCATTGCCATAACCCTCAATTTTATTTTCACCCCGGAAAAGATCACTCCCGAGGTGGTACGGATCATCAATGAAAATATCCGGGGCAAGGTAGATTGCGAAAGTATAGAACTCACCTTTTTTTCCAGCTTCCCACGATTTGGCGTCCATCTGAAAAACGGCGCCGTATTGCCCCCGGCACACTCCGGTTCCGGGGATACACTGGCAGCCTTTAACGATGCCCAGGTAACCCTTAATATGTATAAATTACTGGCAAAAAACGAACTTCATATCAACAATATAAGACTATATCGTCCGGATATACATGCTACGGTAGACTCCCTGGGTAATCCCAACTGGGATGTACTGGGATTGGTAACAGATACCATTCCGGCCGATACTACCGAAAGCGATTTTTCCTTTAAGAAAATTGTACTGAAGAATCTCGAGATTCAACACGGTAACCTCCTTTATGAAGACGGGCTCTCCAAAAACAATTATCTGGTACAGGATTTCAATTTCCGCGTGAAAGCTGTGAAAGGAGATAAGGGACTTTTTCTCAACACTCACAATAAAAGTGATAATATTTCCATGTATAAAGATGGAGGTAAGCCTTATCAAATAAAAAATATCACCATAATTTCTACACTTTTTTACGATCAATCCAATAGAACAATACATATTAAAGAGAGTGATTTTTCTTTGAACGACATCCACTTTTCCACTAAGGGACAAATACGACTGTATCCGGAACGGCAGGAATTATCTGCCGACCTGGAAACCCGGCTGGTTACCAATTCCTTTAAAAATATTGTTGAACTGATACCTCCCCATATCCTGCACAACGAAAAAATAGACACCGAGGGGAAGGTAGACCTTCAGTTAACTGTAAACGGCCTTTACGGCAAAGATCATCAACCCCGTATAGATGCCAGTCTCCATATCGATCATGCAAGTTTGGCTTATTCGGATTTCCCGGGAAAAATCGAGGATATGTCGGTCAGGGCCACTTCTGTCCTATTTCCGGATGGGTCCGCTCCTTCATCGGTGACCATCGACAATCTGCGTGTCAGCGGAACGGGAGTTCATATAGACGCATCGGGGAATATAGAGCACCTTTTCGAAAACGCAATTTTTGATATTGCCCTGAAAAGCAATATCGACTTTACCGAGTTCTACGCCAGTTTCCCGGTAGACGAAAACATTAAAGCCAAAGGGAATATCGAAGCCGATCTCAAAACCAATTTTAAACTCCATGACCTCACGGGCAATCACTATGAGAACATCAATCTGGTAGGGAATCTGCAATTTGACGATGTAGATATCGATTCGCCCAAAGACAGCTTGTGGTTTCGCACAAGACAACTGCAAACTTCTTTCTTTCAACAGAAAAATGAGCGGAGTAATATGGCCGGAAATGTGGATATCCGGGATGCCAGGCTTGTCTATAAGAACGATCTCGATTTTACCGCCGAAGAGCTCACGGCCGACCTTAAAGTAGATCAGCAAGGAGAAAAGAAAATCAAGCTCGACGTGACGATTGGTCTGAAAACACTCAAATTCACTTCAAAATCGGATTCTCTGAAGGGGATTGTCAAAAAAGCAAATGTGGAAGCCAGGCTTTTTCCGGAAGAGGACGACAAAGCAGCCTATATTACATCTCGTTTTACCATAGATAGTGCGGCTTTACGCCAGAAGAAAGATTTTGTCGCAATAAAACAGGGAAACTACGTGATGAGACTGGACAAAAAAGCTCCGAAAAAATGGACCCCGAAAGGCGATGTTAACTTTCACCGCCTTATCGCATACAGTCCGAAAATGGGTGTTCCGCTTAAAATGCCTGCTTCCAGGATTTCTTTTGAAAATGACAACATTATCCTGGATCACGCCAAGTTTCATTTCGGGCACTCCGACGCAACCCTTACCGGTAATATACAACACCTCAAAGGCTTCAAATCCGGCGAACCCGTGACGGCAACCCTCGAGGTAGATGCAGATTTTATAGATGCCAATCAGTTAATGCAGGTATTCTCTTCTCCTCCCGACGAAGTTGTGGATGTAGATAATATGGAGAAAATAGATGAGGAAATTGCAACGGATGCTCTTAAAGGCGAAAAACACACTTTTAAAATCCCGGACAATCTTCATTTCACTTTAAACACCAATATCAACCGATTAAAATTCGGTGATATGGACATGCGCAATATCTATGGCAGAGCGAGAATTAAAGAAGGCAGAATGAAACTAGAGGATTTTCACCTCAATACCCTGGCAGCACAATTGCAGACCGACATATCTTACTCGGCAAAAACCAATAAAGAAGCCGATCTCGATTTCCGCTTATACCTGAGCAATATTGAAATGGATCAGATCCACCGCGTGTTCCCTGTTCTGGATTCTCTTTTCCCGATGACCAGATCTTTTGAAGGTAAAGCCGATTTCAGGCTGAAAGGCAACGCCAGACTGAGCGAAGACATGGACATAAAAATCCCCACACTTAAAGGTATCGCCGCCTTAAAGGCCCATGACATCATGGTACTTGACGGACCGGCCTTCTCCGATCTTGCCAAAACCTTCATGTTCAAAAACAAAGAAAAGAATCCGATAAAGGAGCTGAACATGGAAATGACCTTCGAAGAAAGCCACCTGGAAATACTTCCCGCACTGCTAGAAATCGACCGTTACCAACTCGCCGTGGGGGGAATACAAAACCTGGACATGAGTTATGACTATCACATTTCAGTACTCAAATCTCCTGTTCCCTTCAAAACAGGCGTGGATGTAAAGGGAAATTTTGACGACTACGACATAAGCCTGCTGAACAAAGCAAAATACAAATATTACTTTAGCAACAAGGAACGATTACTTAAAAAAGCAGATTCCCTGGTTATTAATCGTAAAAGTGATATCCTGGATCAACTGGATTTCCACTAAAACTTCTATAGACCGGACATATGCGAGAAACGTTAAGGCAACATATAGAAGAAATAGTACCACTGACGGATGATGAATTTGCATTTGTCGCTACTCATTTCTCCGTTCATAATTTCAAAAAACGTGAATATCTTATCCGCCAGGGGGAAGATGTAACATATACTTACTTTGTGGTTTCGGGGCTTTTAAAACTGATTTACAACGACGAGTCTGGCAAAGAGCATATTTTATCTTTTGCCATGGAAGACTGGTGGGAAACGGATTTTCTTGCTTTTTATTCAAAGATCAAAGCCACCATGTCCTTACAGTGCCTGGAGGATACCTGTGTACTCTGTATTTCATTGGAAGATTATCAGAAACTGTGTTCGGGGCTTCCGAAGATGGAACATTTTTTTCTCAAAAAAGCGACTTCGGGACATATCGCATCACAGCAACGCATCTTGTCCCTTTTGAGTTCCAATGCCAAAGAACGCTACGAACAGTTGATCAAACGCTATCCTTCCCTTTTTCAGAGAGTACCTAAAACCCTGATCGCTTCCTACCTCGGTGTTTCGCGCGAAACCCTCAGCAGGCTTTCTTCCTGAGCCGCTTCCTCCTGTTCTTAATTGTGACATTTGTCACGCAATAAAACTTCATACCACCCTCATCTTTGCCATATGATTAGTAATCGTTAACCCAAAAACACGTACAAATGGAAAAGAGAGAATTCAATCCCTGGTCATGGCAGGACGAACGCGGCTATGTACAGGCCGTAGAAGTTAAACAAACAGAAGGAACGCTGTATTGTGCCGGACAGGCTGCCGTAAACCCGGACGGGTCTTCGAGCAATTCCGATATGAAAACACAAGTGATCCAGGCACTGGAAAACCTGGAACGGGTAATTGAAGAAGCCGGATATGCATGCAAAAACATCGTTCGGTTAAATGTCTACACCACTTCATCGGAAGAACTCTTTGATACCGGTTTTGACATTTACCTGGACTGGGTAAGAAAACACGGTGTTAAAACAGCACTTACCTTAATGGAAGTAAAAGTCCTTTTCGAAACGCTGAAGATCGAATTTGAAGCTACGGTAGTGAAGTAAATTTATAACCACCAATCTTTACGGTTTACAGCAGACGAAAAATCTGTTTAGCCACGGATACACGAATAATAATTATTCGTGTATCCGTGGCTAAATTACGGGGACTACCTCTGGTCTGAAAATCAGGGAATGTACTTCGTCATTCCATATGCCCTCAATATCTTGTATTTAAATGTCAATACCATAACTCACTTTAACCTTGTCCATTACGACATGGGTATAGAAATGCTTTAAATTAGAATTATCCATAAGCTGCTTTTTAGAAAACTCCTCGAAATGTTGCATATCCCTTACATTAACGATCAGGACAAAATCATAGGTTCCCGTCACATAATAACACTGTGCTACTTCCGTACATTTTTGCATGGCGGTTTTAAATTTATCGATAGATTTTGAGCTTCCTTCGTGAAGGACCACATCCACTACACAGGTGATTCCGACCCCAGCCGCTTTCGGAGAGATTATGGACACATCAGCCTCAATTATCTTTTCTCTTCTCAATTTTGTTATCCTGCGTTGTACCGCACTTTGGCTTAAATTTACTTCAACACTCATTTCTTCCGCAGTCAATTTATTGTTTCGCTGCAACAATCTCAATATCCTTTTATCGTGTTCATCCAGGGAATGCATAATATTATTCATTTTTAATCAAAAATAGGGTAAAATATACCTAGTAAGATAAAAATCGAATTATTTAATCACATAAACGCCTATAAATTTGCAATATAATCTAATTCATAAAATATGAAGACTATTTTTTCAGAATCAGCTCCAAAAGCCATTGGCCCTTATTCACAAGCAATACGCTCCGGAAATTTCCTGTTTTGTTCGGGGCAAACACCTTTAAATCCGATAACCATGAAAATTGAAGAAGATGAAATACAGGGCCAGACAAAAAGAGCCCTTAAAAACCTTGAAGCAGTTTTAAAAAAAGCGGACCTGACCTTACAGCATGTGGTAAAAACAAATGTGTTTCTATCCGACATGGCACTTTTTCCGGAAATGAATGAAGCTTATGAAGTGTATTTCAACGGGCATAAACCTGCCCGGAGTACCGTAGCTGTAAAGGGGTTACCACTAAAAGCCCTTGTGGAAATAGAATTAATCGCAGAAATCAATTAAACAGAACACTTATGAATTCAGATCAAAAAATCGCACTTCCTTCCGGCAGTGTATTTTCAACCGGAGAAGTACAAAAGTTCAGAAATGAAACCAGGGGATGTAACAACGTTATACACCTCAATAATGCAGGCGCCGGGTTAATGCCGGATGTTGTTACACAGGCACAATTGGACCATATCATGTTAGAAGCTGAAATAGGAGGGTACGAAGCCTCTGCACTTCGGGCAGACCTGGTACAGGAGTTTTATCAACAGGCGGCCGGTTTGCTGAACTGTAGTCCCAATAACATTGCGTTTACTTCCAGTGCCACGGATTCGTATATCAGGGCCTTATCTTCCATTCCTTTTCAACAGGGAGATATAATTCTTACGGACAAGGACGATTTTGTATCCAATCAAATACAGTTTCTTTCCCTGCAAAAAAGATTGGGCGTTCAAATTGTCCATATCAATAATGCCTCTATTGGTGGTGTGGATCTGCAAGACCTGGAGGAAAAACTGAAAAAGTATCAACCAAAACTTTTGGCTATAACTCATATCCCCACAAATTCCGGTTTAGTCCAGCCCGTTGATGAAATTGCCAGGATTTTCGATGACTACTCCCAAACTGTTACCGATAAGACCTGGTACATATTGGACGCATGCCAATCAGCTGGTCAAATGAAACTAGATGTACACCATCTCAAGTGCGATTTTTTAAGTATAACCTGCAGAAAATTTTTGAGGGGACCCCGTGGCACCGGTATACTATACATTTCCAACAAAGCTCTTGATAGCCGTTTAGAGCCCATGTTTATCGATATGCGCGGTGCTACCTGGATTGAAAAAGACCGGTATGAACAACAACCCCACGCCATGAGGTATGAAGATTGGGAGTTTGCCTACTCCACCGTGATGGGAACAAAATTTGCGATTGAATATTGCCGGAATATTGGTGAAGACCGAATAGAACAGCAGGTAAAAATCCTTTCTGAAACGCTCAGAAAAAAATTGCAGGAAATGGATACTGACCGGATACGGGTTTTGGACAGAGGGCCGGAACTGGGAGGTTTGGTCACATTTACAGTCAGGAATTCCAGTCCTGTGACCCTTGTAGATGAGCTTTTGAAAAGAAAGATCAATGTGGTACCAAGTTACCGGGAATTCGGTGTTTTTGATTTTGATGAAAAAGGGGTTACCTGGGCCATAAGAGCTTCTCCCCATTATTATAACACCCTGGATGAACTCGATATTTTTATTGAAAGTATAAAAGAAATATTGAAGCGATTCCGTTGAGAAATCCACCGAAAAATGTAAAATAACTTTACATGCTTAAAACCGGGACTATATTTATAAATTAAAAAAGGGACAAGTCAAAAATTATGTGGCTTGTCCCTTTATAAGTGACGCTGGCAGAGCGATTTTCGAACCGGTCTATGGGAATTTTAAGAGGTTGGCAATAGAAGGTTGGATAACTTCAAGATTGCATTAGTATATTTATTTCTTTACAGTTCATCAAAACGTTTTATCCGGGAAAAGGTTATTTCATAAAAGAAGAGTTTATGCGATGGCCTCACAGGGAACAAAATCATTAAAGCAATCAAGGACCTTTTTATCTCAAAAAATAGCCTGTGTTCCGTCATAATTACCATAAAAGAGCATACCTTATTTTTATCCCTGCTGCAAAGGTACGCACACTATCTGCATAGGCCTGGCCTGCATTTTTGTTGGATGAGGTAAAGACGGAGTTATACGTAAAATCCGCAGGAGACTGGGTATTATAGGTAATTAAATGATCATTGCCTGCATCATTAATCGTGTTAAGCCCGTATTCCACAAAGATCCCCACATATAAGACATTCTTTTCGTTGATAATATGCTTTATCCCGGTTTCTGCCACGATACTATAGGAATTGTCCAGGTCGAGTTCCTGTCCGCCTGTTCCCTGGTTGCCAAAGTCACCGAAGCCCATGAACGACGGGGATCCCAGTAGTGCATTCCATTGCGGATAGTAACCGCTGGTGTGGAGGCCTTCTGCCGTCACGCTGTATTCCGTATGGACCGGGAGTCCCAGCTTAAAGCCGCCTGTGGCATAAAAACGCACGTTATCGTCTTTGGATTGATAAGTTAAAGTTAAAGGGATATTGAGGTAATATACATATTGCCGTTCTTCATACCGATCGATATTGTAATTGAACTCAAATTCATCACCCTCAATATCTATTGCAGGATAGCTGTCTTCCAGCCCGTTGAAAACGGCCCTGGAGTTATAGGACTGTACTTCCCCGCCCAGTCCAAGGCTCCAGTGTTTGTTAAGCGCATAGGCATAACCTATTCCTCCGCCCACATTGTCCGAACGGGTACGGTGTCCCTGGTCCGTATCGTAGTGAAGAGATGAAAATACACCGTTTACATAGGCCGATACTTCATGCCGCTGTTGTCCGTAGCCCTCTGGCATGATAAAAACGGTGAGCAGAAACAACAAGACAACGGCGTAGTTTTGTTTTATATGAGATAAAGCTATTTTCATGGGTATGGTAGCGTTTTATTTTACGATGATCTTAAATGACTTTTGCAGGCGGTCTGTAGTACACTGGATAATATATACCCCGGGGGGCATGCCCGAGACCTGCATCGTACTGTTTTCCCTGTCTGTAAAGAAACGTTTGATTTCGCGACCGGAATGGCTATAGACCCGCACCTGCATGGTCTTCCGTTCTTTTTCCGGAATATCGGCCTGTATGTTTACAGTATTTCCCGTGAGCACGGGGTTGGGATATACGATGATCTTCCCGCTGTGCTGTATTTGCGGCTGCATGGGGCAACTCCGCAGGGTCTGTCCGTCTCTGGTGGTCATTTCCACATGATAAGCGGCATCAGAGTCCAGGAGGTCCGTGCTGCTGTCCCCGGCTGAATAGTATTGCCCGTCACCGATAAAACTGCCATTCCTATACCATTTATAGCCTACAAATTCATAACCGCCGTTGGTCTGCGGGTTATTGTTGACCAGTAGGACATTATTGAACTTCTGGATTACGATGTCTTGAAAATCAAACCGTTTTTCCACGGTGACTTTATAGGTTTTGGTGGTGCTACCATCCTCGGAGGCCACCGTTATTTCTTCGGTATAAATACCCGGCCGGGGCAGATCCATAGTGAATTGACGGGCCGGGCTTACCGAAGCATTGGCCTCGGTCTCTATTTCCACCTCAACCGAACCGGCCATATTACCACAATTCACTACGTAACGGGTCTCCGGGCCGGGGATTTCATACACGCTTTCGGCGATCCGAAGGATATGTATGGAGGCATCACCGCTACTGATCTCTAATACACGGTTAACAGGCGTTGCAGGAAGGAAGTTGTGGTTTCCTTCCTGGGTGGCGGTGATCGTTATTTCCCCGGAAGTGTGCAGGGTGACTTTTCCATCAGAAGTTACGGTAGCCGGAGAACCGGTTCCTTCGGAAGCATGGGAATAAGTGACCGGCAACCCGGAGCTTGCCGAGGCTTCCAATACAAATTCGGGGGTATTTTCGAGATTTTTGGCAGGTATGGGGGCAAATACGATTTCCTGGGTGGCCCGGTGTATGGTCAGTGTGGCGGTGAGTTCCAGATCTTCATAATTCGCTCCGCCGTTGATCTGCGCGGTTACCGTTTGAGTTCCGGCATCGGTTCGGCCATTGTTCCGGTAGGTGACCGAAGCGCCTTCGGGCAATTCACCGGCAATGGCAAGTGTATGTTCCGCACCGTCATAGGTGAACTCGTCATCGTTAAAGGCAATGTTATCAAGATTCGCCGGGGTAATGGCAAATACTGCCCCTTCATAGGTGATGTCGTAATTGCTCCCGGCGGTCAGTGTGCCTTGCGTAATGGTGTATTCGCCTACCGTTTCACCGGATTCGCGTTCAAGGGCTCCCGAAAAGGCATCATCCCCGATCAGCCCGTCTGCCGTATAAGTCAGTTCGAGATCAGCCTCTCCATATACCTTACTTTGGCTATCGGCTGTTATGATTAATGCGGCCCGGGTGATCTCTAAATTGCCCTGCGTATAGCCAATTGTATAATTCGGGGAAGTATGGCCCGAAGCGATTATGCCATAATCACCCACATCCTCGCCTGCAGCCCTGGAAACGGACAAACTGCCGTCCAGGTCACTTTCATCATCGCCGTTGACAAAACCCGTATAGCTTACCGTCCAGGTCGGATCCGTTTCTCCGTAAACTTTTGTCTTATCGGCTGTTGTAACCATCAAGCTTGCCGGGGTGATCGCAAAGTCAGCACGTATAAAGTTAATGACGTAACCGGGGCCTGCGCTCAAGGTCCCCTGTTGAATGGTATAGGTCCCGACATCTTCACCTGCCACACGGGTAAGCTCCCCGCTCAAAACGGATTCATCATCCCCGTTCTCCAAACCCGTTACCGTGTACGTAAATGTCGGATCCACCTCTCCGTACACTTTGTCCTGGCTGGCCGTTACTGTCACGGTCAGCTTCTTCTCTAAAGTAGTGAAGCTTATTTCATCACCATAAACGGTTACATCATTTTCATTGGTGCTAAATGCCCTGACATAATAAACCGTATTGGACTGTAACCCTGATACGTCCGTTCCGAAGGATCCCGATGTGACCGGCATCACTATTTTTGTATCCGAGATGGTCGGATTGGAAGATGTCGCATACACAATTCCCGACTCCCGTTTACAGTTCACCTCACTATAGACTACTGTTCCGCCGAGTTCCGCACCGGATGAAGTGACATGGGAAGTTGAAGCGGTAGTCACCGTTGCCATATCGGGCGCCGTCACCGTTGCCGAAGCAGTAGCCTCCTGACCATTTCCATCTGTTACCGTAACCGTATAGTTTCCAGCTTTCAAGGCGCTAACGGTATTCGTAGCAGAAGAAGTATTAAGGGAAGAAGAACCATTGCTCCAGCCATAGGTATAATCGGGTGTGCCGTCATTCACCTGGACGGTGAGACTTCCGTCAGATCCCCCATTACACGAGACATTTGATTGGGCAATGACCTGTGCGGTTATGGGGACTAACTTGCTAACCGTATCGGTCACTTCACTTCCGGTATTTCCATAAGGATCTTCAAGATATACTGTCAGTGTGAGTGTTCCCGGATTTAAACCGTTCAGGTCAATACCCGCGATCTGATCGGTTGACGAGACGATGGTGCCATTGCCCGAAACATCGGTACCTCCTTCGCTACTGGAAAATGTATAATGGTAATCCGCACCTGCTTCTGCACCTGAAAACGTAAAACTTACGGCCGATTGGTTAGCCGCATTAATGGGGTCCTGGTCGATCGAAACACCATACCCCGCTGGCACTACGGCATCTACCAGCACGGCACTGGTGCTGCCTATCCCTGAGAGGGTGGGGGAAGCATTATTACCAGCCACATCCTGCAAAATAGCACCGTTCTGCACAATGGCAGCACCCAGGCTGATGCCGTTCGTATCCAGGTCGCCATCCTGTACGGTGTAAGCGAAGGTCAGCACACTAGTACCGGTACCTCCGGTATAGCCTGCATGCACGGTAGCAGTACCGATAGTGACCGGCAGGGAGGGCATACCGCCGCTGACCGTCACCTGCTCGCTGTAGTTCATAGTAAAACTTAACTCATCTCCGTTGCGATAGGTACCGTTGGCCGGTACGGATACGGATGTTACGACCGGTGAAGTACCATCATAGTTGAGCGTAAGCGTATCGGAAGCGACATTGTCATTGTTGCCGATATTCTGTGCTGCGCCGGCAGGGATACTCAGGCTTACCTCGCCATCTGCTGCTGGCGTTACCGTTGCGGTGTAGGTCATATTATCGGTGGTTTGCAGGTTGCTTATGGTGGCGACATTGGTCGCGGATATATCTTCCACGGTTAGGCCCGTTACGGCTTCGGAGAATACGATATTGATCTCGAAGGGCTGATTTACTGATGAAACGGTGGCAGTGGATAAAGTGACCGAAGGATGTTCCGTATTTACAAATATATTGCCGGTATCGGGGAGGTTGTTCAGCGTAAGGTCGGCATCTGTTCCGTTGTGTTGAATGGTCCCGTCATTGGCAGCGAGGGCGCCTGTTGCAATGCCATCCATGTCCATATCGCCCTCCTGTACAGTATACCTGAATAGCAGGGCAGCAGTCCCGCTCCCGGAAATATAACGGGCATACCGGGTGGTATCCCCTATGGTCAATGCGAGTTCCGGGGTACCTCCCGCGGTATTTACCGTTATATCTTTATCGAAATTAACGGTAAAATCCAGATTTTCCCCGACACTATAAGTACCGTCGGAAGGGACTGCAACATCCGTTACCACAGGAGGCCGGGGATTGCCCTGAAATTCATAGGCCCCCATATCTATCACACCGCTGTTGGTATAGTCATATACTCGGGCATTACCCGCTAAATCGATATCATTGGCCAAATCGCCACGGGCAGTGGTATAAGCTGCATTATCGCCCGCATTAATGGCGGGGCTGGTGTTTTGCAGGGTATAGTCGCCATTTGCCGGGTTGGTAAATTGCGGGTCGACATTTATTCCTCCCAGATCGTTTTCTATAATCGTGTTGTTTATGCTTGTATTTGAAACAGTATTAATTGATCCATTATCCCATATGATACTATTTACTATAGAACCGCCATTGCTTCTAATTCCCCTTTCATTATTTGTCACTGTAACATTTACCAATACCAATTCACTGCCGCCCCCCGCGTTACCAATAACGTAACCATATTTGCCTGCCTGTTCCAGGTTTCCGGTAAAAAGCGAGTTTTTCACCAATGGTGAACCGCCGTTGTAGATACTCAAGGCCATAGTCCAGTACCCGCTGTTTTTAGTAAAAATACAATTTGAAATCGTTGGCGAGGAACTGTTCATGATAAATGCTCCAAACCGGCTTTCTATGAAAGTTCCATTAACCTTAATTTCAGGTTGAACATACTCATTATCCGGGATTTCATACCCACATCCTTCCTGAACAGTAAATCCATCGACGACTGCATTCCCTATATCACCGACAGACAGGAATATGTGATAGGCATTATTCTCCCGATTATTATCCAGCTGCAACTCTCCGCTTAATATCGTTTTGTTAGTATTCCAATCCCGATCATTGACCGTTGGGCTACCATTATTGGGGAATCCACCGAAAAGCTGTACATCAGGCACGAGTACAAAGGCGTTGTCTCGGCCACCATCGGCGGTGTAGTTTCCGTCTTCGGCACTATACAGCGGTTTATACGTGCCTTGGGCCACGTAAATTTGTAAAGAGTCGCTTTGCAGCCAGTTATTGTCTGCATCGTGTTGTTCTCTTGCCCATTTTAGCGCATCGGCGAGTTCAGGAATGGCATTGACCCAACTATCACCGCTTTCATTACCGCCGCTTACGTTTTGGTTCACATAGAGGATATTGCCGGCGCCCGGTTGAATGACAGGAGAACGTACTTCCAAGGTAAACACAGTTTTGCAATCGGCTGGGTCGTCATCGTAGTGAACTGCTATCGTACTTGTCCCTGCCCCTTGAATTACAAGAAAAAACTGCCCGTTGTCTTCACTTATTGTGGCAACAGTATGGTCGCTACTTCCATAGCTCACATGGGTTGTCAGATCTCCCCAACCTTCTCCCAGAGAGCCTTCTGCCGGAGTAAAAGTTTCTAACTCTATTTCCTTGCCCGGGCTGTAATTGATAGTATAGGTTTGGTCAACCCCAAGGACCGGGCTATAAAAGTGAACTTGTGAATCAGGACATGATTGTGCATAGAGACCGGAGCCCGAAAAACCTGTAAACAGCAACATCATCATAATTATAATGTTGATTTGAGATATGGCAAATGGGAATGTTCGTTTTAAAAAGGGTAGAGGTATCTTCATATGGGTATGGTTTTTTGGCGATAATGCTTGAGTATTTTACGTGTCAAAATTGGATTTAACCTGAAAAAACACCAAAAAAATAACCTTACAAAAACATTACAATTTGCGATTATTGCACTTCTTCACGATCGTTGAGGTCAATAAATACAGATTAGCGGACACGAAAATCTTTCAAGGGTTATTTAAGTTTCCGTCTTTTAGCTCTTTTTGGAGCTGTTATATATTCCCCGGCATGAGTAGTATTATCAGGAGGAGAAAGAGTATTAGTGTTCAGTTTACGCTTTCCTTTTGCATAGGACCCTCCGGAAATCTTGACTCCCGGAAGTAAATCTTCGTCTCTCATTGGAGAATGTGGTTCGTCGACTTCAAGATATCTATCAGGTTGGTTAAGTGTAGTATCTTGAGTACTTGATATAAAGTCTTTCGCATACTTCAAAACAATTTGTTTACTATCATCATCGAGTTTAGCATACATTTTACTCACTCTTTTTTTCATTTCATTCCTATTTGCTTCCCATATGGGACCAGCAGTGGTATCTTTAAGTGTGTGCTTCTTTGAAATCAATGTTTGAGCTAATTTCCCTGGGGCAATGGAAGTTACTGTCATTGATCCAAAAATAATGGCAATTACTTCCTCTGATGATGTCGATTTAGCCAGATCACCATCGGTAAGAATATCCATAACTGATTTTCTTAAGAGGTCGTGTGCCTCTGCCTGTCCAGATAGTGGCATGCCCGATCCTGAGTGGCCTGCAATACGGTTATTTGACCTTGATAAAATTGTTTGAGCTGTATCAGTTCTATAGCCATCTGCTATATTTATAACATGGTTTAGGATTTTACTGTTCACCTTGGTGTTTACATACTTCTTAAAAATTTTATTCTTTGTGGCATTTGCCAGCGTATGCGTGCCATCATTATTATTAGTGGCTTGGGTTAAATAAGTATAGGTATCCGTGGTTACCGCAGATTCATGATATCCGCTTCTATGTCCTGCTAATGTTTTGTTAGAAGGATTTCGAAAGCCGCGATTTGATTTAAATTGTTTATTCTTACTTTGAGATCGTGTTAATGTATCATCTTTTTCAATTTTATATTTTGGACACATAGTTAATACTTTTCTACGGAAATCGCACGAACTTTATATATACATTGTTCATAGGTAGAGGCATTGGGTTCTATTGAAATTTCAATGCAGTTTAGACCTAATTGTAAGTAATCGTGATAATCAACAGAGCTAAAATCCTGATTTCGTAAAGCAATTGAAAGGAGATTGTTCTCTCCTCCTTCGGCTTCAGTAGTATTTACATATTTAATGATCTGATTAGTTTTATCTCCATTTACGATAAAAGTTAGTTTCACACCTACTTTAGCAGTGTCTATCCAGTGTTTTATATATAACTTATAATCATTTATTGTATCTACTACTTTAAAATAAACAGATATACGTAATGGTGATTTAGTATCTTTTTTGAAAACAGCAGATATAGATGTCTCGGAAACAGAGAAAGGAATATTCAACGGATCTGGATATTTGTCGTATTTCGTAGTATCTTTAACCAGTAAAGTGTTATTGGTAGCATTGATTTTAAAAGGACCTATAACAGGGGGAACCGTAAATTTATTAGGAGTAAACCCGATTATTGCAGGTTTGTTTGCTTGTCCCAATACATCGAGTGCCATAATATCCAGATTAATACTGGTAACAATATCATCGTCACTTTGTAGGCTAACGGGTTTTTCATCCAAATATACTCCGAGTTCCTTTTCTGAAGTAACGGAATGAGAAGCACTATAATAGTAGATATTATGACTAACATCAATATCAGGATTTTCTCCTTTATCATCGATATTTATTGAAATAAGCCATGATGCTTTCATTACAAAATTGATCCCAAACATGGATAATTGGCTCGGTGGATATAAACAATCGGCGTCTGGGTCATAAAGACGATTGATCATGTCTTTGGGTAATACCAATTTATACTGATTGGAGGCATTTCCATTTTTAGAGTTTGGATTTGTAATAGTATTAGAAATTTCTCTACATAAAATTACATCCCACGGATATTCCTGTCCAAATATCCAGGTAGGGTTTTGATTAAATGGATTCACAAAAGCGTAAGCGCCCCAATCTTTTATACTCATAGAGTTAGAGTTAGATTGATTTTCATTACTGCTTGAGGACGTGTCTTTCCCATGTGTCTGTGAATGATCATGAATCGAAGTGGATGCATGTTCATAATTGCCGCTCACACTTCCCCCTGTATCACTTACACTAACTGAAACTCCAAAACTATTGGTTTCAGAATTAGATGAACCTATCGTATTGCTTATTGAGCTGTTTTGTGATTTTGCCTGCCCGATACCTGTTGAACCTGAACTTTGAACTTTTGTGTTAACAGTCATGGGAGCATAATCTAATATTTGAATATTCACACCCGATTCAGCTTCGGGCTGAAGTTCCATAAAAGTATTAAAAAGTACGGGATAGTTTTCAAAAGGAAAAGCTTCTTGATTAGAAAGAGGAAAGCCTATTAAGTTAGGATTATAAATAACTATTCGTTGCGAACAATTTAATATAAACTGTTTTCTATTCTTTTTATTCCATGAGTCCGGTTGATTTAACTTTGTGTCGATATAATTTTGTACTTGGTAATCCAATGCTATATAGCCTATTTGGTTTTTTCCATCCGAAGACGGGGTACCTTTGAATAATTTAAGGTATTTGGTATACGAATTAGGGTCTTTTTTATTGAACATCTCGAAAACTTAAGGATTAATTATTTTCTCCAGTATATATGATATAATTTATGACAAAATAAGGCTGCATGTTATTATGAGGGATATCTCCACCTTCTACTTCTGTTTTATTATTGACTGTGGTGGGTGCCCAATATGATCCGCTATAATAATTCCCACTGTCTTCTTTGCCTAAAGGATCCCTATAAACATAGCTATGACTATGTTTAGGCATTTCTTCTATAACTAACTTATGCTCTTCTTCCCCTCCGATTCCCTGTAATTTATATTCCTTTTTTGAGACAGTAGATGTCCCAGCTCCAATCAATGCCCTCCCGCATAGGTTCGGAGTTTTTTTTCCTATGGCAGCTATTAATTTTTGATATTTTTGGGGTATTGTCATGCCATTGCATAATAGCCAGCCTTTCGGAATATTAACTTCCTGTAATATAAAAGGAAATATACATCCCATGGGTATATTACTCATTGATAAGAGTGTTTCCTGAGGCGTCTTTTCTAATGATTTTAATTTCATTTTGTTTTTGCTTTAGTGGTTAATTCATTTATATAACTGATTTTGAAAAAAACAGTGGTAAGAGGGACTGATACTAAAAAGGGGATAAGGCGTTTTCATAGGATAGATTTTTAAGCATTTTGTACATACCAAAATTGGATATAACCTAAAAAAACACCAAAAAACTAACCTTACAAAAACCTTACAATTTGCGATTTTTTATGATAAAACACTGTTTTCCATATAAATAAAAAAAGAGGTAGAATACAGACCATGCCCTCCATTATCAACCCTGCCTGTATCAGTACGGGGGGAAATAAGCTCCGTGTTAAGAGAAGTAGATATTACAGGCTTCGAACGAGCTGGAAGAGTTCTTTGCGGTCGTTGAGCTGCAGTTTTTTGCGGATGCGGTGCTGGGTAACCAAAATGGTATTGGCCGATACGCCGGACATCAGCGCCATTTCGTTATTGGTAAGCTGCAATTTTCCCAGGCACAAACAGCGCAATTCGGCCTGGGTAAGGTTGGGATATAAGGTTGTCAACCGGGCGATAAAATCGGGATATACTTCGTTGAACGATCTTTTAAAGTTATTCCAGTCTTTGGGAGTTAGAATGCTCCTGCTCTTCAGTTCTTCGAGCAGGCCGTCTTTGGCTGTATTGCGTGTTTTTTGAAGTTTCTCGATCACCTGGTGGTTCTCCCGTATTTTTTGGGTGAGATTGTCGAGTTTCGCCCGGGCGTGTTTTAACACCTGCCTGGTATTTTTATGTTCCAGTTCTTCAATTTGCTGTTGGCGGGCCCAGAGTAGTTTTTCTTTATTTTTCTTTAACCGGACTGTGTAATACAGCGTAAATCCCATTACGGCCAATAGGGAAACTATCCCTATGAAGGCACTGTAACGAAAGCGCATGGCAATATTTTCCTTTTCTTGCCGGGCTATTTTGTCACGGTTTTCCTGTATGTGGAGCTGGTCTTGCGTCATTTTGACCAGAGCAGTATTGTATTTGGAATTCACCGCATTTTCTACGGCCACCAGGCTATCCTGGTAAAACAGCGCTTTTTTATAGTCTGTCTTTTTAAGGTAATAGCGATAAAAATTTTCATAGTGTTGCCTTTTGTTAATTTCCAAGACCTGTTGTTCACCAAATTGAAACGACCTGTTTTTCGGGAAATAGCTTTCGGTCAACAGGATAAGTCTGTGGGCTTTTTGCAGCGAATCGGTTTTCAGGTACGCTTTGGCGAGGTCTGCACAGGCCTCCAGGGGTATTTCGAAATGCTGATCGGTATTTTTGTTCAGCTCATAGTTTTTAAGGAAATCGGGCAGGGATTTTTGATAGGCCTGCCTGGCATAATACACCTCGCCTATATTGCCCGATATGAGCCCCATCCAAATGGTATCGTGATAGTGTTCTGCTTTTTTATAGGCCCTACGCAGGTAAGTGACAGCGCTATCCATCCCGCCTGATTTCAGATAGGCCATTCCCAGTGTATTGTAGCGCTGAATATCGAGGTTATCGTCAAACGCAGGCAGTTTTATAGAAGTCTTCATTACCCTGATAACCTCATCGTAGTTTCGGAAAAAATAATAGTCGAGGGCCAGGTCGTGTAGGTACTTGCCGATATTGGGCACATTCTCATACCCCAGCTTTCTGAATATTTTCTGAGCATTCAACGAATTCTCAAATGCCGGGCCGTATTCTTCCAGTACAAACTGGTTTTGCCCGATTTCATGGAGGCACATGCCTTTGTAGAGGGGATCGTCTTTAAATTCTTTGTTTTCCAGTATATCCTGATAGACCTTCAGCCGTTTATAACTGTCGGCTTCAAACAGAGCCGATTGCCTTAGCCTTAAAAAACGGAGTTCTTTCAGAAGAAATTCATCGTGATGTCTCCGGGCAAAAGAGGTGGCATTTTTCAATAACATATTTATCTCTTCTTCATCGGAATGCCTTAAAATATACGTGTTAATGGCCCGGGCCCTCTCTATGGGAGATCGACTTTCCAGCAACTGCGCTGTCTCATCGGAATATTGTTGGGCACATAACGGAAAACTGCATAACAGGAAATAAATACAAGGGTAGATTTTTTTCATAGGCCGGTTATTAAGGAGCCGTTCGGGTCCGGGGGTAAAACAAAAATACATTTTTTTTGAGAATGAATAAAGACGTGGCAGAAAGCTCTTCTACGACGCTACAACCCTGCGGGGACTACACGGGGAGATTGTTTAAACATGCGGACCGGGAAGAATCCCGGAGCCTGACCAGTTCGATATCCCCTCTAATTTGACTTTTGACGGATTTTCGTTTGGAACCGAAAGGATTAACGATGTAGCAGATCTTATCCACCACATTAACAAATAATTACCTCCAAATAAAAACGGGACAAAAAAGAATTCAATTGGCCGTTATTGAGATATATTTTATTGCTGCTGCCACGCTCTGCCGTAATTAAATCCAAAAATCCGTCTTGATTTATATCGGCTGTGGTGAGGTTCCGTGAGGGAGATATGGAACCGAAGGTCGTTGCATTGCCGAAATCATTACCGGCGGTTCCGAAATACAACTCATTTCTTATATTGTCATTGGCTACTGCGATATCCATAAATCCATCATTATTAAAGTCAGCACTTACCATGGCGTATGAAGCGTTCAAAAATTTCCCTATGGGTTGCGCCTGTTTAAAACCGCCTTTTCCATCGTTGTAAAACACATAATTTTGTTCGGCCCAGTGACGGCCATTTGCTACAAGCGCATCTAAATCCCCATCTTGGTCGATATCAGACAGGGTGATTGATGCCGTTCGGTTGAACCGGGTGCCGATCGAAAAAAAACCGTCGGCATTAAAAATTGATGAATTTTACCATTTTTATTATGGTTAATAATACTTCTTCCTTTCATTACACCTTGTTATATACAACTTCAGCAAACTTTCTTTGGAGACTAAAACCTTTTTTTAAATGCCAATACGATCACGGACTTCAAATTCTAAAGGCCCGGAATGTTCCGAAGCCAGAGATTTTAAAGCACGAAAAACTTCCTTTTCATTTCGTTTATTGTTTAAGATAATCGCTGTTATATCCATCTGTCTTTGTCATACGGACATACTTTATTTCACCATCTCTATTTTTTAAGAACTCATAAAGTGTATTGTTATCTGACTGTATAAATTTATTCTCTGCCACAGGAATAAGTTTTGAAGTAGTATCTGTCTCACTTAAAAAGTGAAGGGTTCCTTCAACAATCTCAAACCCCAAGACTTCGTTCCCTCCTTTAAATTTTCCTGTAAACCTGTTCATCTCTGCCTCGTTCATTACAATGCTATCGAACACCCTGGGTTTTAAGAAGTCCCAGTTGTATGCTACTGCGACTGCCCTGACGATATAACTCATCAGGGACATCCCGTTATCGCTGTTGGTCATGATAACCACGCCTTGTTTATTGTTTAAGGAAGCTACCATATAGCAGGTAAATCCCGAATTACTTCCCCAGTGTTCAAAGAGGATATCCCGGCTTTCGTCATTATAAACCTTTGCAAACCCTAATCTTTCGGGTGTTTTAGTGAATATGCTGTCTGTCATTTTTTTAGACAGGATGACATTAGTACCCGAATGATGGTCTTCCAATACTGTCAATAAAAATTTTGCTAAATCAGTAGGCGTAGTCCAGATGCCCCCGGCCGCTTTAAAAGGAAACAGTTTATAAGGGTAGGGCTCCGGTTTATCGGAATATCCTGTAGCCATTTGTTTTGAAAGGCGGTTCGGGACAGGCTGTTCAAATGAACTATGGGGCATATCACATGGTTCAAATATCAGGTCATTGATGACGGCATTAAACTCCTTGTCCGTGACATCTTCTATAAGTTTTTCAATAACGGAATAGCCCGGGTTTGAATATACTTGTTTTTGCCCGGGAACATAGACTACAGAAACAGCCGGGTCAACGGAAGGTTTTTCTCCTGCCAGCATCTGGGTTATCGTTGGAAATCCTGCGTTGGGAAAAAAGGATGACTGTACATATCTTTCAAAACCTGCAGTATGACCAATAAGTCGCCTGAGGGTTACTTTTTCATGTTCCGTGAATTTATTGTCAGGAACTTTCCATCCTTCGAGATAATTGTTGACGTCTTCATTCAAGGCTAAAATACCTTGTTCCACTAAATTTAAGGCTGCCATTGCGGTTACGGGCTTGCTTAACGAGGCACCGTTAAAAACCGTATTGGGAGTAACCTTTGCGGAATACGTTAGATTGGAATACCCATATGTTTTTTGCCAGGATATTCTCCCGTTATCAAAAAATGCGATGCTCACCCCCGGGATCTTGTCTTCCTGCATGAGTTGAGGTATCGACTTTTTATGGTCCCTGCCCTTCAGGTAATGCACCGGGACCAGGTTTTTTTCGATACCTTCTATTTGAGATATGGAATCATTATGTAATGCTGCCGGTATGATCTCCGAACTCTTTTTTTGCTTGCAGGCGGAAAAGACGATCAGAACGATCAGAAGTGTTTTTTTCATTTTTTAGTAGGTTCTCTTAATTCCTTTTTTATCAAAAATCTCAAACCGGGTATTGTCCAATTCATCTACATAAATTTTAATCCGTTCATTTCCCTTTGAATCATATATAAACAAGCCGGTATTTTTGTTTTCTTCACGACCCAGGAACATTCTGTACACATTAATTTCGGAGTCCAGGTGTTTTTTGAATTTCAAATATTCAGCATCTTTTCCTTTTTTGTCATTGATTTCGTCCTCTCAAGAAATTGATCATACAATTTTTCAACTCGTATGGAGTCAGAGCGTTCCCTAAAAAACATTCCATACCATCTTTTCCACTCACCTTCTTCCAGGTATTCGTCTTTCATGATGTCCATTATCTGGTCGTTTTTTTGCTGGTCGAAAGTGATGCCTGCAAAATTCTCTTCATCAGGTCCATCATAATAAATACCTCCCACTTCATCACCTACGCGATTAAAGAATATTATTCCTGGCAAATCTCTTTTTGAACCCGGATTATGTGGAATACCGTGGGTAGTGGCCAATGCTTGCCTTTCGGGATTGCTAATCGAAATATATAAATTTTTATCAGGTCCAATGATACTTAATCTTTCCGCTTGAATTTCTTTGAATATTTTAATGTCATTGACATGGCTGTCATAAAAGAAAAAGCAAGTCAATCCGATTAAAAAGATGAAGTTGATTGTTGGAAGATGTCTTTTCATATTTTTTGATTTGATGGTGTCCTGATTGATGATGTAAGCCTATTTTAATTTAACGGCGGGCAAGATGTATGTATCCAAAATTGAGAACGGTATTTCTTCCATATCCGGAAACAGGTTATAATTACCACTTGTTATGGTGATAGTCATTTCAATTTCAGGAATTATTATCAGAAATTGACCTCCATTACCCCAGGCTTCAATGGTTTTCACCTGTTTTCCTCCTATCTCTCGTTCCCATAATCTCCATAAATACCCGTAATCGGAGTTTTTGGGCCAATTCCCTTTTATATGAGGTTTAACGGATTCTTCAATCCATGATTCTGCAACGAGCTGTTTTCCATTCCATTTCCCGTTATTGAGCATCAACAACCCAAACCTGGTAAAATCAATGGGGCGCAGGTAAAATGAGCCGGCCAGATATCCTCTCCCTTGCGGAGATGTCAGCATTTGAAATTTATTAATTCCCATTGGTAACAATAATTCCTCATAAATAAAAAGAGGGAGGTAGGTATCGACAGATTTCTCAATAACTCCTGTTAACAGATTACTGCCTCCAGACGAATATTCGAATATTTCACCGGGTTCATGTTTCATGGGAAGGTTTAATTTGTAGCCCACCCAATCATTGTGATCCCATTGCATTTTATCCTCATTTTCCGGTTTTATCCCTGTACTCATGGTCAAGGAGTGATGAACGGTAATCTTTTTCTTTTGTACATCATTTATTTTGTAATCGGGATAATAGTCAAGAATGGCATTTTCAACTTTCAACTCCTCGTTTTTCATCATTGCCTTGCCCATGGCCAGCGATGCTATTGATTTGAATGCAGATCGTATGTCATGGAGGTATTCCCTGTCGTACCCGTGAAAATACTCTTCAAACACAAGTTTTTTGTTCTTTGTAATTATAATGCTATGAATATGTTTATAATCATTACCGGTCATTTTATCCATGAAACCTACCAGTGACATATCAATACCCACATCTTCCAAAGAAGCCGTTTGCATGGAGGAATCGGGAGACTTTGGTATTTTATACCGGTACTTTT
Source organism: Sinomicrobium endophyticum (assembly GCF_052983315.1). Lineage (NCBI taxonomy): Bacteria > Pseudomonadati > Bacteroidota > Flavobacteriia > Flavobacteriales > Flavobacteriaceae > Sinomicrobium > Sinomicrobium endophyticum. Next base: position 30,992 of record NZ_JBRKIS010000022.1, read on the forward strand.
CTTTCGGGGACCTTGGCAAATAACCTTCCAGTTCATCATCTCGAAGCTTCCTTAATCGTATTTTCCTTTTCCCACCTGGATTGCCATAAGTTAGTACCATATTCTTTTTCCCCGTATCATACACAGCTGAAATCCCGAAACGGTCGTTGGTTATCCTGAAGTCAATATTGTTTTCTTCGATCAGGACTTCCTCAATGGTGAAGTGTAATTCCCTGTTTTCCTTATTGCTTTGAATACGGGCTTGTAAATTTCCATCGGAGTCTTTGTAAAATTCCAGATAGACGATATAGTCGGTGTCAATTATTTCGGGCTTATGAACCTTGGAAATCCATGCATCTCCTTTTTTTTCAAAATTTAGATCTTGTGCCCATAAATCATTAGTCAGAACCCCATTAAGAATTTTATCGTCATCAGACAGAAAAGCATCAAATCGAAGATTCGAAGAGCCTTTAAAACTCAGATTTTCTCTTTTCTGCAAGACAGGATAAGCCGTTTTTTCAGAATTTTTATAAAGCCGGGCTTCTGTTGGGTTATTTGCAGGAAGTATTATCAACGAATCGAATTTTGCTTCGGTCTGAAATAATAATCCTGACCATACTCCGATTAATTCATCGGTCTGAAAATTTGACTTTTCTGCAGAACAGCAAGAAAGCACTACCGCAAGCAGAAGCGCCAAAAAAGGTTTTACATTCATTGTTAAGGTTTTCAGATCCTAATTATTCATTTTTTGTATATCCTCGTATAGTTTTTCAATCCCTTTCTATATACCATATATCGTAATCGTCTTTGACGTCAAGCCCATCAACAGTCCTGTCGGATATAAAGTATAATCTTTGTTCATCAGGAGAAAGGAAGGGGTCGTTACAACTGTATTTTTCATTAGACAGCAGTGTTTGCGGCTGGCTCCAGGCTTCCTTCTCCAGTGTAGTGAAACGAATTTCCGATCTGCCGTTTATGTCTGTCCCATAGTAAAATTCATTAGCTTCCTTATTAAAAACCGATCCGAATTCCGATTCCCCTTTTTTTGAAATAAGGCCCGGTGCAAACAGCTCCGGTTTCAATGAAGGAGGGGCCTGCCCTAAATACTTTTTGTTATCTGAAGGCATAGAGCAGGCAAACAAGATGATCCACAGGCCCATATTTACTGCCATTACTTTGCTGTATTTTTTTATTGTTTCCAGTCTTAATATGCTGTTCAAGATTCTTCTTTTTTTATTTAAAATACATATAATAAGTCAGTATAATAGCCGACATGTTATAAATGCCGTGGGCTACTATCGAAGCTGTTAATCTTTTGGTGAAAAGAAACAACAAAGTGTACATTATTGTGGGGACCAGGATGTCAAACCAATCCAATACGCTTACGGGCAGATGACCCAGTGCAAAAAGTATAATGGAAAGAATTGCCGAAATCCATAGCCCGGTTTTGGGATTTTTGAAAACATCTTTAAGAACATTGATAAAATATCCCCTGTTAAAAAGTTCTTCTGTGATACCGCCACCAATTACTCCCAAAGCAACAAATGAAAGCGTTCCCAACAAAGTTCCGTCATACATTGCCGACATGTCATAGATATCCGGACGGTTGATCCCGCCAGTGTTGGGGATAATGAAAACGAACTGAAGGATGGCCCATAACACCCCGAAACAGGCACCGGATAAAATATCTTTTCCGAGGTTTTCAAACCTGAGTCCGATATACTTGAAGTCCTTTTTCAGGATTTTAAGGGAGACATAGAGTAGGGCTGTAACAGATAACAACTGGAATAAGGCAATATACAACAAGTTAATACCGATTTTGCCCCCACCAATTGTGGTGATCCCAAAGAATATATCGGGAATTATAAAAAGTATATAACCTAAAATGATGGTTATAATAAAAACAGTTAAGGTTTTTGTTTTAGTAGTATGTTGTGTAGTGCTTCTTCTCATGTCTATACCGTTTTAGTGAATAAATATTTCAAGTGTTATACGGCCCTTTAATAACTCATTCTTTTCCAAACCGCCCTTGTGTTTTTTCCAAAATCGCTTTTGGGTCATAACCAATACCATTTTTAAAGACAGTTTCGACGCTTTCAATCACAGAGCCATCTTTTTTTAAATTTCCGTTGAGAATTACGAAATCTGCTCTTTTATCGGCGCTAATGGTGCCAATATCGTTGCGGTTTAATGCTTTAGCACCATTATACGTCATTATTTTAATGGCTTCCTCTGTTGAAAAACCGGCCTCTATAAGCAGCTCATAATTCCGTTGATCACCGAAGCCCGGAAGTACGTGCCTCCCGGCATCCACGCCACTACATAACAAACCTCCCATTTTGTAATACTGGTATTCAAATTGCATAATTCTTTTAAGTCGCTTATTCCGGGTTGAATCGGCAATGTTCTTGTCAAATTGCTTTCTTCGTTCTTTATATTGACTTCGTAAATAGGGAGACATTGCTTTCAGCGCTCGGGAATCTGCATAAGCCCGGCTGGGTATACTGGCCTCATAAATGGAAAGAGTAGAGGTAAGCAATACTCCATTGTCGATCATTAACTGCTGAAGCCTCCGCACTTTCGGGCTGTCTATAATGAGTTCATCCATATATTCCCGGCCACCGTTACATATACCATACTCCTTACCGGTCCTGAAATCACTGGTGCTGTTCAATCCGTGTTCTATACCGTCAATTCCGAGTTTAGTTGCTTCCTCAAAGGTTACGGAACATAAATGTCCCCTTACTTTAGCCTTGTTTTTATGAGCTTCGTCCAGAATAATTTTCAGGTTTTCCGGCCTGGTATTCCGATACACTTTAAACCATTTTATCCCTTGTTTAATATAGTACTGCATAGTATCCCTCAAATGCTTTTCATTTCTCGGGATGATCATGTTAGGATTTCCGCCTGCTCCGGTTATAAAGGGAGCACTTGGTATGATATCCGGGCCGATTTGTTTTCCCTGTTCGATGTTTTCAGACAACATCAGTTCCTGCCCGGGGGATGCGGCCCCACAGGTCTGGATGGTTGTTACCCCGGAGGCCAGATAGAGTTTGGAAGCAACATCACCAACGTATGGAAACCCCGGAATATGTAAATGATTGTGCATTCCCACAATACCGGGTATGATGGTTTTTCCGTTCAAATTAATAACGGATGCTTTCGCCGGAATTTTAATTTCACCGGCATTCCCTATGGCTTTAAAAATTCCGTTCTCTATGATGATGACCTGGTTTGACTTTATAAACCCGCCCGTGCCGTCTATTAAGGTGACATTGGTAAATGCCATCAGATTCTCGTGGTACTTTACATAAGGCAGCAGACTGTCTGACAACTTAAAGTTCTGATTTTGATTAAACTGTTCGTCAGAACAACTTTTTTTTCCTGAAGTATTCTTGCAGCTTGAAAAACAAACAATAAATACAATGATAAAATACCGGTATAATGAAATATATACAGGCATATATTTATGGGTTGGTTCTTTACTTTCTGGCATCGATCAGCTTGTTCAAAAAACATTCATAGGCTTCTTTATCTGTTCTTCTTCCGTAAACGGCTTTTGTTTTTAATGCGACAACAATGTCCATTGCAGGAAAGATAGTAATATATTGTCCCTGGTTGCCCGTAGCCGTATAAGCGCCCTTAAATTCCGGAGGTACACCAGGACTATCCCATATTCTCCACATAAGTCCTTGTCCCCACTTCCACCAGCGCCAATCCTTAAGTCTTGGGTCAACTTTATACATTTCTTTATAACTCGTTGTAATGGTAGTCATTCTTTCTACCCATGATGCGGGTATTACTTGTTCATTCTTCCATTTTCCTTTTCGCAACATGAGATACCCGATCCTTGCCATATCCCTGGTGGATAGTTCAAAATGGTAGGCTTTGAATTTAGATTTACTTGTATCACCTGATTTTTGTTGTTTCGATATATCCCATTGTTGAAAGCCTGCTTTTTTTGCGATATCCTTTTCAAAAGCCTCGTAGATATCTTTTCCGGTTTCCTGTTCGAAAATGTATCCGGCCACATTAAAATCCCAATTATTGTATATAAAGTAGGTGCCTGGTTTTTTACTGCCGCGTTCGGGAAATAACCATTCATTTCCTCCGGGATTACTTGCGGGGTGGTATACTCCCGATTTTGACTGCAGGATATCCGAAATTGTAGCTTCTTTTTCAATCTCTAATAATCCACCGACATCATCAATATGCAACTCTTTAAGCGTTTTGTTCAGCTTAATGGTGCCATTCTCTACGTATTTCCCATATAACATGGACAATAAACTTTTTCTAACCGAGGCTATATAACTCAATTCATGCGTATCTCCATAGTCGTATATCATTTTACCACTTTGTATAACAATAATCCCGGTAGCATTTGTGCTATCAATAGCATAGCGGTAAAGTTGATTGATTTTATCCTGACTCCAACCAAACTCGGATACGTCGTCCATCATCTCCCATTCTTTTTCGGGGTATGTGATATGTTCCTCAACTGGCATATCCCTCACGTATCTTACACTAAACCCGCAACCTTTATTTCCGTATTCACGTCCGATTTTCTGATTATTCAACCCTATTAATCTTTCATAAGCTCTTTCATTGTCATGGGCATCTGCTACCCAAAAATTGGCGTGTTCATTCTGAAATCTGAAATCACCGTAATCCGTTCGCCATCCGGCAAACTTTATATCAAATCCGGAACGTCCTTTTTCCTTCAATGCAACAGCACTGTTTTCATCTCCTCGCCAGCCATTTTTGACAGCCAGTTCTTTGGGCATTCCTACGGTAGTTTCCAGTTGCATCCAGTCGGCATCTGTCGGTAATCGCCATCCTTCGAGCGCTAATTCATTTGCTTTTTCCCAAGAGTATAAAGCTCCATACTTTTCGTATGATTCTGTTCTTTTTGCTTTTTTAACCGAATTTCCCTTATAACCGTAAACGGATATGTTTACAGTATCTACCTCCGGCAGATAAGCGAAATTTTCGGCAAACCATACCTGTGTTCCTATGTTTACGGTTTTATATACCTTACCATCGCGGGGGTCGGTAAATGTATTTTCCGTGGATTTTGTGTCAGCTTGTAAATCCTGTGCATTAACGTAGGGCTGAAAACCAATTGTTAATACCATTAAGAGGAGGAGGATTTTTTTTGATTTTGCGGTCATTTTGATTGATATCGGTTGTTTCTTGATCATTAAACCTGCAAGGTTTTCAAAATCTTGCAGGTTTTTGTTCTTAGCTTTTTTGTTTTTTCGACTGTAAAATTAAAGACAACTCTCGTTATAAGTATAAGCTACAGCATCGTCTTTTGTCCAATTATCGGGAGGGACAAATCCCGGGTCTATTTGAATACAAGTCAAATCGTTATAAACGGCTTCCACTTGTGTCAGGTTATTGTTATTACCATTAGCAAGGTTCAGGCTGGTTAGTTTATTGCTATGACAACTAAAAAGTCCTAACGAAGGGTTATTGGAAACATCCAAACTTGTTAATTGGTTTTCATAACAGTAAAAGTACTTCAATACAATATTTTTGGAAACATCTAAGGTTGTTAACTGATTATTATAGCAGTAAAGAAATTTTAATGCGGTATTTTGGGAAACATCCAGACTTGCTAATTGGTTATATCCGCAGTTTAACGATTCCAGGGTAGTGTTTGTAGAAGTATCCAGGCCAGTTAATTTATTATAAGTACATTTCAATTCCTTCAAAAGCGTATTTTGAGAAATATCGATGCTTGTTAACTCATTATGATCACAAAATAATATTTCTAATTTGGCAGCATTGGAAAGGTCTAAACTTGTCAATTGATTATTAGTGCAGTTAAGGTCTTTCAAGACAGTATTTTTAGAAACATCTAAATTAGTAAGCTTGTTATTATGAATCCTTAACCGGAATAAGGAAGTATTGCTTGTAACGTCTATATTTGAAAGCTGATTGTCATTACACATTAACATTTCTAAATCAGCATTTTGGGAAACATCTAAATCTGATAGCTGGTTGTTGTAACAAAACAATTGAATTAAGGCTGTATTTTTGGAAATATCTAAATCGGTTAATTGGTTGGTGGCACAATTCAAATACTCCAGGGCTGTATTATTGGAGACATCTAAATTGCTTAATTGGTTGTTATCACAAATTAAATATTCAAGAGCAGTATTATTAGAAATATCCAAACTGGTCAATTGGTTCTTTGAAACCCATAACGCCTTAATGTTTACAAAAGCTTCTATTCCTGTCATATCGCTTATGTGATAACTATCATTTAAAACACTACTGGCAATCAGGGCACTTTCATACGCTCGTGCTTCACTGATTTGTATCTCTCCATCATCGTTAGTGTCAATTTTACTATTCCGGTATCCTCCCACGGTTCCCGATGTAGTAGTTCCTTGCCCCAGTAATACTGCTTTAAAGTTAGCGTCCGGAATGTTTACTATGGCATTTGGATCAAGAGTAGCACTAGCGGATAATTCTATTTTATGCTCCCCGACGTTACTGGTAATTGTCAGAACCGCTGTTTTATTCCCTTCCCCTGCGGGTTCAAACACTATGGTAAAGTTATACGTTTTACCGGCTTGTACTATTTCTTCAGTTTCACCGGCATCAGTACTGAACGCTGAAGCATTTGAGCCGGAAAAGGTATAATTTTTTAAAGCTAGATCTTCTTCGCCTGTGTTGGTAATGGTCAATTCTACTTCCTTTTGTGTCGATATTTCTACCTCTCCAAAGTCAACTGTGTTTTCATTTATCGAAAATTCAGCAGGTATTGGTGCTATTGGTGACGGATTATCGCTATCATTATCACTACTACAACTTGTAAAAAGTAAAAAAGGGACAGCAATAAGAGCAAATATTTTTTTTGTGTTCATTAGTTTATTATTTAAAATGCTTTTTAGATTTTTCACATGATGCCTTACGTACCTGCCTTTGTCAGACAGGCCGGCACCGGAGGTGTTAATTATCAGGTTAAAGGTTAAAAGCCTTCGATTTCATTGTAGTTACTTCGGCTGGCTCTGTATATCATACTTTAGTTTTTGTATATCCTTTGGTTATTAGATTATTGAGTTGTTGCGTCTTGACTAAATAACCTAATAACTATGGTAATTTCCTCTCCGGCCGGACGGGCAGGATTGCCTTCCTAAACCCTGGACTTGCAGTCCGGAGTGCTTTAGTTTAAAAAATTAATTGCAGTCTGTATCGTATTGATTTCCCGTGGTGTAGTGGAAGAGTGTTTTACTGTACCCCCCATTCTCATGCATGGAGATCAAATCAAAATATTGAAAAGTGCAATGTCCGTCAGGCCATGTGGCCTTTGCAGCAACTTCTATAGTACGGCCAATATAGGATGCCGTAATCACATCGCTCCAGCTACCGGAGGTAATTACAACATCGGTAAAATTCTCTTTCCATCCTTTATCCTTGGCGTGTTTCTGAAGGGCTTTTAAAGCTTCGGCCTTTATTCCATCGTCATTCATGGCTGCTGCCGGCATCTCAGGATTGTCCACCCAGCTTTTCATAAATATTTCCTTTTGTTTCCAGAATCCTTTTTCTATGTCTTCTTTGGTCTTGAACTCCATTTCCGTAATCTCTTGTTCGCTGTATTTCTTTTTCTTTTCATCCCCAAACAGAAAGATGGATTTATCACCTTCATTATAGATATAATGAATACCGTTTGCGCCAAAGTATAAGTACTGGTTCGGGTCACTTCTTCCCCAATACCTGGGGGTATCGTAATAAACAAAGAGATTCGGGTTTAAATGGTGCCTGGAAAATGTCTGTGTCCCCATTTTACCTGCCAGGGTGAGCATTTTTATTTTAGCCCCGAAAACTACATCAACCGTGTTCTTGTCCACCACTTTCACATGCATCGTACTCTTCTTTCCCGTTGAGCTGATACCCCTGTAATATTTATCAACCTGAAACCTTTCATCTGCAGGAGCTTTAGCATATTTGGTCAGTAGTCTTGGAAAATAGAATTTTTCCTTTCCGCTTTCCAATACGTTTCGTCTCAATTCTGCTGTACTCTTTTTTGAGTTGACCAGTGACTGGTCGCGGGACAGTATTTCATAATAATCGGCAGGCTTTGCTGTAGCATAATTAAAATCTCCGTTAAATATATAACGTTCGAGATATCCGTCACTTTCGGCAATAAAATAGAAGAAACCTTCACCAACATATAAATAAAGTCCGTCAGTACCCTGAACCGATTTTAATTCCCTGGTATTTTCTGTTCCATCGGAATTTTTAAATGTAACGGTAAATTTTTCATTATCACAGCAATCGGATATTTCGACGATACCATCACTGGCTGTGCGATAATAGGTGCCATTCTTTAATTGTTGTGCACGGGCTGGAAAACCCATAAAAACCAAAAGCAGGCATAAAACCATTTTTGTTGCTTTCATAAAAATAAATTAAGTGTCTGTAAAAAATTATTCTCCTTTTTTTAAAGGATGGCCAAAAATAATGGGTAGGCAAACCTCGTACAAATACATATCTGTCAGACCGTTAACATACCGTTATCAAACATGAAATTTTTATTGAGAAACTTTATTTAAGCATAGTTATAAAATGCGGCAGGTTATACCAGAGGATATGAAAAGCTTCATTAATGTGTGAAATTTAATTTCATTTACATCTAAAGTATTTATTTTAGCAGTAAGCAATAATTAGAATTGCTATTAAATATCTTATCATCAATCAATGCGTTATAAAACACAAGGGCGGGAAACCGAAGCGCTGTTAAAGCTAATAGAAAGCAATAAAAAACTAGATAGTTTTGCTTTATCCAAACTGCTCAAGGAGCACAATATTGATAAGTTAAAGTTAATAGCAGAACACACTATTGATGTAGTATGTTTACATCACCCTACAGATGGAAGATATTTATATGCCAGTCCTTCCACAGCGAAAATAATGGGCTATACAGCCGAAGACCTGGAGGGCAAAATACCTAACGATTTCATTCACCCCGATCATTTCATAATCCTTCAAAAGAATATTTCAGCTTCAACAACAGGGCTTTCTAACAAACCGGAGAAACTCGAATTGCTTTTTAAAACAAAACAAGGAGGATATCAATGGTTCGAAGGGTATACCATACCTTTATATAATCAACAGGGTGAGGTTGTTTTGATTTTGAGCTGCACACGGAACATTCAGGAACGAAAAATTGCTGAAATAGAAAAGCAAAAAAGAGAGATTATTCAGCAAAATTTACTGCTGTCATCAGCATTGCTTGAAAAAAAGAAAGAGATTGTTAAAAAGGTAGAGCATAAAATATTAGAACTTGAACCTGAAATGAGAAAAGAATTGAGGTGTGTTTTGACATACATTCAGGAAACCCTGAATTTAGATGAAGATTGGGAAGATTTCATGGTTCATTTTAAAAAGATCCACCCCGATTTTTATAAGAATATCTCCGGTAAATTCCCGGATTTGTCCAAAAAAGAACTTAAACATCTTGCTTTTATAAAACTTGGCATGACATCTTCTGATATAGCCAAAGCAATGCTTGTAAAAAAAGAAAGTTTGAGAGTAGCCAGAAACCGATTGAAAAAAAAATTAGGTCTTGATTCGAGGCAGTACCTTTTTGATTTTGTTCAGGAATATTAACTTTTACCATGGAGGTTAGCTAAATGTTGCATTTTCAAAATATGGTTTGCACCCAATAATAATAGCAATGGGGTTTTACTTATTTTACATGGAAAATTAAATGTGTTCTTCGGGATGCGCAGGGCTAAGAAAGAAGGGGGTATACGGGAACAGCTCTCGTAGGGTATGAAAACAGGACCAAAGAAAACGGCACCAAGTACATACCTAAGAGCATAGCTGACAATTTTTAGTACCCCCAACTGTCAGATCAAATAGTGGCTATTACAACTTCTCTTAGAAAATTATCACCTTAAGCGTAAACAAATAACGTAGTTATACAAAAAATGGCGCCATTTCCCGGAGAGATTACTTCGTGATCCCGGATGATAGCTCCTCTTTGCAAATACCAAGCCCGCAAAGCTCTCGTTTTGCTCCTTTTGTTTTTTTCCGAAGTTTGGAAACTGCGTTTCAACTTCTCCAAAAAACAAAATCCGGCAACATGTGTTGCCGGACCTGATGCTTGTAGTGAGCCTGGCAGAACGATTTTCGAACCGGTTTTTGGAAGATTTGAAGAAGTTAGTCATTGGAAAACGGGTTAGTTCAAATCCTATTAGAGGGGGTAAACCTATCTAAATTGAAGGTCTTGTCAACATTCTCTTTAAGTTTGTAGTTTACTTTTTGCCCATTTCCTTCCCTTACTATTAACATATTTTCCCTGAACTCAAACAACCAATACCAATTATGACAAAAAAATAAATATTTACTGTAAAACACGGGAGTTAATTGTTCTTTTTCATCATCATCAAAAGAAGCATAGTATAAGTTGTTTTCTCTTTTGATATTTATTTTTTTGTTCCCAAAAAAATAAGACCCTTCACTAACTAATCTCCGATGAAAATAAGGAAAAGCCCACATTATTCTTTTATTAAGTAAAATTAAAAAGTGATTTATTTCTTTATGGCATTCTACTCTAAATTTATCAATAAGCCTCATAAAATATCCTGTCAAAGACTTTCTAGAAAACCTAAAAAAATTTGTTTTTTCAACGTAAAAAGTATTTGGGATTTTTCTCCATCTTTGGGCTCTAAAATAATGATTACTTTTTGCCTGAATTAAGTGGTACAACAAAATTTCGAATTCATTTCTGTATGATAAAACACCATTTGTCCATTTAATGTATCCAGGCATGCCCTCAATAACGTAAAAATCAAAATGTGCTTTTATAAGATTCATTTCTTGAGCTTTTTTTATCACATGCATCATACTTTCTATAGTTGAATTAGTATCAGTGATATCGACTCCATCCATGAGAGGTAGATGCTGAAAATTACATTCGTCAAAGCAAAAGTGTTCTGGAGAGGAGAATATACGTTTGTAGTCTTTACTCCTTTTAAATAATTTATTTACTAAATCATTATTCCGATATAACATAAAAAAACCTGAAGGGTATTCATTCCTTACACTGAAGACGTCATATTGACTTAATAAATCATTGCTAAAGAAATTTCTTATTCTACCAAAAATCAGATCGATGTCAATATGCCCCCAAAAATCATATTCAAACAAAATATCTTCAAAGAAAAAACCATAAGCTGGCTTAAAATCACATAGCTTATATGGATTCTCCAAATTAACATTAAAACCTAATTTTTCAGAAGCAATTTTTTCCACTTCTTTAAGTGTCATAAAAATAAACATCACATTGTCTGGATATTTTTGGGGAGGTTTAATATCGGTTATAATATAAAATGTAACATCCGAATTATAGGAACATGATTTTAAAAAAAAATCAAAATACCATGGCCAAGAACCATAATATATACCTATCATATTGATTTTAGGTGATAGCATTAGTTTATTTTAAATAGATTTTATTCATTATTAATGGAAATAGTATTCTATGACCATTTTCAAAATAGACTTTTCATTTATTTTGAGAACTTCCATAGTTATTATTGTCAGAACTAGAACAATAATAATAATTAGCATACCGTATCGAACAAGAAAATAATTCTTTCGACTTATTATATCTTCAAAATCCTTTTCCATTTTTCTTAGACACTTAGTTCAAGTTGATTTCTAACTAAATTAAAATAGGTAGATTTTAGCGCAACCAATTCATCATGAGTACCAGATTCGATAATTTCCCCTTTTTTAATAACAATAATTTGATCTGCATTTTTGACCGTAGATAAACGATGTGCAATTTTGATTACTGTTTTACCTCTGAAAAATTTTTGAAGGTTATTATAGATTATTTTTTCGTTTTCGGCATCTAAAGCAGAAGTTGCTTCATCAAAATAAATAAACTGAGGATTTTTATATACTGCACGAGCAATATAAACGCGTTGACGTTGTCCCCCTGAGAGCCCATTTCCGTTTGAGCCAACCTGTGTTTTCAATCCCATAGGTAACGACTTCACAAATTCATCTAAATTCGCTATTTGTATGGCTTTTTGTAGCTTTTTTAGATCAATATCATCTTCTCCAACTGCTATGTTCCTTTCTAATGTGTCTGAGAAGAGGAATCCATCTTGCAAAACAATACCACATCTCTTTCTTAAATCACTGGCAGAGATATTAGTAAGGCTAATATTCTCATAGCTTATTTCTCCTTTTACCGGGCTATAAAATTTCAATAGTAATTTCATTAGTGTGGTTTTTCCACTACCACTCTCTCCAACAATAGCTGTTGTTTTGCCATACGGAATATCGAAGGAAAGATTTTTTAAAACATAAGGAGAACGTGGGCCATTATATTGAAAAGAAATATCCTTGATTTTGATACAAGGAAAAACTCCATTTGTTTTTATTTTTGCATTATCAGTTTTCGCTAAAGGTACATCGCTTTCTTTCTCTTCATCGTCTATCTCTTGAACCTCATACAATCTTTCTAAGCTCAATTTTGCATATTGCCATGATCTAAAAAAGTCAATTAATTGATCGATCGGAGAATTCATTTGTCCAATTATATAAGAAATACTCAATAAGGCTCCCAATGTAATATTGCCAAGAATAACTTCCCTAGCAGCAATAAATATGACCACGATATTCTTTAATTGATTTACAAAATCATATCCTATTAATTGAACTTGATCTAATTTCAATGCTCTTAAATTTACTCTGAACAATTTTATTTGTGCTTTTCTCCATTGTGATATTCTATATCGTTCTATATTATTTAGTTTAACTTCAGTAATCCCATTTATTAACTCAAATACTGATTGTTGACTTTCGCTTCTATAGTTAAAACGATAGTAATCTATTTTTTCTAACTTCTTTAAAAAAACTAATGACCAAACAATTGCAAAAGCAGTCAAAAGTGAGTATACCAATAAAATTTTAAAGTCATAGTATGTTAAGACGAAAAAGAAAATTAAAAAGTTAAGTGAAGAAAATATAACCATTAAACTTTGAGAAGTCAAAAACTCTTCAATTCTTTCATGATCCTGTATACGCTGTGAAAAATCCCCAAGCTGTCTTGAATCAAAAAATGAAAACGGAAGACGTATTATTTTGTGCAAAAAATCAGAAACAATAGTGATATTTATTTTTGAATTGATGAATAATAGTACCCAACTTTTTACGATCTCCACTACTGTCGAGCTTAAGAACAAAAAAATTTGGGCTAATAAAATGATAAACACAAAATTTAAATTTTTAGAGTCAACACCTATATCAATCAATGCCTTTGTTAGAAAAGGAAATATTAAGGTGAAAAGACTCGTAACTCCTAACCCCAAAATAAGTATTGAAACTTCCTTTTTATATGGTTTTAAAAACTTTAATAGAAAAGCCGCATTAAACCCTTTCTGATTGGAAATTTCTTTTTCATAAAAGAACTTGGTAGGACTTAAAAATAAAGCGATCCCTTCTCCCTTTTCCGCCCATAATGTTTCAAAGTTTTCCTGATTCAAAGAAGTTTTTCCATGCGATGGGTCAGCAATTTTAAATACTCTCCTTTTGGAGAGAGGATTGATTTTAATGTCGTACAAGACAACATAGTGACTTTTATTCCAAAAAAGTATACAAGGTAACGGACCTTTTTCAACTAGTTCGGCTAAGGTGATTTTTACCGGCATGGTTTTAAATCCCATTTTAATGGCTCCTTCCTCGACACCTAACAAATTAGCCCCATCTTTTCCCAAATAACATTCGTCACGGATTTGTTTTATGTAGTATTTTTTTCCATAAAAACGAGCTATCATGACCAAACAAGCCGGACCGCAATCCATCGCGTCATGTTGAATAACAAATTCAAAAGGTTTTAGCTTATTAATTAACCTCTTTAAAGCCATATTTTTTCGCCTCGTATGTTTTCAACTCATTTAAACTCCAATCTTCCCAAGTATTGGTATACGGATTATAGCCACATTTTAATGGTTTGCTATGTATGTCATCTTTGTCTGAGGTAAAGGCCCTACAGTCCGAACAGTTATATCTAAACTCACAATCTTTACAAACGGATATAATGTCTTTATTTACAGTCCAAAGATTTCTAAACCCTTCACTTTTATAAGCATTATGGATAGATATATTATTTATGTGACCATATGTTTTTTCCATGCTTGGACAATTCTTGATATTTCCATATTTATCAATGGCTAATTTTTTATATAAACAACCATTAAATTTTTGATGAAGATGATGTGTTGAAGTATCGTTGAATGTTAGGTGATCAAAAGTTATAATCCCACAACAATCACTAATAGAGCTTTCTTCTAAGTAATTTAACTTACCGATAGCTAGTGAATGAAAACGGTTTCTTTCTATAAAAAACTCTATAGACTTGTTTTCATCAGAATTATATACATTTACACTTGAAAGAGACGAATAATTTTCGAATAGCTTATGCCATTGATTATTAGAAATGTCTTCCCGTACTTCTTGTACAAGCAATTCCAAATATGTTAGATTTGATGCATCCGCTATAGCTAAAATTTTATTTAAAAAACTATAATTTGAAGGAGATAATATTCGTAATTGTAGATCACTACAACCTAAAGCATCTATTTGATGTATGATATCAGTAAAGTCATCCTCAAGGAATAACTGTTCGTCAATTTCTACAATAATGTCCTTCACTGTAACATGGGCATCGTCAAATATTGTAGAAATTTCAGGGAAACTATCAATATTCGATGTTATAAATCCATATTCATTTTCTAATAAAAAATCTAAAAAATCATAAAATTTATCTAACGAATCTTCCTCTATATGGTCCAAAGTTTCTTGGATCTTTTTTCGGTCCATCAGTTGCAGTAAATCGTAAAACTGATTGGAGATAATCTGAACATCTGCCCTTGGATAGTCAATGATTACACTTCTATTGGCTCCTTTTACTAATTTACAACTAGAGGATATAAAAAAAATATCATTTTTTGAATACTTCATTTTCTTCAGTTTCAGGATAATTAATTTTGCAAATAACTCTATGAGGATCATAATTTCTCATCTCAATACTTTGTAGATTAGTATGATACTTATAAAGCTTTAATTCATCTTCAGCATTTGTTACCTGATTATAAAATATTTTCTTAAAAAAGAGGGGAAGCCCTTTTAGTTCTGAATTATTTAGCTCAATTTTATTTAGTGTTTCCATGTATAAGATACTTTGCTATTTCCTTATCCAAATTGTAATTACAAGGTTCACTTGTCATGGCGTATTGACCTACAGGATTTATTTCCAAAAAAACATACTCATCTTGTTGATTCACAATTAAATCAACTGATCCACTATTCAATGTTAAACGTTTAAAAATTCGCTTTAACTTCTGTTCTATTTCTTCTGGAAGTTTATAAACTTCGCATTTGTTGGGCTTTGATTCTAAGTATTTTCTGAAATCTGTTTTCGTTTGATCTGACGATTGTGACATTATTGCCATCGAATAAAAACTATCATCTAAATAAAAAGTTCGTATTTCCATTTTTTTTCTAATCACATCCATAATCATTGAAGGAAATAGTGGTATTTCACTTTCTTTATAATTTTCCTTCAAGTTCAGTTCTGTATAAGAATAAAAACTATAATTATCAACAACTTCATAAATCCCTTCCGCTATGGATTTAGTTACAAATTCAGTTTGAATTTTACTTTGTAAAATTTGATTTGTTTTTGAAATAATTTCGTAATATGGAACTTTTAGTCCTTCTTCTCTAGCGATGTCAAGTACTTCCAGTTTGTTTAAACTATATGTCCATGGAGTTCCAATATTTATCTTGCACTTATCGTAGATTCTTTTAAATATATATTTTTTCAAGCTAATGGCTTCTGATTTAAGAAGACTTTTGTTACCATTTACCAATGGAGTTAAATCAAACCCGTCAACAATAAATTTTTCTTTGGGATCTTCCCAAAGAAAATTTGTTAGGCTAAGACCTGTACGTCTCCACCAACAACTTTTAGCATCCAACAGATTATAGGTATGGTCAGTTTTAGTATTTGTAAAAAAAATCCCCTTATTATTCATTTGACAAAACTTGTATGTATGATCGTCAGCATTTATTCGGACAACTTCTTGGTCATAATGTTTTAGCCACTTTATGACTGAACTTGTTGAAAGCTCATTTTCGATGGAAAAAATTAGAATCATAATATTTAATCACTAACAATTATGCATATTAAAGGAGTATTATTCTAATCTTAGAATAACTATTAAAGGCGCATTGATGTAATTACATCAATGCGCCTATTCAAATTAATCTGAATCTGTCCTTCGAGAATCAGAATCGCTTCCTGTACAGGAGGTATGAGTTCTTCTTGAAGTAGTAGAACCTGAACCACCTTTAACATTTAGTCTTTCAGACAATGTTAATTTGGCTTTGTTGAATTCTTCCAAATTAAACTTTTTCATAATTAAAATAATTAAAGTTGATAATTGTCATCTTTATACGTAGGCATGACTGATTCCTCATCATTTGTTTTAGTAGTAATGATAAAAACTACCATCGGCCAATGAATTATTTTTTATGTTTTTTCCAGGATTCGTCAAAAAATCCCCTCGAACAGCTACAAAAATCTTTAATGAAATAAATTGGGCAACCCGCAACCATAATGTTTCTAAAAAAGCTTCCTTCTCATCATCAGGAAAATCCTCGGATAAATACTTTAGCGAATTTTCAATAAACATTTGATTATCACACACTCCCTTCAACTCATTAAAAATGATCTCATCTATGCTTATCCAAGATTCTTCAATATTATTCCCGTCTAATTCTTTAATTACTATTTTCTTTTCTACATGACTACTTATTACAATCTCAAAGTCTGCTATTGGTATTATCAGAAAACACCTCTCTTCTTTCATTAGCTTCCAGAAAAACTGGACTTGTCCAACCATAAAAAGGTCCCTGCCTAATATATTTTCTCTCCAATTTTTGATCGGTGTTTTATCGACATTATCACATCTATTTTTTGCAAGTAAGTCCGCATAATTTTTTTTAAGGGTTATATTTTTTTCAAGGGTGTAGTCATATTCCAAATATGAAGAAAGAGGTTCTTGCTTAATAAGCTTTTCCAGTCTTTCATAATATTTTGGGTAAAAATTCATTACATACGACTCCAATTTTTTACAAGTAGTCAATTGACGCTTAAATGGGCCAAGTAGATGTAGATATGTTTTTTTTGGAATACTATCAAAATCATCCAAACCTATATATTCCCCATCCTTTATTACATTAGAGAACATTGTAGAAACATTTTTTGAACTTTCCTTCGTCAATCCATAGAATAATACTTGCTCAAAAAAAATATTAAAATTGAAAAGATTAATTTTTGTCCAAACACTACAATTCCTGCTGACAAAAGAGAGTATTTTATTTGTATATTCCTTTATGAAGTCTAAATCATAGCCTCCAAAAATTCCCATGTTATATGAATAATTATTATATCCATTATCAAAGGCATGTAAGCTTTTAGGTAAATAACATAAATGACATGAAATATCATCCCACATATTTCGATAGTACTTTGTAATTATTTCTTTATTCTGTGATATTAAACCGGACTCCAAAAGTTCTTTAGAAAATTCCTTCCAAATAAAAACATCACCATCCACATGCAAAAAGGGCTTATTTTGTAATTGATATGCTTTTACTTTCGCCAAGGCCCAGAGACCACTA
The DNA here is from genome assembly GCF_052983315.1 of Sinomicrobium endophyticum. Classification (NCBI taxonomy): domain Bacteria; kingdom Pseudomonadati; phylum Bacteroidota; class Flavobacteriia; order Flavobacteriales; family Flavobacteriaceae; genus Sinomicrobium; species Sinomicrobium endophyticum. The sequence continues at coordinate 48,695 of NZ_JBRKIS010000022.1, forward strand.
GGATAACGGTTTAATTCATCTAATTCGACACGAACATCAGTATAAGGCAATTTTAGTGTTTCGATGAGTAATGAATAACCAAAAGAATCTGTTACCAATTCGAGGTTGTCATAATACTTACGTAATTGGTTTGCACTTAGTATCCATCCGAGAAAATGATATTTTGCTGACAACCAACCATATTTTTGAATAGTTGTACTTCCTCCAGACCAAAAACTCTGTACTACTTTCATAGTGTTTCTTTAATTGGTTACATTCTATTTTTCTCCGAGTCATCTATCTTTCGATTAGATGATTTATATTTATTGTTACCTATCTTATAGGTTAAGGAGATATTGAGTCTCCTAATATCATTGTATATGTTGGAAGTGAAGATATAGTCTTGATACACTTCTTTTACCCGATTTCGATTTTGCCTAAAAATATCACTAGCAGAAATATTTAATTGTAATTTTCTTTCAAGGAATGAGAAACGCGCACCAATTTGAAGATTAGCTCTATTGAAAATTTTGGAAAGACCTTCATAGGAGGGAAAGTTTTGAAAAAAATTCACATATATACTATTTCCATTTTCTTTGTTTAATGTAAAAGTGTTTCGCGTAGATACATAATAACCATATCCGCTTACATTGGATAACGTTATGTCTGGCAGATTGGAATCTGAATCATTATAATATGCACTAAAACCATTATTACTAGCAAACCAGCTTATTGGTTCCCAATTATAATATACATCAAGACCTAATGTATGCTGGTCATAAAAGTTTTCTGGTCGAGAAATAATAATATTACTGTTGGAAGAAGATAGAGTGATATAATCTGCTGCATCTTTAAGTAATGAATAATAAAAACTTACTTCCAAATTATTATTAAAGAGATAGGAGAAGTCTATATTATGAGTAATCGACGGAAGCAACAAAGGATTTCCTGCTTCATATGAAAAGAAATCGGTATACGTTCTAAATGGGTTAACATCAGAAAAACCTGGTCTATCAATGCGTTTTGCATATCCAATGGAAAACGAATGGTTCTCGTTTGGATCATACGCCAGAGTTGCAGAAGGAAACAGAGTACTAAAACTATTGGAGTTTTCGGAAGCCAACGTAACGGAGTATCCTTTTGTACGAGTATTTTCAAAGCGAAGTCCTAAAATTAGGTATACTTTCTCTCCAAAAGATTTCTCAAAGGAAGTATACAATGCTAAAATATCTTCATTATACCTAAAAATATCACTTTGACTTTCATCTATGACTGGAGCTCCCGTTGAAGTATCGAAATAGTCGATATTACTATTGTTTTCAATAAAAGTCGCTTTACCTCCAAATCCTAATTTAGATTCATTTATTGGTAAAATAACATCCACATTAAAGGAATTCACACTATAAGTTGCCTCTGAATTACTTGTAGCTGAGTTTGAATTTAAATTAGTTCCTAAATCCCCTTGATAAACTATTGATGAAAGTGATCTATCATCTTCATTATTTTTCTCCAAATGGTTATAATTGAACTGTAACTTACTCCCTATACTATCCAATTCGATATCATAATAAGCGGATGTAGATAAATAATGATAATCATTTGAATTTCTGGATGGAGTTACTAATGTTGAGTCAATTTGATTATTAAGTGAAGTACGATATTTAATGATGTTGTCAAGTTTTTCATCGGTGTTCCATAAATTACCATTTAGAATTACCCCAGCCTTTTGCTTATTGGTAAATCGATATTCCAAGTTCAATCCACTGGACAATCCTTTAATTTCTTGCTTACGTCCAGAATCTGAATTACGTCTATAATTAGGGTATAAAAAACTGGTTTCCGCTTCGTATTTTTTAATCTCATTATCGGCATAGATATTAAAAGCCATTGAGAGTTTCTCGGTAGAGTAATTTAAATACGTCGATGGCATAAAGCCAGCGTACTTTCTTTGTATATAGGTCGCTGTAACCGAACCATCAAAGCCTATATCCACACGTTTTTTTAATATTATATTCACCAAACCACTATTTCCTTGGGCATCAAATTTGGCAGGGGGAGTAGTAATTATTTCAATTCTAGAAATATTTTCCGATCGTAATGATTTGAGATATGCTTCCAAATCCTTACCTCCTAAATTAATTAAGCGGTCATTAACCATAACGGCTAGGGAACTTTTACCAATCATCTTAATTCCCTGGCTGGTCGGGTCAATCTTAGGAGCATATTTAAGAGCTTCCATTCCATCGTACCCTGAAGCCACAACGCTGTTTTCAACATTAAAAATCAATCGACCGAATTTTCTTTCTATGATTGGCTTTTTGGCAACCACTTCAACTTCCTCAAGTTCACTAATACTTTCGCTCATAGTTATTCCCCCTAAGTCCAAGTTCATATTAGGTTCCATGATTTTAGACCAATCACGATAACCGATAAAGCTAATTGTAAGATTAAAGGAATCCCTAGATTGTACCAACATTTCGAACTCCCCAGACTTATTGGTAATAGTCCCAGTAATAGTTATATCATCGAGACTTTTAGCAATAACATTTGCATATTCAATTGGGTTATTTTGAGAGTCAACAACTACACCTTTATACGTTTGAGAAAAGGAGGTATAGGAAATAAAAACTAAAATAAAAATGAGGATTTTTTTTGTATTCTTCATGTTTTATCGTTTGCTTCCGGAAACCATTTCGTATGGAATATTATCTAAATTCTTATTATGAATTTTTCTCTTTCAATCCTATTATTAAACTCTATTTTATAATACTTTGTCCCAACAATCGAGAGAATTTATATTCTTTTACTTAAGATGCCAATGCCTCTTTCCTCTAATGCCACTGGACCAAGTTCTATATCCTTATCCACTAGTATTTCCTTAATTTGATTCTTATACCCTATAAAACTTACAATAACGGTATACTTCCCTTTAGAGACATTTACTATTGTATAAACCCCATCTTTATTCGTAAAAACATCTGTCATGATATTATCAGTGGAATCTTTCAAAAGAACATTAGCAAATTCAAGTTCTTGTCCATTGGCTTCTGTCACTTTTCCAGAAATTTGAAACTTGGAATATGAAAAAAAAGGAATTTGCATAAGATTACAGAAAAAACTCGTTAAATTCATAAACAATCTTTCTCTATTTTGAAACTTCATTTTGTAAGAAGGGGTTATTTAATCATCAATATTATTAGGGATATTATTTAAAAACAAGTAGTTATAATCGAAATTCATGAATTTCGACTTGAAATTCGTGAATTCCAGAGCATTTATTCAAAGATTCTTATATTCATTAGCGGTAGCCTATATTTTATCGGGAGTATAACACAAGGTATACTAGGCCAAGCCCCAGTTTTTTTAGTATCTGGAATAGTTGTAGCCTCTTGAATATACTTAGGCAGATCGACAAAAATGACAAGTGACACTTGTGTTTTCTCCACAAACCCACCTTGCATGGACTTCTCGAAACTGTTTTGGAGTAGTTTCCTGTTAATTTTGGAGTACTTCTTATAAATTTAAAAATTGACTATTCCGTTATTCTAACTATTAAGCGAAACTTATCCTTATGAAGTCATCTAAACTTTTTTAATTGAAGCGCAAAACAGGGGGGTGTTCCAGATACAGTTTTTTTGCTGCATAGCCTTAGCTACGGAGCAAAAAAAAAGCAAAATATGGGGTAAAAAGACCACTTTGCAGCCAATGGAGAAAAGTTTAGATGACTTCTACATAAAAAGACAAGAAAAAATATTGTTATTTAGAAAATTCCCTTTCAGCCATAAGTAGGGCATTATATGCATTAACTATCTTTCCAGATTTAGAAAACTCGGTAAAAGGTTGTTTTTTTCCGTCCTCATTTCCTGATATTGTGCAATCTATATCATAGGAAACTCCTGATTCCAGGATAATCTTTTTTACCTGGGAAGCAGTAAGGTTTGGAAAGTAGGAAAATAATAGAGCGGCGATACCAGAAACCATAGCAGAAGAGAAAGAAGTCCCATTGACAACCTCATACTTTTCAGGTTTTGTGGAGGTAGTGTAAATGTTAGTTCCAGGAGCAAAAACATCTATACTTTTTTTACCATAGTTACTTTCTGAACTTATCAGCTTTTCATCCAGAGTATAACCACTTTCTCCAACTTTGATGAAATTTTGAACTAACTCTATTCCATTGTTATCGCTGTCATCTGGATAATTAAAAAACTCCTCTTTATCCAGATTGTATCCATCATTACCTGCAGACGTAACAATCAGTACATTGTTTTCTTCTGCATATTTAATGGCATTATCCACCCAGTTCTTATGCATTGAAAATTCCTTTCCGAAACTCATATTAATGACTTTAGCTCCATTATCTACTGCATATTTAATTGCCAAAGCAATATCTTTATCGTGTTCATCTCCATAGGAGGAAGTACATAAGGGCATAATTTTGAAGTTATCCGAGAACCCTTTTATTCCAGTGTTATTAGACCTTGTCGCCGCAATGATTCCTGAAGTTATAGTGCCGTGATCTAAAAAAGTTGTATGGGCACTTACCCTGTTATTACCATATTTTGTATCCGAAATATTGTTCGGGTCATCTCCTAAAATTTCTCGGTCATTATAAGATAGATTCAACAATTTATTAATGCGCTCATCTGCATGTAACTTGTATTCCTTGATATAATTTTCAGTCATGTTATATTTGATACAATCAAATAAAAGTGTAATATGCCCCTTCATTATGGTATCTACAGAAGTATTTTTAAGACTATCCAGTTTATCCAATGTATAATTTTCTGAAGGAAAATATTGGGCAAGTTCTTTCTTGGCCAAATAATAACCGTCATATAACAGATCGCTATTCCTTTTAGCTTCTAAAGCATATTCCATTCTTTCCTTGTACTTCTTTTTAGCCCTTGTATAATCCAAGAAAAGTTTTCTTTTATCTAATGAGATATGACTTATATCTCTGTCTTTGAATAAACTATCGTATTTGTTTATAATCCTAGTGTATTCATATTTCATAAAATTGAGATTTTCACCTCTATTGTTTCCCAAAAAATTCCAGCCGTGAATATCGTCTACATACCCATTATCATCATCATCAATATTATTATTGGGAATCTCTTTATCGTTTATCCATATTTGATCATGTAAATCTTTATGTTCAATATCGACCTCCATATCTATAACTGCAATGATAATTTCTTTACCTTTTTTATCCTTTAATAATAAATCATACGCTTTTTCCAAACTAATCCCGGGAATGGTATCATCCACAATGTCTTTATGATACCAATCCTTTAATTCATTTTCGGTAAGTTGCACCTTTTTCTTAGGATGTGTACTTGGATAAGACACGTAGGGAAGCTCAGGAAATCGTTTGCAACAAAAAAGGAATAAGCCAACAGAGAAAGATAAAAGGATAAAGAGCTTTTTTAGCATAGCAGAGATTTTCAGTTAAATAGATATAAATATAAAAAATGACTTTGAAATATATCCAAAGTCATCTTCTTTCTAAACAATACCTTTAAAATTTATGCCCCATTTTCAATGACTATTTTAGATGTTTGCAGACATTTAGCACCTCCATTACCTTGGTCAGTACCGTCATCGGGGGGATTTCCTCCCACTATGTTTTGGCTATTATTTAATTTAGCAATAGTAAATTTGTTCAGTCCCAAAGATTTGTTCTTTTTTTTCATTATTTTTCAAATTTTAGATTAACAGAACAAACTTATTTCGTAATAGAGTATAAAATTGTTAAAATTATGTGGAAATAAACCGAAATTCATGAATTTCGGTTTATTTCTCGACCAAAGCCTCATGTTTTATATCCTTCTTGGAAAGCTCCTTAATAAAATAGGACAATTTTATCCCGGTATTTTTATAAAACGCCGATGAAAAGGATTCACTATTGTTAAAACCAAACTCTTTGGCAATAGCTTTGATCGTGTATTTTCTATATTCTGTATTTGTTTTTAATTCCTCAATGGCATATGTTATTCGCAGCTGATTAATATAATTGATAAAAGATTGTTTCTTATAAAAATTTACAACTTTTGAAAGATAATTTGAATTAGTTCCTATTCTTTTAGCAAGAATCTGAATGGTAATATTTGAATTCAGGAATTTTTTGTCCTTTTCAAAACCGTCAAGATCGAATAAGATATTTTTTACAACTTCTTCTGGCAAATCAATTTTATCTCTGTCTTTTTGGCTTTCTAATTTTTTAGTTGCTGAGGTAAGATCAATTTGTTCACTATTAAAAATATCCTCGAATCTCCTTTTATACATTTTTTTCTTGTAGTATTGATAACAGAATAAAATGGTCATCAGTACCAATCCAATCGAAACAAACAGGATAACAAATCGAGAGCGAGCTTCCTTTCTTTGCAATGATGTAATAACATTTTCTTTAGCAGACATAAGTCTGGGAATATCATATTCTCTTACAATATTACTGCTGAGATATATTTTGTCATTGTACAATATACTATCCAGCTTTATAAGCTGTTTAATATATATCAGCTGTTGTTTCAGATCGTTCTGTTGTTTGTAATGATTTATGAGATACTCATAACTCTCCCTTACCACTGGAAGCAAATCATTATTCTTTTGAAAAACTGTATCTACCTTCTTGAAATAAAGAATAGTGGAATCTGTTTTTCCAAGTTCGGAGTAGACTTTTCCCGAGTAAAAATACCCCACAGCCATATTAGGCAAGTTCTCTATTTCTTCAAAATACGCTGTTGATTTTTCAATACTATCTAATGCTTCTGCATACCTATTTTGATAAAAAAGAGTAACCCCTTCATTTAAAATAAAATGATTGTATTCCGTTTCGTTATCTAACTTTATAGCTTCTTTGACCCCGAAATTGTTATAATAAGAGGCAGAGTCCAAAATTCTCAAATCATTGAAAGTACTAGCCAAAGCAAAAATGGAAAAGAGGTAATCTTGTTTGTCTACTAATTGAATATTTTTGCGGGTATAAGAAAAATTCTCTTGGTGTATCTTTAAGGCTTCTTCACTTTCGCCGATTCTATCTTTTAAAATCCCTATACTGTAATTAATTTTTTGAATTAGGTATGGATTATAGTTTCTGGTAGCCAGTTTCTTTGCTACGAGATATTCGTCCAGGGCTTTTTGAAAATCACGTTTATTGTAGTAGTATACTCCTTTAATCAAATTAGCGGTTGCAGGGTAGTATTTATCATCCGGATTAGTACTTAAGGAAATAATGCTGTCACAATATTTAAGGACATTAACATCATTGTATAAATCAGTCATTATGTGATAACCAGATATGATCCAAGAAGTATCTTTTTCTTTTTTGGCTTTTCGTATTATGGCTTTTGCAAAGATTTCTTTTTTTTCAAAAGAAGCACCTTTACCATAACTCTCTACCAATTTTTCATAAGGTCGGCTTAATAATGTATCTGTTTGTCCGAATAATACACAATTGTATATAGCACTGATTAAAAATGTAGTGATAAAACGGTTCACGGTAATCGGAGCAATTTTACTAAATTAGTATTTTTTAACAAACTCATGGAAACTTTAACCATATTTCTTAAAGCACCCAATAAAATACTCAAGTTATATAGTTTACGTATTCTCCATCACTTTTTTTGTTAATGAAAAATATTAATACAAAAAATAAATATAATCATTGACTTACCCGTTCATAATTCTCTTGATATAATTTCATTTTTTCTTCAAAGGTTCTTTTGTCCAGTCCTTTCGCTGTAACAGAAAGGATATCCATAGCTTTTTTATACGATTCTGCTGCCTGTTTCAGATTACCTTTCTTCTCGTAGAACTCACCCCGGCTATCGTAAAGATTATGTTCTTGGGGGAATTTTTTAACAGCCCAATTTATCACTACCAATGCATCTTCAATCCTATCGTTCCAAAAACACTCATAGGCCATGGAATTGACATTTTGGGGAGTTAACTCCACCAATCCGAGTCTGGTCAAGTGGTCGTAGTATTTTGTGATATTCACTCCTGTCCTAAACTGATAATCAACATAGGACTTAAGCCCATAAAACACACCAATAGGAAAGGTAGACTCATGGTTTTCCGTCTCAGAAAAATCTCTCGTTTCTAAATGAATTTTAGAACTCCACTTCTTTTCTTTTAGAATCTTCTCAACTTCTTCACGACATTCTTCCCAGTTTTTCCATCGGCTATCCGTTTGACTATTTTCATTGGCATGACTAATGAATAGAAATTTTTTCCTTTCCTGGGTTTCAGGGATGGTTTTCTTTAAACGGTCCACCAATTGTCCCTGATCATAAGCATAATTAGGAGAAATAGCTATGTAAGCATCAAATAAGTCATTTTTTCTTAAAAGGGCGTAGCTTATAAACGTAGCTCCATTAGAATGTCCTACAGCAACTCTTGTAGGTAAAGTGGGGTATTGATCTTCTATATAGGGGATCAACTCTTTCTGTATAAAAGTCAAAAATTTGTTTGCCCCACCACAATAACCATCGTAGCTCTCTAAAGTTTCACTGTGTATCGCGTTCGGTAAAAAATCTGTATTCCTATTCTGTTTTTTATCCTCAATATATGGGGATTCTACCCCGACTACCAGAAAAGCGAATTCCTCTCCCCCCATAAACTGTATAGTAGAATGTACCATATCAAAATATTCTCTCGCCTGAGCGTCAAAAACATAAATAACTTCTAATTTCTTTTCCGGAAATTCTTCATGTTGCCAAGGGGTATAAATCCACAGATTCCTTTCCTGTTCTAGTATAGTCGAATTTATTTTTTTTGTTTCAATTTTTTGTCCAGACAAAGTAAAGGAAATTAGGGTTAATAAAAATGGTAGATGTTTCATTAGTGATTATTTTACTAGAAGTAGTTTAGATTACTTCTTATATTAAGCATTTTCTTTTACCTCCACACTAATATACTTTCTTTTCACGAAATTTACCTCTTGGTTTTCACAATATCAGAATATTTTAACAAATATAAATTTAAAATCACCTGAGTTTTGTCATTTATTTTTTGAGGAATTAGCTTACAAGCACCTGATTTGCATTCAGTGATGTTGAATATTTTTCTCCTAAATCATCATCATAAAATCTAAACGAAAATTCACTCTCCACTATAAATATCAAGCAAAAAAGAAACTTTATCCGCAGGAACCTCAGACTCATTTCTCACTCTACAGATTATTTCATCGATTGATTCATCTCGCTGATTAATTTCTATTTCTGCTATTAGTTGAGGAACTCTTCTTTTATCAAATAAGACTTTAACTAAACCATGAGCAGCGGGTTTAGCTTCTTTTTCAAGTCTGATGTAATATTTACCACTTGGAGATCTTTGATGTGGAGGATTTAATGGAAAGAACGGATAAAGTGGCTCTATGGCATGTATAGGGCTTTTACGAGCGCTCTGTCCTCGCAGAGCATCGCTTATACCAATGATGAGCTGATCGCCTATCTCTTGCAATCCGAGTGGGATGACCGGCAGAACAGAAAAATTGAACGCCTGACCAAGGCCGCAAAGTTCAGGTACAAAGCCGTGATGGAAGACATCGCCTTCGACACTGCCAGGAACATCGATAAAAATCAAATACAACGCTTTGCTTCCTGTCAATTTATAGATAAAAAGGAAAACATATTGATTACAGGTAGCACAGGGACTGGAAAAAGCTATATCGCTTCAGCCATAGGTTATCAAGCATGTTCACTGGGATATAAGGCGATGTACTTTAATGCCAATAAACTCTTTACCATGCTCAAAACCTCAAAGGCTGACGGGTCTTATATCAAACAGATCAACAAACTGGAAAGACAGGATGTACTGATCCTTGATGATTTTGGACTAAAAGGCTTAGATCATATCAATAGGCAAATGTTGATGGAAATCATAGAAGACAGGCACGGAAAACGCTCCACGATTATGGCTTCTCAGCTCCCTATAGAGGCCTGGCATCAAACTATCGGGGAACAGACTATTGCAGACGCTATTTTAGATCGCCTGGTACATACTGCCCACCGGATTGATATAAAGGGAGAATCCATGCGGAAGAAACTAAGAAATAAAAGCTAACTTTACACCAAGAATGAATCGATTTTAAACACTTCATTTACACTGCTCACTTTTATCCGTTTTTTGCAACCTACAGGTCTATGACCTCTATCGGGCAAAAAACTGTAAGGGCTGCCCGTTAAGGGGCAGCTGCCATAAAGCCAAAGGCAACCGGATCATTATGAGAAACCATGAACTGATACGGTTAAAGGCAAAGGCCAAAGCACTGTTGCTCTCAAAAGAAGGCATTGCCCACCGAAAAAGAAGGTGCTGGGATGTGGAAGCCGTTTTTGGGAATATAAAACAGGCACTTTCAGAAGTAAATAAACATTTGTAATTCAGTGAATTAGTTTGTAAATTAGAGAAACAAAACCCCAAAAATTGGCCAAAGCGCCAAAAAACGGGGTTTTTCTTTTACTGATACTGATGAAATTACAAAGATTTTCGGAATTACAGCACACTTTTTCGTTTTTATCTTCCACCGAACAATTAACCGCTTATCGGGAACGCTTTTTCGAGAGTGATTTAGGTAAGATATACTGTGCAGTTCCCTGGGATGCGATGGTCAGGGAGTTTGGGCTCAAAGAGTCTGGCAAGGGTACCCGTATGATGTTCAGTCCCCGCGGGCGATTGGCATTGATGTTTTTAAAACATCATGCAGGTTGTTCTGACCGGAAACTTATCGAGCAACTCAATAGCAATATCGATTACCAGTTCTTCTGCGATATCCACCTGGGGTTAAAACGAATCACTAATTACAAGATCGTCAGCCAGATCCGTTGTGAGCTGGCTGCTTGCTTGTCCATAACAGATGTGGAAAAGGCGCTTTATGCCCATTGGAAGGCTTATATAGCGGAACCGGGAAACATCACTATGGATGCCACTTGTTACGAGAGCGAAGTGCGTTATCCTACCAATCAAAAACTGTTGTGGGAGTGTGTAGATTGGTTATATCGTCAAGTCGGTCAAATCTGTAAGGTTTTAGGCATTGCTCGCCCCCGCAGTAAGTATCGCAAATGGAAACAGCGCTACATAGGCTATAGTAAAATGCGTAAGAAAACGGTAAAGAAACGCCGCAGCCTAACCCGAGCCTTACTCAAGTTATTGCATAAATTGTTAGCCTTTGTAAAACAGTTGCAAAAGCAATATGATTTTACCATGCCTGAGCGGTTTTATAATCGGCTAAGGATTATCCAAAAGGTGTATGCCCAGCAGTATGTTTACTTTACTACTGGGAACAAGCCTAAAGGACGGATTATCAGTTTGAGCAAGGATTACCTGCGTCCCATCGTCAGGGGCAAGGAAATCAAACAGGTGGAGTTCGGAGCCAAAGTACACAAATTGCAAATCGACAGGATCAGTTTTATCGAACACCTGAGCTTCAATGCCTTTAACGAAGGGACACGTTTTACCAAGACCATTTATAAGGCCCAGGGAATGACCAAAACCAAAGTGAAGATCGCCGGGGCCGATGCCATTTATGCCACCAATAAAAATCGGGTGTTTGCTACCTCCCATAATATCCAAACTGATTTTAAACCTAAAGGCAGGCCTTCCAAACACCATAAGGCCCAGAAGCAACTTGGCCAACTCATCACTAAGGAAAGAGCCTCCTCTTTAGAAGGGAGCTTTGGCAAGGAAAAAGAATACTACCACTTAAAGAAAGTCAAGGCCAGGACAGGGGCTACAGAAACCTTGTGGATCTTCTTAGGTATCCACACGGCTAATGCTCTGGAGATCGGCAGGCGTATGGCTCAGGCAAGGCTGCAAAAAACAGCTTAATTTTTTTAACCTCCCCAAAAAATCCCTGGGATACCTATGTCCTGGCAGTACCGGATTCCTCCTCAAAAATATCAGGAAAGAGGAAAACACAAAAAACTCGGACAATTTAACTGAAAATCGCCCGAGCTTGTTCGTGGTGTATGCTTAAATTTTACTGTTGTATGTCTAAAGTTACTTTCTTCTGAAAGTGCCAAAACAGAATATGGACTTCAAACGCTTTATGCTCAGGGGACTTGATAAGGTAGAAACCGAAATAGGGCTTGTGGCCATGGCTCACAATCTTAAAAAGGTAGGGATAAGGGCATAATCCCACAACACCTATTAACTCATTAACTTTTTAACGCTCAACTCTTGCTAGTTCAAGTTGAAAACAAGCAAATAGGCTAAATATAAAAAGACCGCCTAAAACTTTTTAGACGGCCTCTTTCTTTTTTGCATCTGGTGACCCCGGAGGGATTCGAACCCCCAACCCTCAGAGCCGAAATCTGATATTCTATCCAGTTGAACTACGGAGCCATATTCCAGAACTATAAAAGTCCGGGTTACTTATTTATGCTAATTTTTGTTTTACTATAGTGGAAATAACCTTTCCGTCTGCCTTTCCGGCCAGTTGTTTAGTAGCAAGCCCCATCACTTTCCCCATATCTTTCATGCCTTCGGCACCGGTTTCGGCGATGATCTTTTCGATTATTCCAGCAATTTCTTCTTCTCCCATCTGCTCCGGAAGGAACTTTTCGATTACCGCTGCCTGGGCTACTTCCGGTTCTGCAAGGTCTTCCCTGCCCTGTTCCGTGTAGATTGCCGCACTGTCTTTGCGTTGTTTTACCAGTTTCTGCAATAACTTCAGCTCATCTGCTTCGGTCAGTTCTTTGGCACTACTTTCTGTCCCGGCGAGTAACAGAGCTGATTTAATGGCACGTAAAGCCTCTAAAGACACCGTGTCTTTGGCTTTCATCGCTGCCTTTATTTCCTCCATTACTTTACTTTGCAAACTCATAATATCGGCTTTTATTTCCGGACTGCGAATATAAGAAAGAATTACAAAACGTGTATCTAAAAATTATAAGATTTTTTGACTGCCCTCCTAAAAACAGTTAAACGTCATGGTTTTTGAAAAACACACAACGTTTAACTTCTTTAAAGCATAACTTAACCCTATACTATCTGTTCTCCGGGACTTATCTGAAAAAAGGTGTCCCGGGAACAACATTTTCTTTAATCCACATTGTCATGCAGGAAAGAATTGTTAGATCGTAACTGTACATCATCATTACTGTCCTTTCCTACGGAAATCCTGGACGTACCGTCTTCGGATGTCCTTTCGTGCAATTCCACGCCCATTCTTTTATAAGCCGGCTGCTTTTCGATCTCATCGATTTTGGTGGCATTGTTATTGAACTTGTAATTAAACTCCTTGAGTTTTTTTCTTCGTTCTTCTGCTCTTAGTTTCAGGCTATCTTCGATAGAGGTATTAAAAGGATCTACTTCCCTGTTTTGGGTTTGTTGTTCCGGTTCATTTACCACTTTCTTTTCGATAGCGAGCTCCTTATCTATGATTTCAGACTTCTTTTGCACAGGTTTGGCACTGGAAAGCCGGCTTTCCATTTCCATATAATCATCCAGGCTGTACCGTCTTACCCCTTCTTCGGATACTTCGGTCACAGGAACGACTTCCACATGGTCTTTTACATCAAAATTCCTTGTGTCCCGGTCCATATCAAAAGTAAACACATTGGTTTTCTCCTCGCGGTTTTCCGGTTGTCCGGTCTTTTTTGCTTCCGGGTTCTCCTGTTTATTGCTTAAAGGCATATCAAAAGAAAGCATTGTCTGTTGCTGCTTTTGCTGCTCTTTCATCCTAACCTCTTCGGCTTCTACCTCTATATTCCGGATATTTTCGGTCGTATCTATAATAACAAAGTCTTCTTCCTTCGCATAAACTTCATCATATATGACGTTTATGTTCCGGATAAGGTCTGTCGTAGAGACCAGGTCCGGTCCTTTTTTTAAATCCTCGGGCGCATCATCCGTAAGTGTGTGTTTTACGGTTGGTTCCTTTTCTTCCCTCGGAGCAGATTTGGCCTGCTGTCCGGGAAAATTCATCGTGGAAAAAGTTTTATTGGGAGTGAGCTCCTGTGTTGCTTTTTGTTCGTCTTCCAGTGTGTGAATTATCTTTTTAGCCTCGGTATTTACGATCTCGTGTTGTTGCTCTATATCAAAACCTGTAGCAATTACCGTAACCGAAATAGCGTCTCCCAAAGTATCGTCTTCTCCCACACCCATAATGATGTTGGCTCCGTGACCGGCTTCATTCTGAATATGATCGTTGATCTCTCCTATTTCGTCTATAGTGATCTCCTCTCCGCCCGAAACGATAAGTAGCAGTACGTTTTTGGCTCCGGTGATCTTGTTGTCGTTGAGCAACGGGGAATCTAATGCCTTGATAATGGCATCCTGTGCCCTGTTGCCTCCGGATGCGGATGCAGAACCCATAATGGCGGTACCACTGTTGGACAGAACGGTCTTGGCATCCCTGAGGTCAATGTTTTGTGTATAGTGATGGGTAATAACCTCCGCTATCCCCCTGGATGCTGTTGCCAATACTTCATCGGCCTTGGAAAAACCTGCTTTAAAACCAAGGTTGCCGTATACTTCCCGAAGTTTATTGTTATTGATCACTACAAGTGAATCTACATGTGCACGCAGGTTCTCCACTCCTCTCCGGGCCTGTTCGTTACGTGTTTTACCTTCAAACTGAAAAGGTATGGTTACTATACCTACAGTAAGGATATCCAGTTCCTTGGCCATTTTGGCTATAATAGGAGCCGCCCCGGTGCCGGTACCACCACCCATACCGGCAGTTATAAAAAGCATTTTGGTATTGCTGTCAAGCATGCTTTTTATTTCTTCGAAACTCTCTATGGCCGATTTTTCTCCCACATCGGGATTGGCCCCTGCTCCCAGCCCTTCGGTGAGAGAAACCCCGAGTTGTATCTTATTTGGCACAGGACTGTTGTCCAAAGCCTGCGAATCCGTGTTACACACTACAAAATCGACGCCTTTAATACCCAGTTGAAACATGTGGTTTATGGCATTGCTGCCACCACCGCCAACACCGATAACCTTGATTACATTACTCTGGTTTTTAGGCATGTCGAATGAGATGTTTCCAAAATCTGTGTTGCTACTCATAATTCTTGTTTACAGGTTTTAAAATATTTTCCTTTAGCCAATACTGCTTTTTACTCTGCATTGTCTAAAAAATCTTTCACTCTATCAGACCATTTTTCCAGGAAAGACTTCCGATCTTTCCTTGGTTGTGATATAGTTTCGGGCTCATCATTGGTTGGTTGCTGGGATTGTTGTTGATCGGTTTCAATACCTTTTTCTACAATTTTTTCTTCTATAAAATTTCTTTCCTGCCGGTCGAGGGCATTCATTACAAGGCCCACGGCCGTGGCATATACGGGACTGGCAACTTCGGGATCGGAATCTCCGGCCAGGTGTTCGTTGGGGTACCCAATCCTGGTGTCCATTCCCGTAATGTATTCCACCAGTTGTTTCAAGTGCTTCAACTGGCTTCCTCCACCAGTCAGTACAATACCGGCAATGAGTTTTTTCTTTTGGTCCTCATGCCCGTAATTCTTTATTTCCATATACACCTGCTCTATAATCTCCACTGCCCTGGCATGTATGATCTTAGAGAGGTTTTTCAGGGTTATTTCTTTTGGTTCCCTTCCCCTTAAACCGGGAATGGAAACAATTTCGTTGTCTTTATTTTCTCCGGGCCATGCAGACCCGAATTTGATTTTAAGGAGTTCTGCCTGTTTTTCTATGATAGAACAGCCTTCCTTGATATCTTCGGTTATTACATTACCTCCGAAAGGTATCACCGCAGTGTGGCGGATAATACCGTCTTTAAAAATTGCCAGGTCGGTTGTTCCGCCTCCTATATCGATAAGTGCCACACCGGCTTCTTTTTCTTCCCGGCTTAATACGGCATTTGCCGAGGCCAGGGGCTCCAGCGTTATACCGGACAATTCCAGCCCGGAACTCTTGACACAACGGCCTATATTGCGAATGGAAGATACCTGTCCTACCACCACATGGAAATTGGCCTCGAGCCTGCCCCCGTACATTCCCACAGGCTCTTTTATCTCGGATTGCCCGTCCAGTTTATATTCCTGCGGCAATACGTGTATGATCTCCTCACCGGGAAGCATCACCAGCTTATACACCTGGTTACACAGCCTGTCCACATCCATTTCGTCAATAACCTCATCCGAATTCGGACGTGTAATATAATCACTGTGCTGCAGGCTTCGTATGTGCTGTCCGGCAATCCCCACCACCACTTCGGTTATCCGTTTCCCGGAATTGTTTTCCGCCTCCTGCACCGCCTGTTGGATAGACTGAATGGTTTGGGTAATATTATTTACCACCCCTCTATGGACACCAAGACTTTTCGCTTTCCCTATGCCCAATATCTCTATCTTGCCGTATTCGTTTTTGCGGCCGATCATTACCACGATTTTCGTGGTTCCTATATCCAATCCTATTGCGTATTTCTCCTGTTCCATATCTTACTTTTTGGTGCACACCACCTGGTCATTGAATCGCAGATCCACTTTTTTGTACGCTCCGAGAGAGTTGTCCTTTAAAGCTTTTTGATAGAATGCCTTAAAATTAACGACCTTCTGTTCCAGGTTGTCCGTATTTCCCAGAGCAATGGTAAAGTCGTCCGTTCGCAGCTTCAGTTCGTATCCCGGTCCCGTTCTGTGTATTCCTACAATATTCCTGTTTAAAAACCTGTCTTCATTTATATACTTCACCAGCATATAGACATCTTCCAGATCATTCTCGTTCATTTGCCCCGTAACCAATGGTACACGTGCCGTATGCACAGGAGAAAGAGGCATCCGCTTTCCATTCCTGTCTATATAAAACGAAGCCTGTCCTTCTACACGGGCTATAGGTTCTCTTTGTTTTATCTTTGCACCAAGTTGCCCGTTTACAGTAAGATAGACCTGGGCATCCTGTATCATTTCGTTAGAGTTCAGAATATCCTCCAACTTATTCAAAACTAATTTTTCTTTAGGTATGTTCGGGACAGAGTCCGCATTTTGTATTAACAATTTATTAACCATAGGATAGGTAACAAACAAGTTGTCTCCGTCCAGAAATTCCACATTAACACTATTTACCGTTTTCTTACTATGTCTTTGATTTGCAAAAGAATACAGAAATACCAGCACTATAAGTACGAAAAAAAACTTTATTATGTATACTACTTTTCGCATGTTACGGATATTTACGCCTCTGCTTTTTATCGGTTACTATTTTATTTTTAATTCTTTTACGGGCCGGTTTTGCAAAAACCGCTTATTTCTTCTCTTTTTCTGACAGCACTTCTCTTATCTTATCCACTTCCCGGCCTATATCTCCTGCGCCTAGCGTCAGCACTACCTGTGCATCTGTCTTTTTCAACAGGGATAACAATTCTTGTTTGCTTACCAGCCATTTATTTTCGTTATCTATTTCATGGAGCAGGCGATCGGAAGTAATACCTTCTATCGGCTCTTCCCTCGCGGGGTATATATCCAGCAGGGCCACTTCGTCAAAACCGGAAAGGCTTCTGCCGAATTCTTCCATAAAATCCCTGGTACGGCTATACAGGTGAGGCTGAAAAACAGCCAGGACCTTTTTACCGGGGTACATCTCCCTTACGGCCTGGTATACGGCTTCGATCTCTGCGGGGTGATGGGCATAGTCGTCAACATAGATTACGGAATCGGTTTTCAGCTGATAGGAAAACCGCCTCTTTACTCCTTTAAAGCTAATCAACGCATCTGCCGCTTCCCCTGCGGGTGTTCCTCCTTCCACCGCCATGGCAAACGCCGCCAGAGCATTCAATAAATTGTGTTTTCCCGGCTTACCGAATTTCACCATGGTTACCAGTTCCTGCGGCGTACGAATATCAAAAACATATCCTCCGTCCCGGATTTCCAGGTTTTCTACCGCATAATCTGCTTCGGCTTCTATTCCGTACGTAATACCCTGAAGCGGTAGTCCATACCGAACAATAAGTTTACCTCCCGGTTTTATTTTCCCGGCAAAAGCGTTAAAGGTACGCTCCATTTCCTCCTTGTCCCCGTAAATATCCAGGTGATCTGCATCTATAGAGGTGATACAGGCGATATCCGGTGCAAGATGCAAAAAAGAACGATCGAACTCATCTGCTTCGGTCACGGTTATTTTATCCCCTTCGAGCAGAAAATTGCTGTTCAGATTTTCGGAAATTCCTCCGAGAAATGCAGTAATAGGCGTTCCCGTTTCCTGCAACACCTGGGTCAATATCGCGGAAGTAGTTGTTTTACCATGTGTTCCGGCTACCGCATAACAGAAAGAACCTGCCGTGATATACCCCAACACCTGGGCACGCTTGCTTACTTCAAAACCTCTTTCGGTAAAATATCTGAGTAGGGCACTGTCCTTCGGAATGGCCGGCGTATACACCACCAGGGTATCTACCGTATTCCGGAACTCCTCCGGAACCTCTTCTGCATCGTCCTTAAAGGTCACTGCCATACCGGCATCTTCCAGTTCGGTGGTTATATCGGTGGAGACACGGTCATAGCCGCCCACGTTCTTCCCGATAAATTTGAAATAACGGGCCAGAGCGGACATTCCTATACCTCCTATACCTATGAAATAGACGTTATGTATGGTCTTCAGATTCATTTACGGTTTCTACTGTTTCTTTCTATTTATTCTGACCGGAATTTTCCCGGTCATCATTTCTTTCCTAACATGCATTTTTCTATCTCGTCCGCTATATCCCCTGTGGCATCCGGCAAAGCGAGCTGACGAATATTATCTCCGAGCTCTTTTTGCTTTTCTTCCGAAGCGATAAGAGCGGTAAATTCTTTCTCAAAAACCGCATCCAGGTCTTTTTCACGGATAAGGATGGCAGCATTTTTTTCTGCTATAGCCATAGCGTTCTTTGCCTGATGGTCTTCCGCAACATGCGGTGAAGGAATAAATATCACCGGTTTCCCGACTATACTAAGTTCGGAAACCGAACCGGCACCAGCCCTGGAAATAACCATGTCAGCCGCAGCATAAGCCAGGGCCATCTCGTTTATAAACGCATGCACCCGGACGGTATTATCCGCGTATTTTTTAAATTCTTCATAATACAATTTCCCGCATTGCCACAATACCTGAACATCTTTTTCACGGAAAAGGGCTAATTGCTCCTTCACCAGTTCGTTTATAGCCCTGGCTCCCAGACTGCCTCCCAGCACCAGCAGCACTTTTTTACCCGGCTGCAATTGAAAAAACGCCTGCGCTTCCGCTCTTTTTGCGCTGACATCCAGTAGATCCTGCCGTACGGGATTTCCCGTTTTTATAATCTTCTCCGCAGGGAAAAACCTTTCAAGCCCGTCATAAGCCACACATATTTTTCGTGCTTTACCAGCCAGTAAACGATTGGTAATCCCCGGATAGGAATTCTGCTCCTGCAACACACAGGGTATGCCTTTCTTCGAAGCTACCCGTAAAAGCGGACCACTGGCGAAACCCCCGGTACCAATAACTACATCCGGTTTAAATTTGTTCACTATTTTGGTAGCTTTCCACAAACTGCTTATCAATTTAAACGGGAACAGCAGGTTTTTAAGCGTCAGCTTCCGCTGTATCCCGGATATCCACAATCCTTCTATTTCGTATCCGGCCTGGGGTACTTTTTCCATTTCCATCCGGTCGCTGGCTCCTACAAAAAGGAACCCTGCATCCGGGTAACGTGCCTTCAGCTCGTTGGCAATAGCAATTGCCGGGTAAATATGCCCTCCGGTACCTCCTCCTGATATGATAAACTTATAATTGCTCACTTAAAATCTCCAATGGGTTTTGTTCTTCCTCTTCTACCTTCACTTCCGCCTGCTCCACAACTTCCTGGCGCTTGGCGCTGACACTCAAAATAATACCTAATGCCATACAGGACATCCATATGGAAGTACCCCCCGTACTGATAAGCGGCAGGTTTTGCCCGGTCACCGGAAACAATTCCACAGCAACCGCCATATTGATCAATGCCTGAAAAACGATGGGCAGCCCCACACCGACCACCACGAGCTTTCCGAATACGGAATCGGCCTTATAAGCCACTATGACTATACGGAACAGCAATAACATATACAGAAACAACAATAACAATCCCCCTGCCAGGCCGTATTCTTCCACTATAATGGCATAGATAAAATCGGAGGAACTCTGCGGCAGGAAATTTTTCATAACACTCTTACCTGCACCAACACCTAAAACTCCACCGGTTGCTATGGCAATCTTTGCCTTCTCTATCTGGTAATCGGCTTCGGTATCTTCTCCGTTGGTAAAATTTTCTATACGATTCACCCAGGTATCTATCCTGTTGGGCAACAGGTCGGGGAATGCTTTATTGACCAAAACAAAAATCAACAGACAAAAGACACCTACACCTACTATTGCTCCTATGTACTTCATAGGATACCCTCCCAAAAAACACAGTACCAACACCATAAAAAACAGGATAGCAGTCGTAGAGAAGTTTGCAGGCAGTATCAATGCCATCACCAGGAAAACCGGCACCCAAAGCGGCAACAGGCTTTCGTTAAAAGTCACTTCCTGATCTTTGATCCTGGACAGGTACCTGGCCACATATATCAGTAATACCACCGTGGCCAGCGTAGAGGTCTGAAAACTAACTCCTACGAATGGTATGCGAACCCATCTGCTGGCATTGGCACCATCTATGGTATTACCTTGTGCCAGGGTATACACCAGCAGTAAAAATACTACAGGCATTGCTATAATGGACAGGCCTTTGAAATACCTGTACGGTATGCGGTGCATACCGAAAATAATACCGAACCCCAACAACAACAACAGGCCGTGTTTCAGCAAATGCCCTACAGTAGTCCCTTTCCCCACCACATACACCAGGTTGGAACTGGCACTGTATACCGGCAAAAAGGAAAGTACCGCCAGCAAAGCCACAACAGCCCATATGGTTTTATCTCCTTTTATATTTTTAAATATACTATGCATTCTTTCCGGTTTGTCGTCGTTTATCAATTCTTCCGGATATATTGCAACCCGAATCAACGTTTACATATTAGCATCCGGTCAAGGGACCGGTATTTTTTTTACAATTGTTTTATCGCCTCCTTGAACCGGTTCCCCCTGTCTTCGTAACTCTGAAACAGGTCAAAACTGGCACATGCAGGAGAAAGCAATACGTTATCCCCTTTCTCAGCGATCTTATATGCGATCTTCACCGCTTCTTCCATAGACTGGGTTTCCACCATCAGGTCTACCACTTTACCGAAAGTTTCGATGATCTTGGTGTTGTCTATTCCGAGACAGATGATCGCTTTTACCTTTTCGCGCACCAAAGGCATGAGTACGGTATAATCATTTCCCTTATCTTCTCCCCCGACGATCCAGACCGTAGGAGCAGACATACTGTCCAGGGCATACATAGCAGCATTTACATTAGTCGCTTTGGAGTCATTTATGTACTGTACATTCTGGATTTTCAGTACTTTTTCCAGCCGGTGTTCCACCCCCTGAAAATTTTCCATGCTCTCCCTTATGGTCTTTTTTCTTACTTTCACCAGGTGGGCTACCAGAGAAGCCGCCATGGTATTCTTTATGTTGTGCTTCCCTTCTAATGCTAATGTGTCTGTTGACATAGTTATCTGATCGTTATCTATAGTTAGTATTATTTTATTTTCCTTTACATAAGCGCCGTTACTTATCTCCTTTTCCAGGGAAAAGGGCAATAGCCGGGACTTTACGGGGTGCTTTTTCAGCCAGTCGGTTATCTCTTCGTCATCGGCATCGTAAATGAGGTAATCTTCCTCTGTCTGATTCCTTGTTATCCGGAACTTCGATGCTATATAGTTCTCGAATTTATACTCATACCTGTCCAGGTGGTCGGGGGTGATGTTGGTGATCACTGCTATATGCGGCCGGAAGTGTTCTGTTCCGTCCAGCTGAAAACTACTGATCTCCAGGACAAAATGTGCTTTATCATCTTCGGCCACCATCTGCGCAAAGCTATCTCCTATGTTCCCGGCCATACCTACGTTGAGGCCTTCGCTTTTCAGCAGGTGATAGGTAAGCATGGTTGTCGTGGTCTTACCATTACTCCCGGTAATCCCGATCAACTGTCCGTTGGTATAGCCCGCAGCGAATTCTATTTCGGATATCACCGGAATTCCCCTGCCGGCCAGCTCCCGGATGAGTGGCACTTTATCCGGTATCCCCGGACTCTTCATCACCAGGTCGGCACCGTATATTCTTTCCTCGGTATGCCCACCTTCTTCCCATTCTATTTCATGTTGTTTAAGAACGTCTTTATACTTCTCTTTTATAGTTCCCTTATCGGAAACAAAAACCTCAAAACCTTCTTTTTTTCCAAGTATGGCAGTACCTACACCACTTTCTCCTCCGCCCAGTATTACCAATCCGGTTTTTTTTCGGCCTTTACTTCGCTTTTCGATCATTTCGCCTATCTTACTTTCAGGGTTACGATAGAAATAACAGCAAGCATAATACCTATGATCCAGAACCGGGTTACGATCTTGCTTTCGTGATACCCTTTTTTCTGGTAGTGGTGATGCAGGGGCGACATTAAAAATATACGCCGACCTTCTCCATATTTTTTCCTGGTGTATTTAAAATAACCTACCTGCAATACAACAGACAGGTTTTCCGCCAGAAAAATGCCGCACAGCACAGGAATGAGTAATTCTTTCCTTACAGCCACAGCTATTACGGCGATGATCCCCCCTATGGTAAGGCTTCCGGTATCTCCCATAAAAACCTGGGCAGGGTATGTATTATACCAAAGAAAACCTACCAGCGCTCCTGCAAAAGCAGCGATATATACAGACAGTTCACCCACGCGGGGTATATACATGATATTCAGGTAATCGGAAAAGATAATGTTACCGGAAACCCAGGCAAATAACCCCAGAACAATAACAATTATGGCCGATGAGCCTGCCGCAAGCCCGTCTATACCATCGGTGAGGTTCGCCCCGTTGGAAACCGCCGTAACAATGAATATGACGATAGGGATAAATACCAGCCATGCGTAATCTTTATAGTTTTCCCCGGTCCACGCTATGATCCTGGAATAATCCAGTTCATTATTTTTGACAAAGGGGATGGTTGTTTTTGTGGATTTCTCCCCTTCATTTCCCACGGTACCCGCAGTAGTTACTATTTCCGTATTATCCGCTTTGGGATCTTGTTTGATAGTAACTTCCGGGTGAAAATAGAAGGTGGCACCTACAATAATACCGAGCCCTACCTGACCGAGGATCTTAAATCTGCCTTTTAACCCTTCTTTGTCTTTTTTAAATATCTTGATATAATCGTCCACAAAACCGATTGCTCCCATCCATACGGTAGTTACGAGCAATACGATGATATAAATATTATTCAGCTTGGCAAACAACAATACAGGCACAAGGGTAGACAGGATAATGATAATTCCTCCCATGGTTGGCGTACCGGCCTTTTCGGTCTGTCCCTTTAACCCGAGATCCCTCACCGTTTCTCCTACCTGTTGCCTGCGAAGAAAATTGATGATATGTTTCCCGAAAATGGTAGATATAAGCAGGGAGCATATGATAGCCATTGCCGCACGGAACGAAAGGAACTGAAAAAGTCCCGATCCGGGGATCTGGTAGTGTTTACTCAGGTATTCGAATAAATGATAAAGCATTTAAGCTATTTGTTTTTTACTGTTTTTGCTTTTGTTTACTATCTCAACCGGGTGAGAAGGACTACTTCTGTAACTCCTTCATCATTTCCCCCGCTATTTTGAAATCGTCAAAATCTTTCCGCACACCGTTTATTTCCTGGTAGGTTTCATGCCCCTTACCGGCAATAAGAATGATATCGTTATTTTCCGCCATCTGGCATGCTGCTTTTATGGCCTGTTTTCTATCTGTAATAGAGAGTGTTTTTTTAAAATTCAGAGGCTCCACTCCTTTTTCCATATCTCTTATTATAGCTTCGGGATCTTCTGTCCGGGGGTTATCGGATGTAAAAATCACCCTGGTACTCAACTCTGACGCTATTGCCGCCATCACAGGTCTTTTGCTTTTGTCCCTGTCTCCGCCACACCCCACTACGGTTATCAGTTCTTCGTTTCCCGTACGGATGCTGTTTATCGTTTCCAGCACGTTCTTAAGAGAATCGGGAGTGTGTGAGTAATCGACAATAGTGGTTATTTTTCTCCCGGATATAAAATACTGAAACCTCCCTTTTACACTATCGAGTTCACTCAGCAGCCGGAGTATCTCTATTTCTTCCAATCCCAGTAATTCGGCCGTGGCATAAATAGCCAGCATATTGTACGCATTGAACTTCCCTATGAGTTTCACCCAAACTTCATTCTCCCTTATTTTCAACAAAAGTCCCCCAAACTGGTTTTCCAGTATTTTTGCCCGGTAATCCGCATAAGATTTCAGGGCATAGGTATATTTTTTAGCTGCGGTATTCTGTATCATCACAATACCGTTCTTATCATCTACATTAGTCAGTGCAAAAGCGCTTTTTGGCAGATGATCAAAAAAGGATTTTTTTACATCCCTGTACTCGGCGAAAGTGTTGTGATAATCCAGGTGATCGTGCGTAAGATTGGTAAATACCCCTCCGGTAAATTGCAATCCTTCCGTTCTTTTCTGGGCTATACCATGTGAACTCACCTCCATAAAACAATACTCCACACCTTCCCGGGTCATAAGGTCCAGGTAATGATTAATAGTAACCGGATCGGGCGTAGTGTGTGTTGCCTTGTACTCTTTATCGTCCACAAGTATTTTTACCGTAGAAAGCAAGCCAACTTTGTATCCCGCCCTGCGGAACAATTGATACAAAAGTGTTGCAATGGTAGTCTTACCGTTTGTACCGGTTATCCCTACCATTTTGAGATTTGCCGAAGGATTCCTGTAATAGTTGGAAGCCATGATAGCCAGGGCAGAATGTGTATCCGCCACCTGCACGTAAGTAACTCCGTTAACGATATTCTTCGGTATTTCTTCGCAAACTACAGCTACGGCGCCATTTTTAACAGCTCCCTCTACATAAGCATGCCCATCCGATTCCGCACCTCTTATGGCGACAAAAACATCGTTAAGAGATACTTTTCTCGAATCGAAACACAACGCGTTTACCGCAACCGAAGTATTTCCGGTAACGGCATCTATAGGCACTTTATACAATATGTCCTTTAGTACGTTCATCTGCTACGACAGTTCTAATACTATAATTTGATCCGCGATGATTTTTTTTCCTCCGGATATAGATTGTTTTTTTACTTTTCCGTTTCCGACCACCTTAACCTTTAATCCCAGGTTTTCCAATAGCGGAATAGCGTCCATACCACTCATTCCCATGACATCGGGTACAATCTCCAGACGTTTCTGTGCCTTGGCGTAGTAAGACTGGTAATCCTTATCGGTCTCCTCTTTATCATTCTCCAGATCCTTTACTTCATCCATCAGGGGGGAATTCGTATAAATCTTATGTGCTATACTCTTGAATACGGGCCCGGACACATCCGCGCCGTAGTAACCGACACTCTTGTCGGGCTCATGAATGACTACGATACAGGAATACTTGGGATCGTCAGCAGGAAAATAGCCGGCAAATGACGATATATACTGTAATTTCCCTTCTTTTTTCTGACCGTAGTTTTTCTGGGCTGTCCCCGTTTTTCCCGCCATGGAAAAATTAGGAGAATACAACCGCTTACCTGTTCCCCGAAGCACCACATTCTTCATCATTTCCTGCAACTTGCTTATGGTTTCCGGCGAACATACCTGCGAATTGATCACTTCTTTATCAAATTTCAGAATGGTTTTGTTCCACTCTTTTACTTCTTTTATAAGCCGTGGCTTCACCATCTGGCCATCATTTGCTATGGCATTATAAAAAGTGAGTGTCTGAAGCGGCGTGAGTGAAACATTATAACCGAATGCCATCCACTCCAGAGTTATACCGCTCCATTGTTTTTTGTTCTTTGGATCGGGGATATAAGGTTTCCCTTCTCCCTTAATAGACAGCCCCAATCGCTTATCGAGTCCCATATCACGGAGTTTTCCCACAAACCGTTCGGGGTTATCGCTGTAATGGTCATGAATGGTCCTCACTACCCCAACATTGGACGATACCTCAAAGGCCCTGGAAATGGTTATCTTTCCATGACCCCCTGTCTTAGTATCCCTGACTCTCCTCCTATGATAATATATAGTACCTTTTTCGGTATCCACAATATCACTGGTATCAACCACCTTATCGTCCAGCGCCACAGCAAGAGCCATCAGTTTAAACGTAGATCCCGGTTCATGAGATTCCCCTATGGCATAATTCAGCTTTTCATAATACTTCCCATCCTCTGTCCTGCCAAGATTGGAAATAGCCTTCACCTCTCCTGTTTTGGTCTCCATTACCACTACGGTTCCGTGTTCCGCTTTGTATTTTTCCAGTTGCAGCAACAGGGCGTGGTGTGCTATATCCTGTATGTTGATATCGATGGTGGAGATCACATCATAGCCGTCCCTGGGCTCCACTTCGTTATTATCGCTTATCGGTTTCCATTGTCCTTTTGCGATACGTTGCTTCAGGCGTCTGCCTTCTCTTCCTCTCAGGTATTCGCTATAAGCGCCTTCAAGACCTACCCGCAAAGCGTTTCCTTCCCCGTCCAGGCGTTCGTACCCGATACTTCTTTCCGCCATTTTTCCCAACGGATGTTCCCGTTCTACATGTTGTTCTACAATAATCCCTCCTTTATAAGGTCCGAGTTCGAAGAGTGGAAAATTCTTGATCCGGATATATTCGGCATAACCGAGATCTCTTGCCACCAGCAGATACCGGTTTTTATTGGCCCTGGCTTTCCGGAATATTTGCTGGTAATACGAAGAAGGCCTGCCGAGCATGGCAGACAACTTATCTGAAAGGGGTTTGAGGTTTTTTTCAAAATTCTTGGCAGAAACGGTCATTGCGTCAAACCGAATGTCATATTTCGTCACGGATGTAGCAAGCAGGCTGCCATCGTCCGAATACAGGTTGCCCCGGTTTGCCGGGATCGTAAAATTCCGGATGGTACGTTCCTCTGCCATCTGCCTGTACTCTTCTCCGTCTACCTGGATAAACACAAGTTTTACGGCTACAGCCAAAGAAAACAGGAACATAGCCCCGGCGACAAAGTACAATCTGTGCAATATTTTCTTTTCTGTTATCGGCATGGATCCTTTTTTAAAAAATCTGTTTTCCGTACGGAATGGCCACCCGTTTTACCGGCCTTCCAAAATCACTATTTTTTTCGGTGCTGTTTCCGATTGTTTCAACCCTTTATCTTTTAAACGGGACATAATAGTGGATTCGAGTTTCATCTGTTGCATCGTCGCCCTGGTATCCACATATTCACTGCGCAATTCTTTCACTTCGTCATTGAGTTTTGCTATTTCATGCACTTTTTTATCCACATTGTGTGAACTGGCAATCATAAATACGGCAAGAACAGATGCAAACAGGATAAACCTCCAGTTCTTCACGGCATCTTCACTAACCAGGAATCTCCCCTTCAGTATGTCCATCAGCCTGTTCCTCATTTCCTAATATTTATTTAATGTTCGCTTTTTTAACCTTCTCAAATCTTCTCCGCTATCCGAAGCTTGGCGCTCCTGGCACGATTATTCCGCTCTATCTCCGCTGCATCCGGCACTATCAACCCTCCTACTTTTTTAAGAGGAACTTCTACATTCCCATAAAAATCCTTTTCCGGCTCTCCTTCAAACATTCCGCTACGTATAAACCGCTTCACCAGCCTGTCTTCCAGGGAGTGATAGCTTATAAGACTCAACCTTCCTCCTTGTTTCAGCAACTCCGGCATTTGCAACAAAAACTCCCGCAACACCTCTATCTCCCGGTTCACCTCTATTCGGATGGCCTGGTACACCTGGGCCAATATCTTATTCTCTTTATTCCTGGGCAAAAACCGCCTCAGCACTTCTTTCAGTTCTTCCGTGGTTTTCACAGGCGCCTTTTCTCTGGCTTCTGTCACCGCCCTGGCCATGGCCCGGGCATTTTTCAGCTCTCCGTACAAACTCAGCACTTCGCGCAAACGTCCTTCGTCATAATCATTTACCACATTGTAGGCCGACAATTCACTTTTTTTGCTCATCCGCATATCCAGTCCGGCTGCAAACCTGGTAGAAAATCCTCTTTCCGGAACATCAAACTGATGTGAAGACACTCCGAAATCTCCCAGTACACCATCCACCTGCCGCACACCATACACTCTCAAAAAACGTCTTACATACCGGAAGTTTTCGCGGATCAGCACAAACCTTTCATCCTCCAGTGCATTTCCCCAGGCATCCTCATCCTGATCAAAAGCAAAGAGTTTCCCCTTTTCTCCCAGCCTGCTCAATATTTCACGGGAGTGTCCGCCACCCCCGAAAGTTACATCTATGTAAACTCCGTCTTCCTTCACCTGCAGTCCATCTACAGATTCCTGCAACAATACGGGCTTATGATATTCCATCCTCTTCTTCGTTACCCATTACTTCTTCGGCCAGATCGGCAAAGTCTACAGCTGCATCGTCAATTGCCTGTTCATACTTATCTTTGTCCCAAATCTCAATAATATTAATGGCCGAAGACAACACTATTTCTTTATCGATCCCCGCAAACGCCACCAGGTCTTTAGGTATTAGCAACCGCCCCGTAGCATCCACTTCCACTATTTTAACACCGGCTGTAAAACGGCGAATAAAATCGTTGTTCTTTTTCTTAAACCTGTTCAGTTTGTTCATCTTCTCCATCAACACATTCCACTCTTCCATCGGATACAATTCAAGGCACGACTGGAACACGGCCCTTTTGAGCACGAATCCCTGCTGCAAAACCGGCGAAAGCTGATTTTTGAGTGCAACGGGAAGCATCACCCTTCCTTTGGCATCCGCTTTACACTCGTATGTCCCTATGAAGTTGTTCATTATCAAACCGTAAGGTTCTGTGGTTTACATATTTCAAATATATGGAATTATTTACCACTTTCTACCACTTTCTACCACTTTGTTGATAAGTTTTGCGATTTTTCCGGCGAAATACACGTTTTAATGGATGTTTTTAGGAGTAACGGAGATGACAAACACTCGTTAAGCGAGTCCTTTTTAATATAATACCCTTACAGATTGCGTTATTTATTCACCTATACGAAGTTGAATTATCCTAGCCCTAATATATGCCCTTAAAGGCCATAAATCCCCGATTTTTAATAAAATATGACAGGAGCAGGGAAGTAAAATTTGCGGTGAAACAATTTTATGTAAATTTGCTATCTTAGAATAACAACTAACCTATTGATGGTACACGACATAAAGAAAGAAGGAAAATATTCTTATTTAGAGGTCGGAGAAGGCACGCCGATGATTATCCTCCACGGTTTAATGGGGGGATTGAGCAACTTCAACGGTGTGACCTCGCACTTTTCCACAAGAGGATATAAAATTATAGTGCCCGAATTGCCTATATACAAAAAACCTCTTTTACGCACCAATGTAAAGAGTTTTGCGAAATACCTCGAACAATTCATAGAATACAAGGAACTTGACCAGGTCATTCTTTTAGGGAATTCCCTGGGCGGTCACATAGGTCTTTTACACGCTAAAATGTTCCCGTCAAAAGTCAAGGGACTGGTTATCACCGGGAGCTCCGGACTCTATGAGAGCGCTATGGGCGACGGTTATCCGAAACGGGGAAATTATGAGTTTATCAAGAAAAAAAGTGAAGATGTTTTTTATGATCCGAAGGTAGCCACCAAGGAGATCGTAGATGAAGTTTACGCTACGGTAAACGACCGTTCCAAACTGATAAAAACCCTTTCCATTGCCAAAAGCGCCATCCGGCACAATATGGCAAAGGACCTTCCGCACATGCTTACCCCGACATGTATCATCTGGGGAAAGAACGATAATGTAACGCCTCCGAATGTAGCAGAAGAATTTCACAGTTTGCTGCCGGATTCGGAACTGTTCTGGATAGACCAATGCGGCCACGCCCCGATGATGGAACACCCGGACGAATTTAATGTGCTTCTGGAAAAATGGCTGAAAGCCCGAAATTTTTAAATATGCAGATACGCACGGCAGAATTTGTAATCAGCAACACGAATGTAAGCAAATGCCCTTCCGAACCCATACCCGAATATGCTTTTATAGGGCGGTCTAATGTAGGGAAATCCTCGTTGATAAACATGTTGACGGGCAGAAAACAACTGGCAAAAACCTCCGGAAAACCGGGAAAAACACAACTCATCAACCACTTCCGGATAAACAACCGTTGGTTTTTAGTGGACCTTCCGGGATATGGCTATGCCCGGGTATCCAAAAAAGTCAAAAAGACCTTCCAGAAATTTATCACAGACTATTTTGAAAAGCGGGAGCAGCTGGTATGTGCTTTTGTTCTGATAGATATACGGCATGAGCCGCAGGATATAGACCTGGAATTTATGGAATGGCTGGGAGTAAACAATATACCCTTTTCCATCGTATTCACCAAAGCGGATAAACTGAAACCAAAGGCAGCGGAAAAAAACACGCAGGCATATTTTGCAAAGATGCTGGAGGGCGCCTGGGAAGAAGTCCCCTTGCACTTCATCACTTCATCTTCGGACGGCCGCGGACAGGAAGAACTCCTCGGATACATAGATAGCATTAACCGCGAAGTCAACAGCAGCGGCCGGTAGGGTCCCGTTTACTTCTTCAACTCCAGTTTTTCCGCAAAATAATCACAGAAATCGCGCATGGTTGCGGTCATTTTTTCATCCTGTGTTGCCTTGTTGAACGTGTCGCTCATCGCCACAAGGGTCTGATGAAAGAACACTTTCATTTCATCTACCGGCATATCTTTTGTCCACAGGTCAATACGCAGTGTTTCCTGGTTTTTACTGTCCCAGACAGACAAGAACATGGCCTTGGCCTCTTCTTTGTTAACACCGCCGTCCTGGGCAGACCAGTGCAGCTTTTCCGGAACCCTGTTTTCATCGAGTTCTACGGATATATTTATATCGGATCTATGTGTTTTTGCCATTTTCTTTTTCTTCTTTGTTAATTCGGTTTGCACTTCAATAATGCCCGGTTAATGGGGATATCCCTCATTTTTCAGGTTTGTAGCCCGATCTCTTAAAAATATCCTCCGCCGGGGTGTTCAACATTTCCTGCAAAGATACATCTTTGTTTTGCATATAAGCACGGACAATCTGCCAGCCGATAAAGCGGCCTACCTCACCGGGGGACTCATTATCTATATCCAGGTAAAACTTCGAAAAAGGGGCGGGTTCTATAAAGCGGTCCTTTAATCTCGTGTTTGTTGCATACAACAGGCTACGCTCCACAAAGTAGCGCCATATTTCCCTTTCGTTGGCCCTTACCCACACCATCTCTTCTTCGGTATACCCTATTTTCAATGCGTCGGACACCGATGGAATGAGGAGGTCTTTCAGGTAGAGTTCCCTGCCTGCCCGCACCATTGCCGACAGAAAGCTTCTGTCCCTGTCCGGAGGCACCTGGCGCGTGGCATACGCGGAGGCCACATCGGGAACAATGTTCTCTTCGGAAAAGTTTTTACTCAGATAGCCGGCAATTCCATTGTAAAAAGGATGGTCTTTACCCAGATAGGTATCCAGGGACACCAACAGCAAACTATCTGTCCAGATCACTTTATTGTTGTAATCTACTTCCGAAATAAGCGTCACCACCCGGGGTTCCTCAAAGTCGGGAAAATAATATTTTATATGTTGAAAAAGGGAACGAATCCCGGTAGCCGGCCCGGAAAAATCCGGAAACTTTTTCTGTACTTCATCCGAAAGTTCCTGCTGAACGGTATCTTTCATTTTTTCTATCCACACACTATCCGTATATTGCGGAGGAAAAAGGAAAGGATAATCGGATTTCAGTTGCGGGAGGGTTTCGGGAGTAGCTTTGGAAAATTCCAGATCAAACCTGCTCACCTGTACTTTCACATCAATCTGCTCTATCTCTTCTTCCAGGCGGTCTTTCCGGTTACAGGAAAAAACCAGCGGGATCACTAATAAAAATATCACAATTTTTCGCATAGGCGTGAAATTACCATTTATTATCGACCAATCTTTTTAATAATTTTATCCGGCCTAACAGCAGGCAAAGGTAAACAGAATAAACTATTACGGAATGAAAACCGAAAAAGTAATCGATCATATTGTCCACTGGTTAAAAAGTTATGCGGAGAACGCCAAAATCAAAGGTTTTGTCATAGGTATTTCCGGAGGTATCGATTCTGCGGTAACCTCAACTTTATGTGCGAGGACAGGATTACCCCTTTTATGCCTGGAAATGCCTATTCACCAGGCAGAAAACCAGGTGACCAGGGCATTAAAACACATAGAATGGCTGCAAAAAAACTACGACCAGGTAAGTATGCAATCCGTTAACCTCACCCCGGTTTTTGACAGTCTTGTTAATAGCCTTCCTCCTGTAGACAGTGAAGAAGAAAGGTTTATGTCCCTGGCAAATACCAGGGCGAGGCTCCGGATGACCACCCTTTACTATTTTGCCGCGTTGCATAATTACCTCGTAGCGGGTACGGGAAATAAAGTGGAAGATTTCGGTGTAGGATTCTATACCAAATACGGCGATGGCGGAGTAGACCTCAGCCCTATAGCAGATCTGTTAAAAACGGAAGTTTATGAAGTAGCCAGACATCTTGGAATTATCGAAGAAATACTTGTGGCGCCTCCCACCGATGGTTTATGGGGAGATGACCGTACGGATGAAGACCAGATAGGGGCCACCTATCCGGAACTGGAATGGGCCATGAAGATGGATGCCGAAGGTAAAAAGTCCGTCGATTTTGAAGGAAGAAAAAAAGAGGTATTGCAGATTTACAAGCGCTTCAATACCGCCAACAAGCATAAGATGATTCCGATACCCGTTTGTGAAATACCAAAAGAATTAAAGTCATAATACAGCAGAGGCAATCTTATAAATAGATTGCCTCTGCTTTTTTGCAAGCCCCCGATCTTCTATATTTATCAATAACCGAAAAAACACGCTTGTTTTTGATCAGTATACACTCCGAAGCTTTGTATTCCTTGGAGTATATGTAATAATTAACTGTATTTTAACACCATAATTACTGACGAATGTAGGGCTTTAAGTATAAAAAAAAACGAAATATTTTTCTTTATTTTTGCATAAGATAATTTTTTTAATTACATTTATACCCTCTTACCCCCAATTGTGCTTTGGCACCATTTCCTACTTACTCGCGATGGTTTGTGAAAAACCTAACTAATCCTAAATAAAAACAAATCATCATGATTAAAGTATTAATTGCCGACAACCATCCGGTAGTACAAGATGGTATTGTTGCAGCCCTCAGCAACAATCGAGAAATTGAAATAGTGGCTAAAGTACGTACGACTTCCGAACTTTTCGAAGTTTTACCCAAAGTTAGCCCGGACATTATCCTTCTGGAAATGAATATTCCGGAAGTGAACGGAATCACAGCTTTGCGCCAATTAAAGAAGGAATACTCTCAGGCCAAAGTTCTTATTTACAGTTCCGAATCTGAAGATGTTTACGCATTGAGCACACTTCGTGCAGGTGCTTCGGGATATCTTTCCAAAGATGCGGACACCTCTCTGCTTTCCGAAGCCATAACCAAGATTGCCAATGGCGGATTGTTCATTACCAATGAACTCGCTCAGCGTCTGGCCTTTGACGAGAGTACGAACAAACCCCGTAAATTCTTTCGCAAACTTTCCACAAGAGAAGTAGAAGTATTAAAACTTCTCGCAGAAGGGAAGAGAAACAAATATGTAGCAGAAGAACTCGGACTCAATGAAAAGACCGTGAGCACTTACAAGGCCCGTCTTATGAGAAAACTGAATGTAGATAACATGGTAGACATGCTGCAACAGGCCAAAGCCCTGGAATTATACTAAAACGGTGCCCCAGAAGTTTTTTTAATTACAGCACCCTGTTGAGCTTTTGAGCCAGCAACCTTTTTAACTGATGGTAATTTATGATCTCCTCCAGGATTTCTGAATTACCATCTTTGTTTTCCCGGGTCTGTTCCTGGAGTTCCGCGACCCGCTTGTCTATCAGAAAACACCGGAGACTCAAAACGGTTTCACTGACCAGCTGGGCTATACTGTCCGTTTTGTCTTTAACAAGGATATCCTGCTCCTCCCACCGGTGTAAGGTATACTTTTCTTCTTCCATAAGAATGGATGTCACCTCATCCGCAACATCATTTTCCATCATATGCACAAAACTCTTCACGGAAAATCCTTCCTGCTCGTTGAGTTGTTGTATAAGCTGCGGATATATTTTCCGGAAAACGGGATTACTCAGTTCTACTTCATCTTCCTGTAAATCCAGGAATATTTTCTCAAAAACGAGACTGTTATGTACTACCCGTTCCAGTTTCAGTTCTCCTTCATCATCCTGCTTGAGTATAAAATCCTCAAATTCTTCCTTTTTTCTTCCGTATAGCATCAGTACCTCTATGATCTTCCGCTCCAGAAGATACTGTTGATCCACTTTTTCCAGCTTTTCCCGCGAATCTTTTACTACTTCAAAAGCCCTCCCCTGTCGTTCTTTCCTGATTTTTTTGTCGGCATCCGCTATTTCTTTTCGTCCTATCTGCGCCAGGGTATTGAATAAGACTTCTTCCGAAATGTCCATGATCCTGGAACATTCCTGTACGTAGATCTCGCGCTGTATCCTGTCGGGTATCCTGGAAATACTATTTACTATATCTCTTATGGTCTCCGCCTTCCGTATCGGGTCGTCCTTTGCCTCTTCCATAAGCAGGGAGGCTTTGAAACGGATGAAGTCCTTCGCGTTGTCTCCGAGATATTGTTTTATTTCTTCCAGCGAATTTGCCCTGGCAAAGCTGTCCGGATCTTCTCCTTCGGGGAATGCACAGACCTTTACATTCATTCCCTGTTCGAGGATAAGGTCCACTCCACGGACCGATGCCCGCAGCCCCGCCGCATCCCCGTCAAAAAGAACCGTTATGTTGTTGGTGAGCCTGTGTATAAGTCTTATCTGTTCCGGTGTCAGTGCAGTTCCGCTGGAGGCTACCACATTTTCTATACCTCTCTGGTGAAACTGGATAACATCGGTATACCCTTCCACCAGGTAGCAATTGTCTTGTTTCGCTATGGCCTGTTTGGCATGGTATATACCGTAAAGCACCTTACTTTTGTGATAGATGGTACTTTCCGGGGAATTCAGGTACTTGGCCGCTTTTTTGTCGTTGGTAAGTATCCTTCCTCCGAAACCCAGCACCCTGCCACTCATGGACTGAATGGGAAACATTACCCGCCCTTTAAAGCGGTCGAATTGCTTCCGGCCCGTACCACCCTCATTTTCCTTGACAATGGTCAATCCCGTTTTTTCCAGGAATTCCAGCTGATATCCTTTTGCAAGGGCTTCTTTCGTGAACACTTCCCATTCATCGGGAGAATATCCGAGTCCGAATTTCTTTATCGTCCCGTCCGTAAAGCCGCGCTCCTTAAAGTACGTAAGCCCTATGGCCTTCCCGGGCTCGGTCTTCCAGAGGACATTTTCAAAATAATCCCTGGCAAACTCGCTGACCAGGTACATACTTTCCCTTTCATCCGCCTGCTGTTTTTGCTCGTCGGTCTGTTCGGTCTCCTCTATCTCTATATTGTACTTTTTCGCGAGGTATTTTATAGCTTCCGGATAGGTAAAATGCTCGTGTTCCATCAGGAAAGCAACAACATTTCCCCCTTTGCCCGACGAAAAGTCTTTCCAGATCTGTTTTACCGGAGACACCATGAAGCTGGGCGTCCGTTCGTCGGTAAAGGGACTTAACCCCTTAAAATTGGAACCTGATTTTTTTAACTGCACGAAATCGCCGATGACCTCCTCTACCCGGGCGGTCTCAAAAACTTTGTCTATGGTTTCCTTGGAAATCAATCTTAGAGCCTTTTTTATAAAATTAAAGATTCCCGCGCAAAACGGGAATCAAAAATAAGGAATATTAAAGAGTTGGAGAGTTGATGCGTTCGGAGTTTTTTAGTTTTGAAGATATTCTCTTTATTTTCCTATCCCCCCACTCCAAAACAAAAAAACAATTTGAATTTTTAAGAGGTATTTGCTTTGTTAATACCCACCTTCTATTTCTATAATTCAAAACGAAGCCCCAGTGAAATGTTGTTCTGTTTGACGTTCGGACTCTTAAAAACAGGGTTCAGATCGTATTTGAGATACAGCGAACAGCCCCCGATACCCGCATATGCCGCAAGTCCGTATACGAAATTATTCGTGTTGTAATCGTCTTTGATCTTTTCCCTGCTGGTGCTGCCTTCCCTTGTATATTTTAACTTCTGCCGAGAAGTGAGGTTTACCCCGGCATATCCACCGATACCCACATTAAATTTTCTTCGGGTGGAATAGCGGAAATATTCCTCGTGCTCCGTCCGCCTGGAGGGACCGAATTCGAAAAAAACGGGGACCACAAGGTTATCCTGGCGGAATTTGGACTTTTTAAGATCGTAAGGATAGGTTTTCAGGGTAGTGATCTCGCCTTCCTTTTCAAAATACTGGTTGTCTTTAGGCTTCAGTCCGTTAGACTGAAAAGACAAACCGTAACTTACCCTAACGGCATTGCTGTTTTTCAGGACCCGCGTTTTCCACTGCCAGCCGAGTTCAAAAAAGCGGCTTCCACCTATTTTATAAGGGCTGTCGTTAAGGGATTCACCCTCGATCAGCGCATTGTTGAACCCGAAAGCCATGACAATATCCGAATACGTCCTCCGGTCATACTTTTTATCTTTTCTCCGGTTTTCAAACTGTAGCCCGATAAGCCTGCTTCCGTTTCCGTCATAGTCATTTCCTATGCCAATGCCCAGGGTAGCCGCCCGAAGGTATTCCCAGCCCTTTTCTTCGCCGCGTTCTACTAATGCCCTCTTATTTTCAAGAACAGCGAGTTTATTTTCTATATTCAGGGCTGTTCTCCTCGCTTCTTTCTCTTTTCTGTCCTGCGCTTCTTCCTTCGTAATCTCACCTTCGCTCTCCAGTTGCCGGATAAGTTCCACTTCTTTCTTTAACCTGGTTTTTTCCTCCTTTACCACTCTTTCTTTTTCTGTGTCAATGGCTTGCAATACCCTTTCCTGTATGCGGATATCCGAGCTGTCTTTCTCCTGCTCCGTCTGGGCGCATAAATTCTGGGCAATAAATAACAGGATCACATAAGTGATATAGCTGATAATACGTAACATGATGAATGAATTTTGATTGATGAATGAACTACTCGTTACGGTTGGCCACCGCTGTTTTTACTTTTACAAATCCTTCCTTGAGGGCTTCGAAAACCTTATCCCGGAACGATTTGTCCAGTTCCGTTTCCACCTCTTCCAGGAGGGCCATGGCATCTACGGTACCGGTCTGTTTTATAATAATACGCTGCGAATCTATTTCTCTCTGGGCTTCGGCGAGTAAACTCTCTATCTCTTCATCGGTAACCTGCCTCTTTTCGTGTATTTCCATAATCCTGGAAACTACTTCTTCTACTTTCTTATCTTCAAATCCGGTTGCCCGTTCTTCTTCGTGTGATACCAATGCGTCCTCTCTCCCTTTATCTTCCGGAAACGGAATTGCTTTTCTCTCCGGGGAATTCAACCGGTGATTTTCTTTTTTATCCGAATTTTCAGTCGGTTTTTGTTCTTCCACGGGTATTTCGTCTTTTTCTTCCGTAACCGACACTACAACTACTTTCTCCTCCTCCGGACTTTCTTTTTCCCCACCTACATCGGTAACCACCGGAATGTGTTGTTGCACATTATTGTCCTGTGAAATCCATATTCCTACGGATAACATCACCATAACAGACGCGGCAATCCAGTAAAGTGTACTGTTCCCTGCCCGGCGGGGAGAGGAAGTCTTTTCCAGTTTTTCTTCCAATTTATTCCAGGCATCTGCCGAAGGTTCCAGACGCCTTTCTTCGAGTTTCCGTTTTATATGTTTATCGGTATTATCGTGTCCCATTCTCCCTTTTTTTTAATTCCTTTATCTTTTCCTGTAGCATTTTTCGCGCTTTGAACAACTGCGATTTGGAAGTACTCTCCGAAATACGCAGTGTTGCGGCTATTTCCTTATGGGAATATCCCTCCACGGCATACATCAGGAACACGGTTTTATATCCGTCCGGCAAGCCGTCTATGAGTAACTGGATGTCTTCCGTATCCATTTCCGTATACCCCGGAGCCCCGCATTCTTTGATCGCGGGGGCACCCTCTTCTTCCAGGAAAGAAAGGGACTGTTCTTTTCGCAGGAAGGATATGCACTCCCGGACCATGATCCGCCGTACCCAGCCTTCAAAACTTCCCTCCTTCCGGAATGTACCGATATATGTGAAAACCTTGAAAAAACCGGTTATCATCACATCTTCGGCAAACTGTTCGTCTTTGATGTAATACCTGCAAACACTCAGCATCTTCGAAGCATACTTCTTATAAAGTTCGTGCTGGGCTTCCCGGTTGTTTTCGGAAGCCTTTTTCACCAGTTTGGTTTCATCCTTATAAAGGGGTATGATCTTCAAGAGTTGCTTTTTCATTGGTGTTTCTATTTACATAGACGAAAAAAGCGTTTTAAAGGTTGCCCGGACATGTGGTTTTTTTGATATTTTTTCTGAAAAGTATAGAAAAACAGCCGTCTTGTAAAGGCTGCACACCCTTTCTTCTCCCGGGAAATAATTCGTATTCAGATTGTTCCGGATATTATTTCTTCCGGTCTATAACGTAGTTTACCATAAGTTCCAAAGAACTTTTGTATTCGGATTCCGGGTAGATGTCCAGCAATTGTAAGGCCTCCTGCTGAAACTCTTTCATCTTTTGCTCGGCGTATTCCAGGCCCCCGTTTTGTTTTACAAAGGCAATGACTTCCTTTACACGGGCAGCATTTTTGTTGTGGTTCTTCACGGAGTTTATCAGCCATCGCTTATCCTTTTCCGAACAATTAT
Source organism: Sinomicrobium endophyticum (assembly GCF_052983315.1). Lineage (NCBI taxonomy): Bacteria > Pseudomonadati > Bacteroidota > Flavobacteriia > Flavobacteriales > Flavobacteriaceae > Sinomicrobium > Sinomicrobium endophyticum. Next base: position 87,599 of record NZ_JBRKIS010000022.1, read on the forward strand.
TGAGCGTATAAATAAGAGGGAGGGTCATTTTTTGTTCTTTGATATCTATTCCGGTAGGTTTACCGATACGGTCTTCTCCGTAATCGAAAAGGTCATCCTTAATCTGGAATGCCATACCGATAAGTTCCCCGAACTTCCGCATTTTCTCTATTTCTTCCGAAGCAGGCTTTACGGAACAGGCCCCGAGTGCACAGCAGGCAGCTATCAGCGTTGCGGTCTTCTGCCGGATGATCTCGTAATATATCTCTTCGGTAATATCCAGCCGTCTTGCTTTTTCGATCTGCAATAACTCTCCTTCACTCATCTCTCTTACCGCTACGGAAATGATCTTGAGCAAATCAAAATCGTCATTATCTATGGATAACAGTAATCCTTTGGAGAGAAGATAATCTCCCACCAGGACGGCAATTTTATTTTTCCACAAGGCATTGAGGGAGAAAAAGCCACGACGGCGGTTACTGTCGTCCACCACATCGTCATGCACCAGGGTGGCGGTGTGAATGAGTTCTATAACGGAGGCCCCCCGGTACGTTCGTTCGTTTACCTCCCCCCCTGAAACCATTTTGGCTACGAGAAAGACAAACATGGGGCGCATCTGCTTCCCTTTACGGTTTACGATATAATAGGTAATGCGATTGAGAAGGGAAACCTTGGAAGACATAGCTTCGTAGAACTTTTTCTCGAAAAGTTCCATCTCGGTGTAAATCGGTTGCTTAATTCTTACCACAGGTTTCATCACGGCTCCAAAGATATAAAAAAGCTGCAATTAAAAAGAAGTATCCCCGTTACGGAATCGCCGGATTTCCGTAATAAATAATTGCACGGCAAAGTTTGTTTGTTTTCCCAAGAATTACGTATTTTAAAAATCCAAAAATTTCAGTACATGACATTTTTTTATTTCAATTAACATCGTATGTATTACCACAAGGCAAACGCATATTGACCTTTGGTATTCGGGTGTTCGGGTATGTGGATGGATACTGATAACCCGTACACTTGACCACAGACATACCCGTATGACGAAATTAATTTTTATCATGTACTAAACCCAAAAATAATGTATCATGCCTCTTTCATTCAAACAATGCACTACGGCCCACATGGATGTCCTGCTGGAATTATCTAAAGTGACCTTTACGGAGACCTATGCCTCCCAAAACGATCCGGAAGACTTTAAATCGTATATGGAGAAAGCTTTTGCCCGCGAACTGGTACAAGAAGAACTGCAAAGCGGCCTTTCCTTTTTTTACCTGGCCTATGACCGCGGGGAACCGGTAGGGTATTTTAAACTCAACCTCGCAGGGGCACAAACCGATATAAATGATCCCGGATCTATGGAACTGGAACGCATTTACCTGCTCCGGTCGGTCCAGGGGAAAAAACTCGGAAACGACCTCATCCGGAAAGCCATAGACGTGAGCAGGGAACAAAACGCCTCTTATATGTGGCTGGGAGTCTGGGATAAAAACACCAGAGCCATTGCGTTTTACGAGAAAAACGGTTTTGTGAAATTCGGCGAACACCCGTTTGTCATAGGAAAGGACAAACAAACGGACTGGCTGATGAAAATAACTTTTTAAAAGCTGTCCTGCACAGGCAATAATAAAACACGATTAACTCTTATATTCTACGGAAAAATGAAAAGAATTACGGTTTACTGCGGTTCCAACGACGGAAACGACCCGGTTTATAAAGAACAGGCCTTTCTATTGGGCAAAACCCTGGCGCAACGAAATATAGAACTCGTTTACGGCGGGGCTCACGTAGGCCTTATGGGTGCTATAGCGGACGGCGCCCTGAACGAAGGCGGAAAAGTAACAGGTGTATTGCCTGACTTTCTGCGAAATAAAGAGATCGCCCATGAAAGGCTTACGGAACTTCTATTGGTAGAAACCATGTCGCAACGAAAAATAAAAATAGAAGAAATGGCCGATGGTATTATAGCCCTGCCCGGAGGGTACGGCACCCTGGATGAACTTTTTGAAGCCCTTACCAATGCACAGTTACAATTGCACCGAAAACCTGTAGGCCTGCTCAATACAGAAGGTTTCTATGACGGACTGGTACAATTACTGGATACCATGACCTCGCGGGGATTGCTAAAAGAAGTGAACCGGAACATGCTGCTCGTAAGTGAACATATAGACGATCTCCTGGATAAAATGGACCGTTATACGGCTCCTACGGCAAGCAAATGGATCGGAAAAAATTAAACCTTCCCCATGCTCCGTTTAAATAAAATACATCATATAGCCATTATTTGCTCCGATTATGAAAGGTCAAAAGCTTTTTATACCGAAGTACTGGGCTTTACCATCCTGAAAGAAACCTACAGAGAGGAAAGAAAATCTTATAAACTGGATCTTGCCCTCCGGGGGAACTATAGTATTGAGCTATTCTCTTTTCCCGATCCTCCGCCCCGTGTTTCCCGTCCGGAAGCCACGGGACTGCGCCATCTTGCTTTTGAGGTAGAAAACCTGGATAGGGAACTGGAAATGTTGCACGAAAACGGAATTACGGCAGAAGACATCCGTAAAGACCCTCTTACCGGTAAAAGGTTTACATTCTTTGCGGATCCGGACGGACTTCCACTGGAACTATATGAAAATAGTGTTGATCTTAATTGACAAAACACCAGTTTTAATACTATAGGATTGCCACTACAAAAAATTTAACATATTAATACTACGTTTTTTGCAACCTTTCCCTATTTTAGACATCATTTAAATATTAAAATAAGTATTAACCCCAAATTAATTTTTCTATCATGAAAAAAGAAAACAAGAGCCTGAAAAAGCCATTTTTCGCAAATTTCCTGGAGCATCAGGTATCCGGAGAGGAACAAGAAAGTGTACAGGGCGGTGCTACCCTTAAATTCCCTTCCGACCAGGAAGAGGATGGAAGCGGTACTACATCTACCATCACCAAGCCTGTCCTGGACCAGGATGGCGGAGGCGATGTGACCCAGAAGTTTCCTTCGGATGACGACGAAGAAGGAGATATCATGTAGAACAACGAGATTTATCTCTGTGACACGACAATAGCCTTTCGGGGCTATTGTCTTTTAATAACCTGTTCTGAACCATGAAACATCAGCCCCGATGATTTTACTTCTTACCCATAGCCAAGACCATTATACCATAGATATTGTCCGGAAAAAATGTGAAGCTCTCGGTAAAGAAACTTTCCGGATGGACACAGATCTTTTCTCCCACCAATCGCGATTCGGTTATACCTGCAACAATAACCGGAAGGACCTCTTCTGGTCGGTCGGGGACTGCGGTTTTTCTGTCAAAGACATCGAAGCGGTCTGGTACCGGAAACTCTGGGCTATTCACCCTCCCCGGGATCTGGCACCGGAATACCACCAAATATACATCCAGGAGTACGCCACCATGCGGAACATTTTTTTCGAATCGCTCCGCCACCTCCCCTGGATGAACCCTATGCATACAGACCACGAAGTGAGTAAAAATAAGCTTGAGCAGTTACAATCAGCTTCCCGGAACGGGCTGGAAATACCAAAAAGCCTGTTTACAAACGATCCGGAAAAGGCAACATCGTTTTTCCACAAGGATTGCAATAAGAAAATGATTGCTAAACTGCATGGCTCCCTGTCCAGAAGTATGCGTGGAGATGCCCCTTTTTTTCCGACCACTTCCATTGCGGAAAAAGACCTGGAGCGACTGGATGCACTTCCGCTCTGCCCCATGATCTTCCAGGAAATGATCCCGAAAGCATATGAACTCCGTATTATCTACGTGGACGGAACCTTTTTTACCGGGAAGATTGATGCCGGGGATTCGGTACGTGGCAAAACAGACTGGAGGATCGCTACCGATAAAAACATTGTGTGGGAACCTTATACGCTGCCGGATGACATACAGGACTCCCTCACCGCAATGATGCGGGAAACAGGCCTGTTCTTCGGAGCCCTGGATATAATACGCCATACAGACGGACGCTACATCTTTCTGGAAGTGAATCCCCAGGGAGAATGGGGTATGCTGCAACGCGATCTCGGGTATCCCATAGGAGAGACCATAGCAGAAAAACTAATTGCACGAATATAAACCCTCGAACCCCAAATTACAACTTATGCAGAAAATACTGATTATCACCCATTCCAAAGACAATGCCTCTATAGCTGCGGTCTCCGGTTTTTTAAAAGAGTCGGGGGCACAGGTCATCCGCTTTAATGTAGATGAATACCCGTTAAAATATCGTCTCAGCAGCCGTTTCGAAAACAGCGCCTGGCAGGTTTTCCTGGATGTCGACGAAAACCGTGAGTCCCTTCACGATATAACAGCCGTGTGGTACCGGCGAAGTCATAACCTCGCTGCCGGATTACAAAACATACTGGAAGGCACCTACCTTACCAGCGCACAGAAGGAAATACGGCGGACCCTTTTCGGGATGCTGGAAAGTATGCCCTGTTTTCAGATAGACAGGTTCAGTAAGTACCGAAGGCTGGACAGCAAGGAAGAACAAATGAAAATAGCTTCTTCCCTGGGACTCCGTATACCGGATACCTGTATCACCAACAACCCGGAAGAAGCACGCGATTTTGTACGGTCGCATCCACAGGGGACCATTGTTAAAATGCAAAGTTCTTTTGCGATATACAGGGAGGGCAAAGAGCATGTGGTGTTTACCAATGTAGTATCCGAAAAAGACCTGGACGCCATAGATACCCTGCAGTACTGCCCCATGCAATTCCAGGAAAAACTGGAAAAAGCCAGGGAATTACGAGTGACCATAGTGGGAAATGCTGTGTTCACCTATGCCATAGATTCCGCGAAACTGGAAAATGCAAAGATTGATTGGCGTCGGGAAGGGAACACGCTTCTCAGCCAGTGGGAACCTTATGCACTGCCGGAAGATATCAGGGAAAAGCTGCTTCGGTTAATGGATGTTTACGAGGTTAATTACGGAGCCATAGATATCATAGTTACCCCGCAGGACGAATATTACTTCCTGGAGATCAATGCGGCAGGAGAATACCTCTGGCTCGACCGGCTCGCAAATGGCGCCATCTCCGAACACCTGGCCCGAGTACTGACGGGAGAAGCATACCGCAGGTACTCCCCGGCAATTCAAAGGATCGGGCAGCCACAATCCTAAAAGAGTATAAGCAAGATTACGACAATACCAACAAAACAGAGATACATAACTGAAAAGAGACGCCTTTGAGCGCCTCTTTTCAGTTATGTATCCGTGGATTACATATCGAATTTATACGTTACTCCTCCCAGTATCTGGAATCCCTGAACCTGGAAGTTCATCCACCTTGTATATTGATTGTTTGCTATGTTATTGGCCTTGGCAAAAACCGACAACTGATCGTTAAAGCGGTATCCCAGGCGGACGTTAACATCAAAGTAACTGTCCAGATCCACTACTTGCGATTCTGTGGTCACTAAGGATTCCGGCACATACAGGTCTTTTCGCTTACCTACAAAAAATATGTTGGCCCCGGCAAACCAATGTTCCCCGATCTGGTAATCCCCGAAGAAAGATCCCTGTACTATGGGAAGGTTCCACGCCTCCTGTTCATTGTCCGTATCATAACCGGATATTTCGGCATTGACACCGAGAGTAAGATTACGGTCTATATCCGCATGGATCTCTCCGAAAGCGGAATATGTGGTTACATCGTCATATACCACCCCGAAGGAATTCCCGTAAACATACCCCTGGTTTTCATTACCCGCAACATTTACCTGGTTGGCACGGAACAACGGTTTGTTATTTTCCGCCCGGTAAGACCCTTTTATATTATATCCTATATTGGAAGACAGCTTCCCTTTCATTCCCACATAGGCATCGTATTGCCTGTCTGTTGGAGTGATACCCAACGTAGGGGATACGAAAAAATTCTCCTGAGCAAAATCGTAATAAGAATTCTGGTCCAGGCCGCCTACCACACCTCCGTAGAGGGTTACAAATTCCTCTACGAGACGATAGGATGCTCTTACCTGCGGATAGATATAAAAGTCGTTGTCATCATTCTCGATATCCATACCGTAGAAAACAGAAGCTCCAAGGCTAATGCTAAAGTCTTCACCATCTATTACCAGGTTGGGATTTACTCCCAAAAGCAGGTTGCTGTATTTCCATTTTTCATCGGTAAAATATCCACGCTTGAATTCCCCTCCTACATAATCGGCGAAGACATGTGCTGTAATCAGCTCCTCTCCCACGGGGAATTGAAACGAAGGGTTTAGTATCGCCCTGTTTTCCCCGGAGTCATGGGCATCCCAGAAACGTCTTAAAGTAAGTTCTCCTCCGGTGAATACAGATTCGTCTATGGCTTCCAGGTTTCCTCCCACCGAAGCTGTATAATAGGTTTGCCTTTCATCTATACCATCTATCACGCTCTGGTCAAAACCGGCCTGTTCCGGCAAGCCGTACCAGTTGTATATCTGGTGCCGGAAGTTACCGCTCACCCCCCAGCGGTAAAAACGGCCTGCATTTCTGTATGCCGCTTCCAGTTGGGTGTCAAAAAACTTGGTGTCCAGTTCCGTTTCGTTCAGTTGCCCCTGTGCGGAGTGGTGGTTGAGCCCGATGTCGAAAGATTGATCTTTACTGATCTCCCTGCTGGTATAAAAATCGAGCAGAGCGGTACTGTAATTTCCCAGCCCCAGGGAAACATAGGTGTTATACAACATATCCTGTTTCTTCTTTTCTATCCCGGAGACTTTTCCTTTGGCAGGGACGAATGTGGATGCTACGGGAACGGAAAAAATGCTGTAATCTATTTCCTTTTTCTTTAACAACGTGGAATCGTCCAGGGCCGGAACCTCACGCACTTTAAACGCGTCGGAAATATTTGCCTTGTAAGGCCTTACCACATCTACTGTCTCCGTACCTATGTTCTCTTTTTCCTGGGCAAAACCCGGCGAAAGGGAAATAAATACAACTGTCAGCAACCACAAGCGCTTCATTCCCGGTATTTCCGGTTGCCGGTTTTTCGTATTTGATCTTCGGGTATTGCTTTTTACCCCTTCGGTACAATACACCGATTTCCCGGTATTATTATATATATGATACATTATACAGGTATGGAATTTTAATTATTATTCGGGTTTACGGAAGAGTTCCGTTTAGCCTCTTCTCCCTTTATACGCGACAGTTCATTACGGGCTTCGAGGACTACATCCGGGTAATCTTCGAAATTACTGATAACACTTTCCAGTATATAAGTAGCCTGGAATGCATCGTCCATAGCGTAGAAGTTCTTTGCCATCAGCACTAACCCTTTAGCTCCGAATTCCTTATACCCGGAATAATCGCTGGCCAGTTTTTGTACGCTTTTATTGGAGGCTTCATAAGCGCCCTCTTTGTTTTTAAAGTAGGCATCGTAGTAAAGGGCTTCGGCAGCCAGGGAACCGGTAGCTATTTTTCCGACCTCGGCATACGCTTTTTTTGCCGTAGCCTCATCCCCTGTTTCTATAGCGGCGCGGGCTATCATAGTATGGGCATCGCTTTTTATCCTGTTATCCGTATTTTCATTACGGAGCACCTCCTGTGCGTAACGGATAGCTTCGGGATAATTTTTTAGTTCGTAATTGGCTTTCATCAGGTTGGAGCGGGCAAAAGTCAGGTTTTGCGACGATCCGGAAACTTCTTCCAGTTGTTTTAAAACGGGGACAGCCTTTTTGTAGTTATCTTCATCCAGGAAAATCTGCCCGAGACGGGTTAAGCTCTGCTCTGTAAATTCGTTCCTTCCCTGCTCCGTTACCTTTTCATAGTAAGGTACCGCCCTGGATTTTTCCCCTTTCAGGAAATAAGATTGTGCAGTATAGAAATTTGCTTCAAGGGCATGCAATCCTTTTGGGAATTTGGCCAGATAAGTCTCAAATCCTTTAATGGCTTCCGCAGTATTGTTCTGCGCATATTGTTTTTCCGCGGATTCGAAAGTAGCATTGTCCAGTTCGGCATCGGTTACTTCTACAAAATCGAGTCCTTTTACCCAATTGGCATATTCATCTACCCGGCCCATGTCCACATAAATAAGCTTTGCCGTAGATACGGCCTGCAGGGCTTCCGGCGTATTGGGATAATAATTAACAACGCTGCGGAATTTTTCCAGGGCTTTGTCATTTTCTTCAGCGTTGTAATATACGAGTCCCTCCCGAAGCATACTTTTCGGCACATAAGGACTTAGCGAATATTCTTTTACCAGGCGGTTGTATATTTCCACCCCGGCAGACACCTGGTTTTGCGAAACGTAAGTATTCCCCAGCTCATACATGGCATCGTCCCTCAGATCGGAATCGGGATAATTTTTTATAAACTTATCGAGTTCTTCGATCTTTGTCGGCGTACGGTCCACAAAACCATAGCTTATCGCCTTTTGGAAATGCGCGTAATCGGTATGTGCTTCTTTCATGGCTATGGCCTTATTGTAAGCTTCCATAGCCGGCCAGTATTTTCCGGTTACAAAATAGCTGTCTCCCAAACGCAACCAGGCATCGTTTACCCTTTCCCGGTCCTGCCCGGTATTATCGTTCAGGTATCTTTCCATATAGATAATGGCCTGATCGTAATTCTTCTGCTTAAAATAAGTATATCCCAACTGGTAATTCACCCGGTCGTATTCGGGAGTTACGGGTGCGGCAGGGCTATTGATAAAGTCCTTAAAATCTACAATTGCCTGATCGTACTTATTGGATAAATACGCGGTTTCCCCCCGCCAGTAAATTGCCCTTGCCAGGTAGTTCCGGTCCTGCGGTTCTTTGGCGGACTTGTCGAAATACTCCCCGGCCTCTTCATATTTTCCATCGCGGAACAATTCCACACCACGGTAAAAAGCTACTTTCTGGTATGTTTCCTTATTACTGTACGAATTGTTCTTTTGCAGTACCTGTAAAGCGGCATCGTAGTCTTTTGAGGTGACATAAGAATCTACCAGCAAGCCTTCGATCTCCTGCTTGTATCCGGAATCGGGATATTTCTCTATAAAAGACAACAATACTTCCGGAACACTTTGGTAAGGGTTGCCTATATCATAACTCAACCTGGCGTAATTGAGGAGCGCATCCTCCTGTATTCTTTCGTCAAAATCCATTTGTGAGGCATTGCGGAACGCGTTAAGGGCCTGTTGTTTTTTATCTGTTTTCAGATAGCATTCCGCCAGGTGGTAATAGGCATTCTGCGCTACGAAATCGTTTCCTCCGACGATTTTATTGAACTGGTTTATGGCGTTTTCGTAATCGCCCTGTTTGTAATAAGCATAACCGAGCTGGTAGAAATCCGTGTTATTCCACCTCCCCTGCTTGCCCTTATACGCTTTCAGATAAGGTACCGCAGCTTCATATTGTTTAAGGTTGAAATAACTTTCACCTATGATCTTGTTGAGCTCGGAGACTTCTTTCGGATCTGATTTGGACAATTGCTCCTTGGCCAGCCGGATAGCCTCCTCGAACTTCCCGGCTTTAAAATTCATATCCGCCTGGTAGTAAGACAGGTTTTTACTGAGTTCTTTCTCACCCGTAACCTGCTCGAAGTACTGATTGGCTTCATTATAATCATCTCCTTCATATGCCATATACCCGAGGTAATACTTGGCCCTGGGCCCGTACTCTTCCGAAGTTGCCACCCGGTTCAGATAGGTTTTGGCATCGCTGTGGCGCTTTACCGTAAACAGGGCATATCCCTTTTTAAAATTAAAGGCATCGCGTTCTTTGGCGCTCATTCCCTGGTCTTCGGCTTTGCTGTACCATTTCAGTGCCTGCGGGTATTTTCCGTTGGAAAAATAATAATCGCCGGCATCGATATAGGCCGTGTTTCGTTTGGTGGAAGTCGGATAGTTCCGTACAAAATTCTCCATCAGTTTATCCGCTCCCAACTGCTCCAGCCGAATAGCGCTTCCGGCGACATAGTAAGCGCTGTTTGCTTCCACTTCCTCATCCTTTGTCCGCATTTTTACTTTCTCAAATGCAAGCTGGGCAGCGCGGTACTGTTTGCTGTTATACAACTCCAGCGCTTTTTCATAATCCTTGTCGTTATAGGTATATACTTCAGACATTTGCGCCATTGCCATCATCGTAAAACAACAACTCGCAAAAAGCGGGATAACCTTTCTGTAATGCATAAATGATTTTTTTTCGTCACTCAAAGATAACCGAATATACAACCTATAACGCAGCTTTTCATTTATAATTATCCACAATGAGATTAACCGGTAGCAAATTAAGATTTCCTTTACAGTTCCATTCTTACGGAATTATAAAAACGTTATTTGCACACAGATTAAAGCTTAGAAACAAGGTGGTAAAAGCAAGGATTTTTTTTACTTTTGATACTTATTCCCATGAATTTAACGATACACCTTGAACCCCGACCCTTAACTTTTATTATTTTTACCTCCGTAAAACCCAAAATATGTCGAATACCATCGTAGAACTAAGAGATGTTGCCATCTATCAAAGAGAAAACCTGGTGCTCAGTGAAATAAACCTGGCCGTTAACAAGGGGGAATTTGTCTACCTTATAGGAAAGACCGGAAGCGGTAAGAGCAGCTTTATGAAAACGCTCTATGGCGACCTTCCGCTTACCCAGGGTTCGGGTATGGTTACGGATTTTGACCTGAGAGCCCTTAAGGAAAAGGATATTCCGTTTCTGCGACGTAAACTCGGTATTGTATTCCAGGATTTTAACCTGCTACCGGACCGCACGGTAAACGACAACCTTCTCTTCGTACTGAAGGCTACCGGGTGGAAGGACAAGGAAGAAATGGCAGCCAAAATAGAAGAGGTACTGGGTCGCGTAGGCATGAAAACCAAAGGCTTTAAGTTTCCGCATCAGCTGTCGGGCGGGGAACAGCAACGTGTAGCCATTGCCCGTGCACTGCTTAACGACCCGGAATTAATCCTTGCCGATGAACCTACCGGAAACCTGGACCCGCAGACCAGTGTGGAAGTTATGAAAGTTCTTCAGGAAATAAACCGCAACGGCCGTACCATTCTCATGGCCACACACGATTATGCCCTGTTGCTCAAATTCCCTTCCAAAACCTTGAAATGTGACGGCAGCAAAGTTTTTGAGGTGGTGCAGAAAAATGTCTGAAAATCAATGTTATAGACTGTTTCGGGTTTCAGGTTCCAGATTCCAGGTTTCAGGTTTGGGTTCCAGGTTCCAGGTTTCAGGTTTCAGGTTTGGGTTCCAGGTTCCAGTTGTTCCGGGCAGCAGTATGTAAAAAAGGAGCGCTTAAGCACTCCTTTATATTGTTTTTGTAATACGAACCTGAATTATACCCATTCGTTGATATGAGCTCCGCCACCGCAGGACAATTCCCGGCAGGAAATGGTAAAGGTCTCCGTCAACGGGTTATAACCTACAGCATCGAAGTTTTCCCTGTATTTCACGAGATATCCTTCGACAAAATTCACCTCTTTCAGTTTGGCTTCCGTGTCGCGTTTAATGTACGTAATCGTTCCGTTTTTACGCTCGAAATTATTGGTCATCCACTCAAAGAAGAAAGACTCTCCGGTAGACTCTACGATAAGGTTGATCCTTCCGCCGCGTGTCACCGATGAAGGGCGACCTGTTGCATCCACTTCCTGTGCCAGGTCATAATTGACGCTTAAGATATTTACCTTCTTGCCGCCAACGCTTAAAATAGCTTTAAATGACATAATACCTAAAATTTAAAAGATAAGGTTTAACAAATAAAATACCAAGTCAAAAAATAAAAATACAGATGCAAGATATTAAAGACGCCTCTATTATGCAATAGGCAATTAACAAAAAAAAATCTGTAAAATCTCCTGTAAACAAACTACAGGTATCTATCCCGAAGGAAAAAACCTCCCTGAATGACAATACCGGAAGTATTAAAAACTGTCATCCCGGACAGAACCGGGAATGAACCCACTGAAGGAGACTTCGGTTCTGTCCGGGATGACCGGGTATTTTTCCTTATCCGGATGTACAGCTATTACGCCGAGGTAACTTCTGCGTTCCTGTCTATTTTTTTTACCAGTCCCTGCAGCACTTTCCCCGGTCCTACTTCCGTAAACAGGGTCGCACCCCCGGCTATCATGTTCTGTATACTCTGTGTCCATTTTACCGGGGCGGTAAGCTGAACCATGAGGTTCTTTTTTATCTCTTCGGCATCCGTTATTGCCGTAGTGGTCACATTCTGATAAATGGGACATCCCGGTTTATGAAATTTTGTCTGTTCTATGGCTGCGGCCAGTTCTTCCCGGGCAGGTTCCATCAGGGGAGAATGAAAAGCCCCTCCGACCGGCAATACCAAAGCCCTTCTGGCGCCGGCTTCTTTGAGGGCTTCACAGGCTCTGTTAACTGCTTCCACTTCTCCGGAGATCACCAATTGTCCGGGACAGTTATAATTTGCAGCAACTACTATCCCTTCGGTCTCTTCACATATCTTTTCTACCACTGCATCTTCCAGTCCGAGTACGGCAGCCATGGTACTTGGCTGTAATTCACAGGCTTTCTGCATGGCCATAGCTCTCTGGAATACAAGTTTTAATCCGTCTTCAAAATCCAGGGTACCGTTAGCCACCAGGGCAGACAATTCTCCGAGGGAATGTCCTGCCACCATATCGGGTTTAAAAGACTCTCCAAGGGTCTTGCTCAGGACAACCGAGTGCAGAAAAACCGCAGGCTGGGTAACCCTGGTCTGTTTCAGGTCCTCATCCGATCCCTTAAACATGATATCGGTAATGGAAAATCCCAGAATTTCATTGGCTTTTTCAAAAAGTTCCCGGGCTGTTTCCGACTTCTCATACAGGTCGGTTCCCATTCCGGAAAATTGCGCCCCCTGACCGGGGAATATGTATGCGTTCATAAAAAAATCGTATTTGTTTGGGGCAAAAATAGTAAAATGTTTATTGGCATCTCCCGAACACACCGGATATTGTAAAAACGATGCGGAAGCATTTATACGGACAAACCGGGTCCTTTTACATGTTTACGGCTTCTGTTCTTCTTCCTTAAACCAGCCGGAATACTTCACATAATTATTGGCAATACGGTCTATTTCACCTGAAATGAGTTCCTCGCTGATGTCTTTTACTTTCTTCGCGGGGACCCCCGCATAAATACTGCCGGCTTCCACCCGTGTATTTTGTGTGACTACCGCGCCGGCCGCAATAATACTGTTACTTTCCACTACACAGTCGTCCATAACGATACTCCCCATACCTATGAGTACATTGTCGTGTACCGTACATCCGTGTACAATAGCATTGTGCCCTATGGAAACATTGTTTCCTATATTGGTGGGGGATTTTTGGTATGTAGCATGAATTACCGCCCCGTCCTGTACATTTACCTTATTCCCCAACTTTATATAATGCACATCCCCGCGTATAACCGCATTAAACCACACACTGCACTGATCGCCCATCCGGACATCTCCCGCGATCACCGCGTTGTCCGCAATAAAACAATCTTCTCCCATACGGGGCTCTTTTCCGTTGACTTTTTTCAGGATCATTTTTATAGTTTTAAAACTCAAAATTACGAAATAAAGTCGGGGAAATCCGGGAGTGCCGGAACCTTAAGCAGGGATTGCCAAATACCTTACCGGGTAAAGGAAATCCAACCGTCCTTTAGATACCTTCACCCATCCTTTAATTTAGCTTTATATCACTTACATGAAGATGTTCCATATCATCTACACGAAGGAACTTCATGTAGTAAGGATCAGGACACATCATACAAATCTACATACCAAAGGAGCAGACACTAAAACTCCTCTCCCCGGAATCTTTCGTCAAATCACTTTAACATACATTTCTCATATCTTATATGTAACTTTGCATAAAAATTTGACTCTCATGGAAAAGATCACTATAAAAGTAAACCCCACCAATAACCCGGCTATCCTGAAGTTTGAAGCGGACAGGTTTCTCACAGAACGTAAAAGTTACGAATACAAGAATATAGATGAGGCAAAGAACTCCCCGTTAGCACAACAGTTGTTTTATCTGCCGTTTGTAAAAACCGTTTTTATTTCCGGAAATTTTGTAGCAATAGAGCGGTATAACATTGTGGAATGGGAAGAAGTACAAAATGAGGTTGCGGAGCAGATAGAGCGTTACCTGAACAGCGGACAGCCCGTGATTAAGGTAGATGAAGGCGGCAAAAAACTTCCTTACACCGTTTACGCGGAAAGTACTCCCAATCCGGCTGTAATGAAATTCGTCGCCAATAAAAGACTGGTGATCTCTACTTTCGAATTCAAAAATATAGACGATGCCAAGGATGCTCCCCTGGCACAGGCGCTGTTTCATTTTCCTTTCGTAAAAGAGGTTTTTATGGATGAGAATTACATTTCCATAACCAAATACGATATTGCGGAGTGGAACGACATCACTATGGAACTCCGGGAATATATCCGCGTTTACCTTGAAGAAGGCAAACCAACGGTATCGGAAGACATCAAAGAGCAAAAGACCAACAAAAATACTGTTGCCGACACACAATATGCCGAAAACCTCGACGAGACCTCCAGGCAGATCATCAATATTATCGAAGAATATGTAAAACCGGCTGTGGCCAGTGACGGGGGTAACATCCTTTTCGAATCTTACGATGAGGATAGTAAAGTCGTTAAATTGATATTACAGGGAGCGTGCAGCGGTTGTCCGTCTTCGACGTTCACCCTGAAAAACGGCATTGAAGCCATGCTGAAAGAAATGATGCACGGTAAAGTCAATGAAGTAGTTGCCATTAACGGATAGTTCAGTCTATCCTGTTTTCATAAAAAATCCCGGATTTCATTTCCTGAAAAGGTCCTGAAATCCGGGATTTGTTTTTTGACAGATAACCTGCCTGTCTACAAAACAGGAAACGCTTTCTCTTTTACTTCCTTATATTCCTGGTAAAAGTCCCGGAAAAGCTCCAGAAGGTTCATGCTGGCGGTTATCAGATCTTTGGTTTCCAGCAGCAGACCGAAATAAAGTTTCGTATTCTTCGGGCTGGTTTCCGTAGTACGTATACGATCTATTTGTTTTTGAATGAGATTGGATACACGGTCGAACAATTCCTGTTTTTCCTCCAGTATATTATCTATATCTCCAAAAGTTTCCTTATCAAAGGTATATTTAATCTTATCAAACAGCACCTGCAGGTCATTATCTATTCCTTTCAGGTCCCTTATCTGGTTGAATTTAAGATTTTTGTGATTGTTATTAACGTGCGAATAGCTGTTTTTCACAATATAACCGATAGATTGCACCATATCCTGCAGGTTGTCCAGCATCAGGATATAGAACTTACTCGCTTCGATAGAAGACTCATCGAGGGATTTGATAAAGTAAAACAGCTCTCCTTTCAGTTCATCTACCTCATCTTCGAGTTTTTTCAGGGTTTTTTTGTTCTTTTTCAGTTTTTTCAGTTCCTGTAGTCCGAGGTTATCCACCACTTCGCTGTACAGCTTATTGGTTTTTCCTATGACCTTGGATATATGATGCGAACTGTCATTCACGATTTCGTGTATGGTTATGATATCTTCGGTACGGAGCTTTCGTTTTTCTTCTTCTTCTCTGGCTCTTTTAGCATGTATTCTGGAACTGCGATACAGAAGAACGGCAACAACGATAAGCAACCCTACAAAGGCCACAATACCTCCTATACTCAACAAATACGCAATTACAGCTGCCGAAAGAAAGGCCACTATAGCGGTGAGGAACCAGCCCCCGATAACATTAAACACTCCTGCTACACGGTACACCGCGCTCTCCCTGTCCCAGGCACGATCGGCAAAAGAGGTCCCCATAGCCACCATAAAAGTAACATACGTGGTAGAAAGCGGCAGTTTGAGGGAAGTACCAATAGAGATCAGTATACTTGCTACCATAAGGTTTACGGACGCCCTGACCATATCAAAGGCAGGGGCATCTTTTTTCTTACGCCTTACTTCCGGCTGCTCGAACTGCTTGTCTATCTTTAACTGAACGGATTTAGGCAGAAAATAATTAATCCCTATCCCCGCATATAAGGAAGTCCTCACAATAAAACGGGAAAGGGCATTCGGGGAGAATTTCTCCGCACCGTCCCCCTGCCTGGAAAGGTCCACCCCGGTAGCAATAACGTCACGGGCCTTTTTGGAAGTCCATAGGGTAATTACCATTACTATACCGGCAAATAACAGAAAGTAGAACGGCGCTACAATCTCTCCGCTTGCCAGTTCTCCCATCAGGTAAGTGTCGGCAGGCATACCGGAATTGACATAAAAACCATAAGATTGATATGCGGCGATCGGCACACCGATAAAGTTTACCAGGTCGTTCCCGGCAAAAGCCATGGCCAGGGCAAACGTACCAATGATTATGATCATCCGGAGTATATTTACCTTCAGCGCAGTCATCAATATCTGGGAAAGTACCGTCCAGAAGATCAGGCTCCCTCCTATAATGATTAACTGGTGATCTTTTATCCAGGAAGTTACTTCCACAGGAATAAAGGACACACCTTTCAGCCCTTTGATAAGCATAAAAAACGTAATGGCCGTAATAGCTAATCCACCGAAAATACCTCCTATATATTTTACCTTTTTTTCAAACTGAAACGTAAATACCAACCGGGAGATATATTGTACCAAACCTCCGACTGTAAAAGACAGCGCTACGGAAAGCAGGATACTGACTACGATCTGCGTGGCCTTGGCTGTATTGATATATTCTCCCAGCGTAGCCATGTCGCCATCCTGTACGAGAATCTTATAGATAGCCAGGCACACCGCGGCACCGAGAAGTTCAAATACAATAGATACCGTAGTAGAGGTAGGCAGACCGATGGAATTGAACACATCCAATAAGAGGATGTCTGCTATCATCACCGCCATGAAAATAATCATGACCTCGTTAAACGTAAACATTCCGGGGATAAAGATACCACTACGGGCAATTTCCATCATACCGCTCGAAAACAACGCCCCACAGGCAATCCCCGCACTGGCTACAATCATAATGGTTCGAAGCGGAACCGCCTTGGAGCCTATTGCCGAATTTAAAAAATTAACCGCATCATTACTGACCCCGACAACCAAATCTGTTATTGCCAACAACGCTAAGGCTATCAGCATTACCATATACACCTGTTCCATACGTAATCTTTACAGACGCAAAAGTCTGCCAACTTAATTAATACAAGGTTAATTTAATGTTACCAAAACATTATGCGGATGTTTATAACGGTTTCTTAATCTACAATTTAAGCAAATTTATTTTAATAATGCGCTATAATTCCGTATATTTATGACTATTAAGCATTTATAAAAAATCGAATATTATGGCAATTTTAAAGGTAATCGAATTACTGGCAAATTCTCCGGAAAGTTGGGAAGACGCCACACAAAAAGCAGTAAAACAAGCATCCAAGACCCTGAAGAACATAAAATCCGTGTATGTACAGGATCAAAGTGCCATGGTAAGTGGTGACAAGATAACGGACTACCGGGTCAATGTAAAAATTACTTTTGAGGTAGATTAAAAGCCCCGTATACCGCTTTTCCCCTACTGTACATGAAATATTAACTTAATCACCAGTGTTTGAGTTGTTATGGGCGTTTCAAATCTTTGAGACGCTTTTTTGTTATATTTTTGAATGGTAAAGTGCCATAACACAGGAGAGTTTGCACCGGTATGCCGCT
Source organism: Sinomicrobium endophyticum (assembly GCF_052983315.1). NCBI lineage: Bacteria > Pseudomonadati > Bacteroidota > Flavobacteriia > Flavobacteriales > Flavobacteriaceae > Sinomicrobium > Sinomicrobium endophyticum. The sequence continues at coordinate 105,231 of NZ_JBRKIS010000022.1, forward strand.
TTTACCTCAGTTCAAAATAAAGAGAAAATGCCACACGATACTAATGACCTTATCCGGGAAACCAGCCCATATTTATTGCAACACGCGCACAATCCCGTAAACTGGAAACCGTGGAAACCGGAAATCCTTGACAAAGCGGTACGGGAAAACAAGTTACTGATCATCAGCATAGGTTATGCTGCATGCCACTGGTGCCATGTTATGGAAAAGGAAAGCTTTGAAAATCCGGGCGTAGCTGCGATAATGAATGCCGGCTATATAAGTATAAAAGTAGACCGGGAAGAAAGGCCGGATGTAGACCAGGTATATATGAATGCCATACAGCTTATGACCGGGCAGGGCGGCTGGCCCCTCAATGTGATTACGCTCCCCGATGGCAGACCGGTATGGGGCGGTACATATTTTCCGAAAGACCGCTGGACCGCCGCACTGCAACAGATCCGGAAACTCTTTGAAGAACAACCGGAAAAACTCCGGGAATACGCGGACAACATGGAGAAAGGGCTCCAAAACCTGGAAACGGTTATTCCGCAAACAGATGGAATACCTTTTACTTCTTTACAGATACGAAATGCCGTAAACCGCTGGAAAAATAATTTTGACCACGTAAATGGCGGACCCGACCGTGCCCCTAAATTCATGATGCCCGTAAATTTGTCTTTTCTGCAACATTATATCTTTAATACCGCGGATAAAGAAATTGAAGAATATCTCGATCTCACCCTCACCAAAATAGTTTACGGTGGGGTATACGACCACATAGGCGGTGGTTTTTCCCGCTATTCCGTAGATGCCAGGTGGCACGTTCCCCATTTCGAAAAAATGCTGTACGACAACGGACAACTGGTAAGTGTATATGCCAATGCCTATGCGGTTACCGGGAAGGACCTATATAAAAACGTGGTCTACGAAACCCTTGATTTTGTCCGCCGGGAACTGACGGACAAGGAAGGTGCGTTCTACTCTTCTCTCGATGCAGACAGTACCAATGAAAAAGGCGAAGATGAGGAGGGTGCTTTTTATATCTGGACAAAACCGGAACTGCAAAAACTGCTCCCCACGGATTATCCGTTGTTCCGGGATTATTATAACATTAATAGTTATGGTGTATGGGAAGGAGAAAATCACGTCCTGATCCGCAGTAAAAAGGATAGTGATATAGCCGAAAAACACGGACTTACCGAAGCAGAACTGACTGAGAAGATCGCTTCCTGGAAAACCCTGCTTTCGGAAAAGAGAGACCAAAGGCCCCGGCCGAAACGGGATGACAAGATACTGACTTCCTGGAATGCTTTAATGCTGAAGGGGTATACGGATGCTTACAAAATATTCGGAGAACCTTTGTTTCTGGAAGCGGCACTTGCCAATGCCCGTTTTCTCACCGGTAAACAATGGAGGACGGACGGAGGCCTGAACCGCAACTACAAGGATGGAAAAAGCAGTATCAATGCCTATCTCGAAGATTATGCCACCCTGATAAGCGCCCTGCTGACACTGCATGAAGCCACTCTCGATGAACACTGGCTCCTTTCCGCCAAAAAACTAGCCGATTATACGTTCAATCATTTTTACGATACGAAGAGCGGCATGTTTTTCTTTACCTCGGACAAAGATGTCCCGCTTATCACCCGAAGTATCGAAAAATCGGATAACGTAATCCCCGCTTCCAATTCTATTATGGCAGAAAACCTTTTTATCCTCTCCCGCCACTTTAACGAACAGCGCTATGCCGAAACTGCGAAACAAATGCTCCGGAATATGGCGCCAAGTGCGGAAGAATATCCTTCGTTCCATGCAAACTGGCTAAAGTTAATGCTTCATCATACAGAAAGTTTTTATGAAGTGGCCATATCCGGAGAAGATGCCGTAAAAAAGGCCGGGGAATTAAACCGGCACTATTTCCCTAACAAACTGGTTACGGGAGCTAAAGGAGATTCGGAGTTGGTATTACTGCAAAACAGATTTGTAGATAACAAAACTCTTATTTATGTTTGTGTAGATTTTTCCTGTAAACTCCCTGTTGACAAGGTTAGTGATGTCTTACCCCAATTACAAAACAACCTCTGAAGTACGAAACAGAAAGCAGCGTTTTCCGGAATAATACAAATCCCCAACACAACAAATGGAAACAAAACCCTTAAATACATTATACTATGGAAGAATATTTTAACGAAACTCTCACTATGATCGTCACCTATGCACCAAAAGTACTGGGGGCCATTGTAACACTCATTATCGGTTTCTGGCTTGCCAGGGTGCTTGCCAATTATGTTCGCAGGCAACTGGAAAAAAGAAATGCCGATCCGTCCTTAACACCCTTCCTTACTTCTATGGTGCTTATCCTGGTCAAAGCACTGGTATTGCTAAGTGCGGCAAGTATGTTTGGCCTTGAGGTCACTTCATTCGTAGCCATATTCGGGGCGCTGGCCTTCGCGGTAGGAATGGCATTGCAGGGCAATCTGAGCCACATGGCCGCAGGTATTCTCATACTTTTCTTCAAACCATTCCGCGTAGGGGACTTTATCGTTACGCAGGGATATTCGGGAACTGTAAAAGAAATCCAGATTTTCACCACTATTCTCACTACCCTGGATAACAGGGTCATTATCATACCCAACGGCGCCATTACCAGCGGCCCTCTGGAAAATCTCACAGCCAACCCTGTCCGGAAAGTACCTATGACATTTGGTATCGGTTACCCTGATGATATTGACAAGGCCCGTGAAGTCATTAAAAGAGTAGCGGACGAATGTCCTTATATAGATCATGAAAAGCCGGTAGATATCCTTATTTCGGAATTAGCAGACAGTTCCGTGAATTTTGCCGTACGTCCATGGTGTAAGACGGAAGACTACTGGAATGTTCACTTTTATATGCAGGAGAATGTGAAAAAAGCATTTGATAAAGAAGGTGTCGGTATTCCGTTCCCGCAAAGAGATATTCACATATACAATCACAACGGAGAAGCAAAGGCCTGAGGGATCACTTCTTCTTTTTTGTAACTACAAAGTCTTTTAAATAATAAGGTTCAAAATAGGCGACATTTTCAAACCCGCCTGTTTTGAACTTTTTTTCTGCCAGTAAGGTCATTCCCGAGGCCGACGGAACTTCTGTTTTTTCCGGGAATACCGCATTGGCGTGTGAAATAACTCCCTTACATTTTTCCGCACCGTTTCCTGTAAAGTAAACCCTCCCGTTTTCCAGCCACTCTCCGAAAGATTCCTCTGTTATTATTTCCGCCCTTGTTTCCCGGACAGGTTGATGGTCTTTATCATACACCGCCGAATATACTTCCATACGCCTGGCATCCAGCAAAGGCAATACAACACCGCTCTCTATGGTATATACGGAAGCCAGCACCTGTAAAGTAGGTATTGCTATCAGAGGTTTATCGAGGGAATAAGACAGGCCTTTGGCCGTAGACACCCCTATACGTAAACCCGTATAGGAACCCGGCCCCATACTCACGGCGATGGCATCTATTTCCGAAAGAGACATAGAAGCCCGTTCCATGACATCCCGGATAAAAACATGAAGGTTTTCGGAATGGGAATAATTAACGTCGTCCTGTTCTTTTATGACCAGTGACTCACCGTCTTTGGCCAGACAAACGGAACAATTTGTCGTAGAGGTTTCGATATTTAAAATAACAGCCACTGTAGTTTACGATTTCAGATTAGTACTGATGCATCAAATTTTGATAACAAGTCCGTTTTGTGTTCTTTGTGCATACCTAGAACCCTTTGTGGTTGATATTTAACCACAAAGGTTTACACGAAGTTCACAAAGGCAAATTTAAATCAAAAAAACAAAAAACATACTTAGGGCCAGTTATATTAGTACTTTACAATGATGAACTAAAAATTAACGCATCACTACTAATTTCAGATTTACGATTTTTGTGCAAATCTAAAGTCTGCAATCGTAAATCCAAAATCCTACAGTTCATCGAGAGGAATTCCGAAATAGAATTCCAGGACTTTCAGTTTAAATATATAGTCGTACTTGGTTCTCACAAATTCCGCTTCCGCATTATCTACCCTGGACTGGGCCTGGGCAAAATCGAAACTGTTCATCAGTCCCACGTTAAAACGTTCCCTGGCGTAGTTATAGGCTTCCTGTCTCGCTTCCAGTGCCTTTCCGGCAGCTTCGTAACTTTTGTAAGAGGCACGGGTATCGTTCCACGCCTGGTGTACGGCATTATCCAGGTCCAGTTTGTCCTGTTCCAGTTGATTTTTGGTCCTCTCAAAGTTCACTTCACTCCTCTTTACACCGTTCCTGGCTGAAAAACCGTTGAGAACGGGAATATTCAACTGAATGCCATAAGAATGACCGTCATTTTGTGTCCATTGCCGGAAAAAAGGCAGTGAGCCACGAATGGCACTAATCGGTTGAGCAGTAAGGACCTGTTCTTCTGTGGAAGGTACAACACCGATAGGCACCAGTTCAAATTCTCCGGTATTCACAACCCTGTCCTGATAGGATATCCTGGTATCGTAACCGTAGAATGCAGACAGAGTAGGCAGTAAAGCTCCCTTGGCTATATCCAGGTCTTTCCTGGCCAGCTCCACACTGGTTTCGGAGAACTTGATATCGTTACGAAAAGTCAGGGCCTTGTCGTAAATCTTCCTGGGAGAGTTATCGAGTATATCCGATTCGGGAAGCATAAAGTCTTCGTCGGCCACATCGAAATTTTCATAGTCATCGATCATCAGCAACTGGGCCAGGGCAATTTTAGACAATCGCAATTCGTTTTCGGCATTTACTATTTGCTGCTCCTGGGTAGCCGCTGTGGCTTCTATTTCCAGAAGATCTCCTTTCGGTACTACTCCGGATTCTACCAGTTCTTTGGTTTTTTTAAGGTCCTGATCGGTTACGGCATACTGTGACCGGGCTACTTCGAGGTTTTCCCTGCTGAAGAGCACCTGCAGGTAACCATTGGCCACGGAAAGGGAAATATCGTCTTTCATATCCGCCAGTTTGTACCGGTTGGCAAGTATGCTTAGGTTAGCCCTGCGCAATGTATTTACATTTTGCAACCCTTTAAACAGGTCTAAACGCAACGCCCCTTGTGCCGAGGTAAACTGCGTAGTCTGGTTTTCCAGCAGACCGGTGGTGATATTCTGGTTCAAACCAATATTCCACGAATGAGACATCCCTACATTTACCGTCGGCAGGAATTTACCTATTGCGTCGGACTTATCGATACCTGCATCTTTGGCATCGAGTTCGGTTTGCCTGACATTTATATTGTGTTTCAGGGCATAATCTATACAGGCCTTCAGGGTCCATTTTTTGGCCTGCGAATGCGCAACGTATGTGGTTAAGAGAAAAGTCAGTAGTACAATTCTTGTTTTCATAAGGGTTAATTGTTGTTTTTTTGGTTTTGTCGAGGCACCTGCCAAACGGCGCCCATATGTTATATCCAGGCCTTTTCCGAAAAGGTCAGACCCTATATTTACCGGGTACAGGATCTAAAAACCGGGGGTATATTTCTTTTACCGAATGACAAGCGGCACGAATTTACATTATTTTTAGAAATCTTTTCCTCCGTTTTACCTATTAATGCTATGAAACCGGGTCTATCTCCAAAAAAGGCTTGTTTCTCCTATTCATTTGCCGACTCTTTCTTTACAGGTTCGGTCTTATTCCACACTTTTATCTTGTCATTTTCGGACAAACCGGAAATAACCTCTATATTAAGTCCGTCCGATATCCCCGTTTCCACATCCCTTCTTTCGAACTTCTGTTCTCCTACTTCCACTTCCACATAAGGTTGTTCTGTTTCCCTGTCAAACTGTAACAACGCTTCTTTTATGGCCAGTACGTCATCTTTCTTATCCAGCACAAGAGATGCATTGGCGCTGTACCCTGCCCGGATAAAGTACCCTTCTTCCATAAACACATCGGCCTCTATCTTGAACTGTACCACTCCGGAGGTTGTCTCTTCTTCCTCATTCCATTTCGGGGCTACGAATTTCAGTTTGCCTTCGAATTCTTTGTCCGGTATTGCCCCGAAGTTGATTTTAAGTGACGAACCCACTTCAAGTTTCCCTACTTCTGCCTCATCTACCATACCTTCGAATATCATTTTGGAGAGGTCCGCTATATTGGCGATTGTAGTACCATCGTTGAAATTGTTACTTTCTATCACCTGGTCTCCTATTTTCACAGGTATTTCCAGCACGGTCCCCGCTATAGTTGCCTTTACATTGGTATTGGCACTGGTAGACCCTCCGGCGGAACCGAGCTTTATGATCTGGAGGTCGCTTTCGGCATTGGCCAGCTCCTGTTTTGCCTGGTCGTAGGTCAGCGCTATATTGTTAAACTCCTGGGAAGAGATTACCCCTTTTTCAAAAATAGTCTTATTCCTGTCATATTCTATCCTGGCATTATTCAGGGATATCCTGGCATTGCTCACTCTTCCCCTTGCCGTATTCAGTGTCTGTTCATTTGGCACTACCTTGATCTTTGCTATAAGGTCGCCGGCCTGCAGCTCATCGCCTTCTTCTACTAATATTTCACCGATAATACCGGATATCTGCGGTTTTATAGCAACTTCATCCTGGGGTATCACTTTACCTGTGGCTACCGATTTTTCTTCAATACTGGTTTTAAAGGGCGTTTCGGTTCCAAACGTTATAGGCGATTTGCTGTTAGACTTTATAAAGTATGCCGCCGCAAACAATGCTCCTATGATCAGAACACCTATTCCTATGTACTTTAAAATTTTCATCTATGCTTACTATTGATTATTTAATTGTTTTTCTCTTTTGAGATGTTATGGTTCTTATTAATTTTTATAGCGCTTTTATCCTTTATATGGAGACGTACAGCTGTACGTCTTTACAGGAATAGGCAGAGCCTATTCCTCCCTCAGGGCATCGATTGGTTTTATGCTTACCGCTCTTTGTGCCGGTATTAACCCAATAAGGGTACCCAATACTACCATTATAAAAAGGGCCACAAAAATATAAGGTATGGGCACCGTGGGATTGGTATAAGGAAACCCGCTACTCCCTTGAGTCATCACATTGATTATAGCCAGTACAAAAGCCCCTAATATAATACCAAGTATACCTGCTACGATCGTCAGAAAAACGGATTCCAGCAATATCTGCCCTCTCACTTCACCCGGCGTAGCTCCCAAAGCCCTTCTTACTCCTAGTTCGCGGGTTCGTTCTTTTACGGAAATAAGCAATATATTTCCAATGGCGATCACCCCGGCTATAATGGTTGCAAGCCCCACGAAAAGGGATAAAAAATTCAGGCCCTTGGCAAACCCAAACATTTTTGCAAAAGCTTCTCCCAGGTTAAATGAACCGAACGCTCTTTCATCTTCCGGGTGTACTTTATGCCTTCTTTTCAACATGCGTTTTACATCTTTTTCAAGGGCTACGATATCAGATTCATCATAGGCTGCTATGGCCAGCAAACCTACATTATCGCCGGTATTGAATATTTTCCGGTAGGTGGTATAGGGGAGCATCAGGGAATTGTCTCTCTCGAAATCTATGTTTTCAGACTTCTTGTATACTCCGATGACCTGGAAACTTATATTGTTCAGTTTTATATACCCCCCTACGGGATCTTCGTCCTTATTAAACAGATCGTTCTGCACCCTCTCGCCTATGACACACACCCTTCTCTCTTTTTGCACATCCATTTCATTCAGGAAACGACCTCCTTCATATATCTTTTTTTTGAATATCTTGTCTATGGTCGGATAATCTGCAAACGCGGTATAGGCTCCTGTCTTCATTCCGCGGGAAACCTGCGGAGGGGCATCTCCGAAACGTCCCTTTACGTTTCTTGGGGCAATAAACTGTATATCGGGTAATTTATTGCGAAGTTCCTCGACATCGTCGAGCTTAAGCTGTACAGGCCTTCCTATCTTAAACCCTTCGTAGGGCATGCTGGCGCGTTGTGACCAGACAAACATACTGTTGTTGGCTATACCCTGGAATTCCCGTTCGAAACCATTATCCAGCCCTTTAGTGGCCCCGGACAATGCTATATAAACGAAAATACCCCAAAGTACCCCGATGACAGTAATTATCGTACGGATTTTATTTTTCCGGATCGAACCGAAAATTTCCTGCCATGTATCCCTGTCAAAAATAAATCGCATGTTGTTTATGGTATTCTTTTGTTTACTTTTCTAATACTTTGTCTACCCGGCACTTTCCGGAATATCCTTATTCATCCCTCAAAGCTACTATGGGTTTTACGCTAGCGGCTCTTTTTGCCGGGATATAACCGGCTATTACCCCGAAAAATATCAGGATCAGGGTAGCGGTGATCACCACATCCATACCCACCTGCGGATTGGTAATAAAATAGTCTTCTTTTAAATTGTTCCCTATCAGACTTAATGTACCTACACCTATAACGAGACCAATATAACCGGCAATAGTGGTAATAAAGATAGATTCCTGCAGCACCAGACCTATCACGGAAGCGGGTGTTGCTCCGAGCGCCTTCCGTATACCAATTTCCTTGGTACGTTCCTTGACTACGAATACCATAATATTGCTTATACCGATAACTCCGGCTATGAGTGTACCAATACCAACAAAGATCACCACCCACTGCAATACATTGGCAAACATCATATTCCGTTTCACGATATCGGCCGTATTGCTCAGGTAAATGCCATTCTGATCCTCAGGAGCTACATTGTGTTTTTCTTTAAGATATTTGTGCAGGCTAAGGTCGAACGCCATGGCTCCCGCATATCCTATACTCGTTTCATAGGTAAGAATGATCTGGTCAATTTTGTCGGTTCCCTTGTCGAGAAGCTGACGTGTAGTGTAAGGCATATAAATATACCTCTCTTCATCGTCACCGCCATCATCCTGAAAGACTCCTACAACCTTGTACATCACACCGCCCACCTCCAGGAACTTGCCAACCGCATTTTCTGATTTTCCGAACAGGTCAATCTCCACAAGGCGTCCTATGACAATATTCTTGGCCTGGTCTGCTATATCCTTCTCATTAATATAGCGACCTTTCATTATAATGGTTTTTTCCATAATTCTATGGGAAGGGGCCACGGCCCTTACGGTATAGGAATTAGACTCCCCCTTATACCGGGCAATACTGCTCTTGCTGATCCTGGGCGTAATATGGTCCAGGTAAAGGGCAAAATCCTTTTTAATGTCTTTCAGGTCATCGTTCCGGAACTCCACCTGTCTACCTTTCTTAAATCCTTTGTATGGTACGGTCGTACGCCCGGGATATATATAAAAAGTATTGGTAGCATCATCCATAAAAAATTCGTTGAATGTATTCTTAAGGCCGTTCCCCATTCCGAAGAGCACGGTAAATATGAGAATACCAAGTGCTATCGTAAACCCGGAAAGAAAAGTCCGGAGCTTGTTTTTTCTTATGGTCTGGAATATTTCCTGCCAGCGGTCCCTACTGAACATATTCCGAAGCCCTTACTTGTTCTACAAAGGTGTCTTCCACGATAACCCCGTCTTTAAGGTGTATGATTCGTTTACACATTTTGGCTATATCGGGCTCGTGGGTCACTACCAGTATGGTCTTCCCTTCATCGTTGATCTCCTGGACCAACTCCATGATCTCACAGGAAGTCTTACTGTCCAAAGCACCGGTAAGTTCATCTGCCAGCAATACCTTAGGTTCCGCCGCCAATGCCCTGGCAATGGCCACACGTTGTTTTTGCCCCCCCGAAAGTTCGCTGGGAAGGTGATCTGCCCATTGTTTCAGCCCTACTTTTTCGAGATATTTGATCGCTTTTTCCTGCCTTTCTTTCCTGTTGACCTTCTGGTAATACAACGGGAGCGACACGTTTTCAATGGCGGTCTTGTAATTTATAAGGTTAAAGGATTGAAAAATAAAGCCGAGAAATTTATTCCTGTATTTGGCTGCTTTGGTTTCGTTGAGGTCCTTAATAGGTACACCATCCAGCACATACTGTCCGGAGTCGGCTTCATCGAGCATTCCGAGGATATTCAGAAAAGTAGATTTCCCGGAACCGGATGACCCCATTATGGCTACGAGCTCGCCTTCTTTTATGGATAAATTAAGTCCTTTTAAAACGTGGAGGGAATTGCTTCCCATCCGGTAGGATTTATGTAAATCTTTGATCTCTATCATGTCGGGTAAGCTGATTAGTCTTTGACAATGTACCTATAAAAGTATACATTATCCAATAAAAATGTATGAATATTTTCTGATTACATGTTCATTAGACTCTGCAGGAAAGAAATTGTTACGGGTTTAAATGTAAAAAAAATGTTAAATCTTAAAAACAGTGCCGGTTCTTACCATAATCCGAGAACTTTCCACCATAAACCGCCAAGTACAAAAAATATGAGAAGATAGACGATACTCAACAGAAAGCCATCTTTCCACCACTGATTTACCGTTACATAACCGCTGCCGTAAAGTATGGGAGCCGGGCCATGACCGTAATGCGTAAGTGTTCCGAAGATACCTCCGCAAAAACCGAGAAACAGGGCGAGCATTTCCGGAGGGACACCCACCGCTACTCCAACGGACAACATGGCGTAATACAGTGCGGCAACATGAGCCGTGGCACTTGCAAACATATAATGCAGATAAAAATAGATCAATATAATGATAGGAAAAGCGTAATACCACGACATTCCGGAGATATATCCCTTAATGTTTTCGGAAAGCCAGGGGATAAAACCCAGTTTTGCCAGAAAACTGGCCATCATAACCAAAGAGGAGAACCAAACAATAGTATCCCAGGCTCCCTTTTCACTCTTGACATCTTCCCAGGTAAGCACCCGGGTCAACAACAGAAAACACAGACCGAGCAGGGCCGTTGTGGTAGCGTCTATACTCACTGCATCCCCGAATATCCAAAGGAACAGGAGAATGACAAAGGCCAGGATCATAATCCATTCTTCACGCTTCATCTTCCCCATTTCCAAGAGCTTCTGCCTTGCCAACTCCGGGGCATCCCCGGTATTTTTAAGACCGGGAGGACTTATCTTGTACAATACATAAGGCATTGCAATAAGGCATAACAATCCCGGTACCAGTGCAGCAACGGCCCAGCTTCCCCAGGAGATATTTATACCGAGGTCGGCAGCGAATTTCTGTGCCATGGGATTACTCGCTGTCCCCGTAAGGAACATAGTAGAAGTAATAAGGTTGGCATTATAGGTACTTAACGTTAAAAAAGTACCTGCCTTTTTATTGGTTTCCGGTCTGGATGCATCGGACCCAAGGCTTAAAGCTATGGATTTCATAATAGGATAGATAATTCCGCCGGACCGTGCCGTATTACTGGGAACGGCAGGGGCTAATATAAGATCGGCCAGGTTAAGACCATAGGATAACCCAAGGGTGCTTTTCCCGAATTGCCGAACAAAGAAATACGCGATCCTGCTCCCCAATCCGGTCTTAATGAATCCGCGGGCAATAAAAAAAGCCATACCTATAAGCCATATTATAGAATTTCCGAAACCACTCAACGCATTTATTATACTGTCTTTGGCCGGACTGGTCGAATCCTCGGGAGCAAGTACCAGGGAAAAGGCACTCAGGGCGATACCCAGCATAGCCATGGTGCCCATAGGTGCCGCTTTGGTGATGATCCCCATAATTACAAAGACAAATATACTGAACAGGTGCCAGGCATTTTCCTTGAGCCCCTCGGGTACGGGAATAAACCAAAGTACTATTCCTACTACTGCAGAAACAGCCAACATTTTATAATTTACCTCTGTTTTCATAATATATAGTTTAGAAAGCAACCTGAAACTGTGCTATGAACTGGTTGTTGTCATAATTGGTAGTATCCGGAATATTTCTGTCGAAATGATTAATAACGCCAACAATGGAAAACTTGGCTGCATAGATCCCGGAAAAAATTATACTGGCCATGGGGATGTAGGAATACCTGGAATTCTGTTTTATCAGCGTATTGCTGTCCAGGTACTCATGCCGGAAACTGAACTCCAAGGCTCTTATTCTGGGTTTATTCAACGAATAACGCAGCCTGGAAAGGGCATAAACACCATACATGTTAAAATCTCCGAGATCCGGATCTTCTATGGTTGTGCTGCGATAATCTTCAAAATTAGTTCCTCTTTTATATTCCACGTTCATGTCAAAATCCCATTTATCCGTAAGGTTATAACGCAACCTTGCATCTGCACCATAAGCAGAACCTTGTTGTTTGTCATACCTGGCCATTCCCCCGTTGATCCCTATGGACAGTTCTGGTATTATATTGTATTCCAGGCGAAGCGTATAATTTTTGGAACTGTCATTGTCTGCCGGCTGGTTCCTGTTATTACCGTTATAAACCGTAAGGTAATAGTACAGAGGTACGTGTTTTTCTTCCAAAGATCCGAAAACGGCCGCCCCTACCTGAAAACTTTGCCACCCGTTACGACCGAAAAGAGTGTATTGCTCGGACCATTTATACGAGTTATTCAACTGAAACGGGTGCAGATCCTCTATTCCGAAATAAGGCCGGAATTGTCCCAGTTGAATATTCAGGTACGTATTATGTGCATATTTCACAAAGGCATTTTCGAGAACTTTTGAAGTAGGATCACTTTTAAACTCTGCCAGGTTTACCAAAAGGGATGCGCTTATTTTATCGTTGATATTAAAATTGGTCTGCATCCGTACATATTGCATCTCAAAAGAATTGGTCACTACATTGGCCTCCGGATCGGAAAAGTGCAGACCGGATGTATTTATATCCTCCTCCATGGAAACCACATATCTGCCTACTACCAGTGCCTTGAACTGGAAACCACGTTTGTAATCGGAATAATCCTCTATGACAGTTTCTTCCTGGCCAAGGGTTACTGCGGAAAAACAAAGACAAAAAACGAATAGCAATCCGGATAAACGGGAAGAAGAGACACCGGACAAATAATATAGTGTAATAATAAAAACATCATGAAAAAAAGAATTGGAGAATAGGCGTAATTTCTGTTGCATGAACGGGACATTTGATGACCGGAGTCTTAAACCTGAAAAAGTTTTCGCTATTGAAAACCCCAAATGGGTTCATAGGGTATTCTACTGCAATAGTAACTTAAAGCAAGGATATATTTTTCCGGCTGATTTCTCCCTAAAATTAGACCTTAATTCCTACAGTTGCAAAAAATATTTCTCTTTTTATACATAAAAATAGTACAAAAAACTTTTGTATTCGCATTGGAATATCACCTTCTAAAACGAGTTCAGTGTATTTAACTGATTACTGTTTCTGCGGGGTTAATTGTTTATCGGGGGAGTTTTTTTCATTCGTTAAGCAAACGATAGATAAGAATAGCTGCCCGTTGTGTCAATGCTTCCAGTGTATTAAAGTTAATGGTTTCTTCCGGAGAATGTGCTCCTTCGCCCATCGCTCCGAGACTGTCCAGGCAATCTACATATTCGGCTACGAAAGATACATCGGCCGCTCCCTTTTCCAGCGGATCCACAGCTTCTACCGGGCCTAACCCCAGGTCTGTACTAACCTCGCTCAGTTTCTCCAGAAGTCTCCGGTTACCTTCGGTAGGTTCCATGGCCGGGTAGCTGTCTATAAAGGTGATTTCCGCACTGGTCTGTGGCAGGTTCCGGCTTACTATTTCACGCATTTTTTCCCGGGCGTTCTCCTTTTGTTCTTCGGAAATAAAACGAAGCCCGCCATCTGCAACTGCTTTCCTGGCCACAACATTGGATTTTCCGAACGCATTTCCCTTACTCCTTGCTTCATCATAGGTAACATCAGTTCCACCCAGTATGGCGCCAGGATTAAAAGTCAGGTATTTGTCCCCTCTGACTTCGTTGTAAAAAGCATTAAGGATACGTGACATTTCAAAGATAGCCCCTGCTCCCACATCTTCACTAAAGATATCTGCCGAATGTGCCTGTTTGCCGGTCACTTCTACTTTCCAGCCGGAAGATCCCCTCCTGGCCATCGTAGCTTCACCCAAACTTCCGGAAGGTTCGAATCCGAGAGCTACATCACTTCTTTGGGCAGCCTCAATCAGGTCCTTTCTGCTTACCGAAAGCGGTTTTCCGGTAAATTCTTCATCTCCCATAAGGGCAACGATAACCTGGTTATTTTTTAATAAGCCGTTTTCCCGAAGTGCTTTCAGGGCGTATAAGATAATAACATCTCCACCTTTCATATCATTCACCCCCGGGCCATGCGATATGCTGTCGTTGACCTTCTTCATTTTCTGAAAAGGACTGTCCTCTTCAAAAACAGTGTCTATATGTCCTATGAGCAATAACTTTTTCCCCTTTTCTCCGGAAGTTTCCGCGAAAAGATGACCGGCCCGGTCCATTTCTTCCGGCATATCTATCCACCTGGTATCAAACCCCAGGTCCTGAAATGCTTTTCCGAAAATATCGCCTACTTTACGAACCCCGGAATGGTTCATGGTACCGCTGTTTATATTGACTACTTCTTCCGTGAACCGTATCTGTTCTTCCAGGTTTTTCGTTATGGTTTCCATAATTTTTTTCTCCTGGCGGGATATGTTCTGGGCGTGAACTGTAAAAAAAGTTAACAGTACCGCAGTATTTAAAATAGTTTTTCGAACTGCCATTACAAACGTTTTTTGAGTTATAGTGCAGTAAATTTAATGATTTTAACGAAGGATATGTACCATATGGCACCCAACATTATGGTGTGTACCATCATTTTAGATATGAGACTTATTTAAACTTTTTCATTGAAGCGAAAATGAGCTATTTTGTACCCGTCCGAAAACTTTCCTGAGTTGCACAACAGCACTACGGAAGAAAAAAACAAGTCCGGAACACCGCAAACCCACTCAGGGGAAAAATCTCAATCGAACCGCATAGCCCTGGCGGGCATTATTTTTGTAATAATATAGGAAGGTATCAGCAACATGGTCAGACAAAGAAGAAGGGTTCCCAGGTTGAGCAATATAATATATGCCGGGCTGATGTATACCGGAACTTCGGTAACGTAATATGTTTCGGGATCCAGGACTATAAAGCCAAAATATTTCTGCAGTAGTAAAAGCCCCAGACCTATGACATTCCCCCAGAAAATACCTATAGCGATCAGGTAACCTGCGTTGTAAAGGAATATTTTCCGGATCGTCCAGTCATCACTGCCCAACGCTTTCAGTATACCGATCATCTGGGTACGTTCCAGTATGAGAACGAGCAGGGCAGTTATCATGTTAAATCCACCTACGATGATAAGTATCCCTATAATTATAGCTATATTAAAATCAAACAATCCGAGCCATTCGAAAATAGAGGGATATTGATCCAGTATAGTTGCGGAATCCAATGTGGACAGGGTTTTTCCGTATACTTCATTTCCTTTTTCTTCCAGATCGTCAAAATCAGCTATAAACACTTCAAAATTCCCTACTTCATCTTCAGACCATCCGTTCATTCGTTGTATATGACGTATATCCACAAACACGTACTTGGCATCGAATTCCTGAAAACCGCTGTCGTAAATACCGGTGATCTTAAATATTCGCTGATTGGGCACCGTGCTCGCGTTATCTTTCAGAAAGAAAGCATAGAACGTATCGTCAACATCCAGTTGAAGCCTGTCCGCAAGATATCCGGAAATAAGTACTTCGTTATTCAGCTTGCCACTATAATCGGGTAATTTTCCTTTAACCAGATATTCCCGGAAGTACTTCCAGTCATAATCTTTACCCGCTCCCTTGGCTATAATCCCTTCAAAAGTATCTTCCAGCCGTATGATCCCGGCCTTGGCGGCCACTGCCTGAATGTGGGTTATACCGTCTATACTCCGGAACTCCGGATAAAACTCCTGCTCAACGGATACAGGATATACGGAAACTTCCGATTCATTGTTATCGTAATTATGGATTTGTATATGCCCGTTAAATGCCGCTATTTTTTCCCGGATCTTGTGCTGCAAGCCTATACCGGTAGCTATGGCCACCAGCATCATAATAAGTCCTATGGCAATGGCAGCGATGGCGATTTTTATAATTGGCGCCGATACACTACTTTTATAATCTTTGGACTTAATAATGCGTTTCGCTATGAAAAACTCTAAATTCAACGGCCCTTTTTGGTTTACAAACCCCAAAAATACATTTTTATTACGGTTCTGCCACGAAATTGTGAGGAAGGGTTCTTACCCTCCAACAGGTAGTATGGCAAAAAAAGCACACAGGAAGGCTACAGGCCGGACCAATAAAAACCCGTTTTGGTTCCGAATAGCCCCCTTAAACTGCAAACCGATATCGACCAGTATCGGGATATTCCTTTTCTTTTTCCTGATAACCGCATGTGGTAACCGTGCCTCATCCAGGCCGGCAGAAAGCGCGGATGCTCCCGAACAAACACCACCCGCAAAAACAAGAATAGAAACAGGTGCCGACCGGACCGAAGTATATTTACCGCTTCTGCAAAACAAACGCGTAGGTATTGTAGCCAATCCCACCAGTATTATTTCCGCCAATGAGGAGAAAACGGAATACAGTCACCTGGTGGACAGCCTGCTGAAACTGGATATAAACATACAAAAAGTATTCGCTCCCGAACACGGTTTCCGGGGTACTGCAGATGCCGGGGAAGTGGTAAAGGACGGTAAAGACCCGAAAACGGGGTTACCTGTCATTTCTCTTTACGGCAACAACAAAAAACCTCAGCAGGAGCTGCTAAAAGATATCGACATCCTTGTCTTTGATCTTCAGGATGTGGGGGTGCGTTTTTATACGTACATATCCACGCTTCACTATGTAATGGAAGCATGTGCCGAGGCAGGGAAAACGGTTATTGTACTGGACCGCCCGAACCCCAACGGACATTTTGTAGACGGCCCTGTTCTGGACTCCAAATACAAAAGTTTCGTAGGCATGCACCCCATTCCCATTGCACACGGCATGACCATAGGGGAGTATGCACTTATGATCAACGGAGAAAAATGGCTTGCCAATGGCGTAGAATGCCCTATCCAGGTAATTTCCTGCGCCAATTACACCAAAGATATGCCTTATGAGTTACCGGTAAAACCTTCTCCGAACTTACCAAATGCCAGGGCTATCAATCTATATCCGAGCACCTGCCTGTTTGAAGGTACCAATGTAAGTGAAGGTCGTGGAACAGACAAACAATTCCAGGTATACGGCTCCCCTTATCTTTCGCAAAAGGATTATACGTTCCGTTTTACCCCCAAGCCCAATTTCGGTTCGAAAAGCCCTAAATACAATGGAAAAATGTGCTATGGAGAAGACCTTTCGGAAAGCAAAAAACTAAACCGGATCGAACTTAAATGGCTTATCCGGGCATATAACAGTACGGAAAACAAAGGCAGTTTCTTTACGGATTTCTTTGTAAAACTCGCCGGGACCCAAACACTCCGACAGCAAATTGAAGCGGGAACTGCGGAAGATGAAATCCGCGCAAGCTGGCAAAAAGGGTTGCAGGCATTCCGTAAAGTACGGGGAAAATACCTGCTTTATAAAGACATATGAAGGTGCCGTTTTTTTGTTAGTAGTTCTGAGTCATACTGTTTAAAATAAATTGCCCGGAAAGATCTCTCTTTCCGGGCAATTCCTATATGTCTGGCTGGTTTATTCTTCTTATAATGCGGCTTTGGCTTTCTCTACGGCAATAGAGACATCTGCTTTGACGTGTGCAGCGTTGGCCCGGCCACTCGGATCGGTGTTTTCCTGCCATTTCGGTATCCATTTCTTCACCGTTCTGGCTGCGCTTTCCTGGGGGAAGTGCTTATGAAAAATCTCCCGGTAAAAATACGCTTCTTTAGTGGTAGGTGTGTTGATAGGGAATTTTTCGGAAGCTGATGCCAGTTCCGCATCGGTTACCCTGGAAGCACAGTGTGCTATAAGCGTATCGATCCAGTTGTATCCCACACCATCGGAAAATTGTTCTTTTTGCCTCCACAATACTTCATCCGGCAGGAAAGGGCGTTCCGGCGTATCAAAAGCTTTTCGCAGGATATATTTCTCCACACCGCCATAAGTTTTGGGTTGTTTAAACTCCGGCATTATTTCCATTGCAGTCTGCAGGAAAGATTTGTCCAGGAACGGCACCCTCGCTTCCAGTCCGTGAGCCATAGTACTCTTATCGGCACGCAGACAGTCTGCTGTAGAAAGTTTCTGCACCCTGTCTATGGTTTCTTTCTGGAATTCCTGGGCAGAAGGAGCATTCCCGAAATAAAGATACCCTCCGAATATCTCATCGGCACCTTCCCCGCTCAGCACTACTTTTACACCCATATCCGTAATGGCCTTACTCATAAAATACATGGGAGTAGATGCACGTATGGAGGTAACGTCGTAAGTTTCCAGGTGCCATACCAGTTTTTCCAGTATTTTGACTCCTTCTTCTATGGTAAAATATATTTCGTGATGTTCCGTCCCCAGGTAATCGGCTACTTTACGGGCAGCAATAAGGTCGGGAGCATCCGCATCAAGTCCTATGGAAAAAGAGTGCAGTTTTTGCCCCGTTCCCTCCAATAACCTGCAGGCTATGGAAGAGGTCAGGGACGAATCCAGCCCTCCGGAGAGCAATACCCCGAGCGGCACGTCACTCATCAAACGTTTTTTCGTAGCTGCAATAAGGCTCTCTCTCAGTTTGTCGAGATCCAGATCTTCGGTAGCAGTTTCAAAATCAAACCATTTCGGCGTGAAATAGCGTACAAAGCCTGTTTTGGGAGTGTAAAAATGTCCCGGAGGAAATGTTGAAAATTCCACACACTGATCGGCTATAACTTTCATTTCGGAAGAGAAATACATGCGTCCTTCCGCATCCGTACCGTAATACAACGGTTTTACACCTATCGGGTCTCTGCCAGCTATAAAATCATCCCCGTCGATAACCACAAAGGCAAAAACACCATCAAGTTTGTTACAGAAATCGTAACCGTACTCTTCATAGAGATGTACGATCACTTCAGAATCGGAAGTCGTTCTGAAGGTATGCCCTTTAAGTTCGTTTTCTCTCAGCGCTTTGTGGTTGTATATTTCGCCGTTGTGTACCATCCAGGCACTATCGGTTCCCTGTATAGGTTGTTTTCCCGTATGAAGGTCTATAATAGAAAGCCTTTCGTGGCTGAGTACATGTCCGTTTTCCGTAAGGTGCAGATCACTTTCATCCGGCCCCCTGTGCCCCATTCTCTTCGACATTTCTTTTATCAGCACGGCATCCAGCGCAGGTTTTCTTTCTATACCGGTACCCTCATCCGTATATGCTCCGTTTATGACTGCTAATATTCCACACATAACTCTGTTGTTTTAGTTTCTAATTACAATGCAAATATTATCTTTAACTTTCATTTTAAAAACACAATACACAAAAACAACTACAAAATCAAATACAAAAATAAGTTTTAATATATTTTCGAAATTTAAAACACACAAAAAGGCTACAGATATAAACAAATTGTAAGCTAAGAGAATAAAAAGGGAGAATTTGCCTTTATAATTAACCATCCGATACTGTGTATTAAACAAATCGGAAAAAACTTTGTAATTATGACAATAATTTTTTCTTAGAGACTGTCCTCTATATTGAAAACGAATCTTCGGCACGGGAGATAAAAAACAATGGCTGAACTTTTAGACCGAAGCAAAAACAGAGGTTTTTAACTCAAAAAACTCCCTGATTCATTCAAACCGGATATGAGGAACTTTGGCCTGCACGCCGGATATTTTCCCTCGCAGGCTTTTTAAAAATTTCTGATGCTCTTCCGATTCCGGTGCAAAAGGTTTATGAGCCAACCCTCTTTGAATACTATCTACCTCTTTCATTACCGGAATTGCTTCGGGAGATATACGTGAAGATGTAAACTTCTCCCAGATATATTCTATAGCTGTCTGGCTGGGGTGTAACATGTCTTCGGCATAAAACCGGTAATCCCTGAGTTCATCCATCATGATCTCATAAGAAGGAAAATAGGTGCCTTCTTCGGCCACACGATGCAAGGCGGTAATGAGATGTGCCTTGCTGCGCTGGTTTTCCACAAAACCGTCTTTTAAATGCCTTACCGGAGAAATAGTGAAAATAAAATGTATATCCGGATTGACAGCACGGATATTTTCCCGGATACGGACAATATTTTTCTCTACTTCTTCTACCGGGGCCAACTCTTTGGTAAATCTGTGCTGCGGTACTTTATGGCAATTCGCCACGAGTTTCCCCGTATCGTTAAACCGATATCCCCAGGCTGTACCTAAAGTAACGATCGCATGGGTGGCACTTTCCAGGTATTCTCTTGTATCGTCTATGGCCCGGTTAATACCTGACAGCACACTTTCCGAAGAGACATCACTCCTATCCGAATGGGCATCAAAGCAATGCCAGCGTCCGTTATGTTCAAAAACGGCATCTGCCGTATATTTTTCCCCGTCCCTGACTTTTGCAGTGAAATTTTCGATTGCAGCCGGATGAAACAGTATACCGAGCGGGTTTTGCAGGCAGGGAAATTTATAATAGTCCAGCTTGCTCCCCATGTTCTCTACAAAACACGAACCGAGCAGCAACAGCCGTGAATCATAACTGATACGGTTATTTCCGGGTGATACGGGTATTTGCGTCTGGAGTTTCAATGTTGGAAATATTCGGGCTCGGGTTTGATTACAAACTTATAATATTAATGATACGTACTTTTCTACGCCTCTATGAAAAGGTCTGTGTGATTTCTCGCAAAGACGCAGAGGCGCAAAGAAGATTATAGTTATAGGTTGTTCACTATTCGGGTAATGCCGGTTTTGATCAAGGGTTCATTAAAATTAACCAATAATCCCAGTTTTAACCCTGTGATCCTCAAATAAGTTAACACTTGTTTCGGATGAACCTGAACTATTTGTTCTACAGATTTTATTTCTATGATCACTTTACGTTCCACAATGAGGTCGGCTCTGAACCCAATTTCCATTTTCCGTTCTTTCCAGATCACAGGTAATGGTATTTGCCTTTCCACATTAAGCCCTTTTTCCTTTAATTCAAAATACAATATAATTTCATACACGGACTCCTATAGCCCGGGCCCTAATTGGGTATGTATTTTATAACAGATGCCTACTATTATTCTTGATATTTCGTTTTCTGTCATTCTACATTCCATTTATGGGTTAACCCTATTGAGCACGAGAACACAAACACATTCTTTGCGCCTCTGCGTCTTTGCGAGAAGCAATATAGCAGTATTCTCGCAGAGACGCAAAGTTATTTTACATACTCCCGGGCCTTTTCCAGGGCTTGCGGTATACCCCCAGGATTCTTACCCCCGGCCGTTGCGAAGAAAGCCTGTCCGCCACCGCCGCCTTGTATAAGTTTTCCCAGATCCCGGACCACTTGTCCGGCATTAAGAGACCTTTCTTCTGCAAGTTCTTTGGATATATAGCATGTTAATAAGGCTTTGCCTTCCTGTTCGGCTGCAAAAAGCACAAAGAGGTTCTTATGTTCCCTCCCCATATCAAAAGCCAGGTCCTTAACCGCAGTCGGGTCCAGGTCTACGCGGGTAGCCAGAAAACGGACTCCGTTTACTTCTTCCAGGCTGCCTATCAGTTCCCCTTTCAGATTTTTGGCTTTGGCTTTTAAAAGGGATTCCACTTGCTTTTTCAGAGAATTGTTCTCTTCCTGCAGGGAAACGATAGCTTTTACCGGGTTTTTGGCATTTTTCAGCACTGCTTTTACTTCCCTGAAAGTATCGGTCTGTGATGTAAAATATTCTTTGGCGGCATCCAGTGTTATGGCTTCTATACGGCGTATACCTGCCGCCACAGCACTTTCGCCGGTAATGATAAAATGCCATATGTCTGCGGTATTCCGCACATGCGTACCTCCGCACAGTTCCATACTTTCCCCGAAACGAATGGTTCTTACGGTATCCCCGTATTTTTCACCGAAAAGTGCCATTGCTCCTTCTTCTATAGCCTGAGGAAAAGGCACATTCCTCTTTTCTTCCAGGGAAAGCTGCTCTCTTATCCTGGCATTCACAAAATCCTCCACGGCCAGTAACTCTTCGGGGCTTACTTTACTGAAGTGAGAGAAATCGAACCGGAGATGGTCATTGTGCACCATAGATCCCTTTTGCTCCACATGATCTCCAAGTACTTTTCGCAATGCCTGGTGAAGCAGGTGCGTAGCAGAATGGTTGGCAGCAGTTCTTCTTCTCTGGTTCTTATCGACCACTGCTCTAAAGGAACCCTCTATATTACGTGGCAGACTTTTGGTAAAATGTATGATAAGGTTATTTTCTTTTTTGGTGTCTATAATATAGGAGACATCGCCATCGGTCGATTCTATATATCCTTTGTCGCCTACCTGCCCCCCACCTTCGGGGTAGAAAGGTGTGAGGTTAAACACCACCTGGTATATTTCTCCGTCCTTTTTGCTGCTCACTTCCCTGTAACGGGTAATCTTTACCCGGGCGTCCAGCGTATCATAACCGACAAATTCTTCTTCATCGTCTTCGGCAAGTACTACCCAGTCTCCCGTAGTCACTGATGTCGCGGCCCTGGAACGTTCTTTTTGTTTTTGCAGTTCTTTTTCAAACCCTTCTTCGTCCAGGCTGTAGCCTTTTTCACTGAGTATAAGTGCGGTGAGATCTATGGGAAAACCGTAGGTGTCGTAAAGCTCAAAAGCCTTGGCACCGGAAATATGTTTGTCTTTGGCATTAGAAATAATAGTGTCCAGTAAAACAAGTCCCTGATCGAGTGTTCTTAAAAAGGACTGCTCTTCTTCTTTTATAACATTGACCACAAGGTTCTTCTGAGATTTTATCTCCGGAAATGCCTGGTGCATCTGGTTGCTAAGCGTATCTACCAGCTTGTATATGAAAGGTTCTTTCTGATTCAGGAATGTAAATCCGTAACGGATGGCCCGTCTCAAAATCCTTCGTATTACATAACCGGCACCGGTATTACCGGGCAACTGTCCGTCTGCAATGGCAAAAGCCACTGCCCGTACATGATCGGCAATAACCCGGATAGCT
The DNA here is from genome assembly GCF_052983315.1 of Sinomicrobium endophyticum. Taxonomy (NCBI): domain Bacteria; kingdom Pseudomonadati; phylum Bacteroidota; class Flavobacteriia; order Flavobacteriales; family Flavobacteriaceae; genus Sinomicrobium; species Sinomicrobium endophyticum. Next base: position 128,182 of record NZ_JBRKIS010000022.1, read on the forward strand.
ATATCGGTTTCTTCTCCTTTGCCGTAGCTGGAATTGGTTATGGCTTCTATCTCCCGGATCAGCGGGGTAAACGCATCGGTATCGTAGTTGCTCTGTACTCCCTGCAACACCATACACAGGCGTTCGAATCCCATACCCGTATCCACATGCCTTGCAGGCAGCTTTTCAAGAGAACCATCCGCCTTACGGTTAAATTCCATAAATACAAGGTTCCATATTTCCACAACCTGCGGGTGGTCTTTATTTACCAGTTCCCTTCCGGAAATTCCGGCTCTCTCTTTTTCATTACGAATATCGATATGAATCTCCGAACAGGGTCCGCAAGGCCCCTGATCTCCCATTTCCCAGAAATTATCCTTTTTATTTCCGGGTATAATCCTTTCTTCAGGTACAATACCGGCCCATAAATTGTAAGCCTCCCCGTCTTCCGACAGACCATCGTCGGAAGATCCTTCAAAATAGGTTACGTATAACCGGTCTTTATCTATTTTAAACTCTTCGGTAAGCAATTCCCAGGCCCATGCAATGGCCTCTTTTTTAAAATAATCGCCGAAACTCCAGTTTCCCAGCATTTCAAACATGGTATGATGATAGGTATCTTTCCCTACTTCTTCCAGATCGTTGTGTTTACCACTTACCCGGAGACATTTTTGAGAATCCGTAACCCGCAGTGCCACAGGTTTTTTGTTCCCCAGGAAATACTCCTTGAACTGGTTCATTCCCGCATTGGTAAACATAAGGGTAGGATCGTCCTTTATGACCATAGGGGCCGATGGTACGATCGTATGCTGTTTTTCTACAAAAAACTCTAAAAAACGTTTCCTTATTTCTTGTGATGTCATCATTTTCCTTTTGGTCCCGATAATTATCGGGATTATACTGTTTTGTTTACGGGCCGTAAAGGTAGCAGAAAATATCTTTTTACCTGTTTCCGGGAAGTTTTCCCTCTTTCGGAAATCTCAGACAGTCTCTTAACCTTTTCTAAAAATTGCGGTAACTCAAAAACAATTTCTATATTTGTCCGTTACGTAGATATATAACCCTGAACAAAAAGGAGTTTCCCGGCATGCCGGTCCGTATATTCAGGGCAAAAATAGAATATTTTAATTTATGTCGAAGGTAAAATATTATTACGACCAGGAGACACTTTCTTACAGAAAAATCGAAGCAAAAAAGGGGAAGAAAATCAGGAATTTTCTCGTCTTCCTCCTGGCGGCGTTCTTATTTGGTATGATAGGTCTTTTTACCCTGCTGAATACCGGCTTGGTAAACACCCCTAAAGAACTGTCAACTACCAGGGAACTGAAACAATACGAGCTCCAGTTTGAAATACTGAACAAAAAGATGGAGCAAATGGAAAAGGTACTGACAAATATCGAGGACAGAGACAATAACATTTACCGCCTCTACTTTGAAGCCAGTCCTATCCCCGAAGAACAGCGAAGAGCGGGATTCGGAGGGGTAAACAGGTACCAGGCCCTGGAGGGATTTGACAATTCCAAGATAGTTATGAATACCACAAGGAGGTTGGAAATACTGCAAAAACAAATGGTGGTACAATCCAAGTCCCTGGACGAAATAACCAAGCTTGCAGAAAACAAAGAAAAACTACTGGCTACAATTCCGGCTATACAACCGGTAAATAATAAGGACCTGAAACGTATGGCATCCGGTTTCGGATGGCGTACGGACCCCTTTACCAAAGCCAGAAAAATGCACTGGGGCATGGACTTTTCTGCAACCAGAGGCACTCCTGTATACGCTACGGGAGACGGTGTGGTAAAAAGATCGGACAACAGGGCGGCAGGGTATGGCAACCACATCCGTATAGAACACGGTTTTGGTTATGAAAGCCTTTACGCCCACCTCAGTAAATACAATGTAAGAAAAGGACAAAAGGTAAAAAGAGGCGACCTTATAGGATATGTCGGCAGTACGGGACGATCGGAAGCCCCTCATCTGCACTACGAAGTTTTTAAGGACGGACAAAGGATAGATCCTATTAATTTCTATTACGGAAGTTTAACTCCTGCAGAATACGAAGAATTGCTGCACGTTGCTTCCCAGGAAAACCAGTCTCTAGATTAACGGCCGGCACTTTTGGGATCCCGGGATTCCGTAAATTCGGCCGATTTATTATATAACTCGTTTCGGTACTATGTATATACAGCTTCCTGAAAAACGTTATTACAGTATTGGAGAAGTGGCCCGTGCTTTCCAGGTCAACACTTCTCTTATTCGCTTTTGGGAAAAAGAATTCGATGTACTGCAACCCAAAAAGAATGCCAAAGGCAATCGAAAATTCACCCCGGAAGACATTAAAAATCTGCAACTCATTTATCACCTGGTCAAAGAACGGGGATTCACACTGGAAGGCGCAAAAATTCATTTAAAGGAAGAAAAACACAAAACGCTTTCTAATTTTGAGATTATTCGTAAATTAGAGAACATAAAAACAGTTCTTTTAAAAATCAAAGATCAATTATAATCTTCAATTTCAAACGTCACTCACTATGAAAAAATGGTTAATTCCGGTTATTATACTGGTAGTCTTAGCTTTCGGTATATACCGCTGGGCAGTAGGTTTCAATAACAATGCGATAAAACATCAGGAAGATGCCAAAACCACCTGGTCTAATGTGGAAAGTTCCTATCAGCGCCGGAATGACCTCATAGGTAATCTCGTGAAAACAGTACAGGGTGCAGCCGATTTTGAAAGAAACACCCTGACAGACGTCATAGAAGCAAGGGCTAAAGCCACTTCTAGCACTATAGACGCCAACAACCTCACTCCGGAAAAACTTGCGCAATTCCAGCAGGCTCAAACAGGTTTGTCTTCTGCACTTTCCAGGTTACTGGTTACGGTGGAACGCTATCCGGAACTCAAGGCCAACCAGAATTTTCTGGAACTTCAATCACAACTGGAAGGCACGGAAAACCGCATCAACGTAGCGCGGGACCGTTTCAACCAGGCAGTGAATGTGTACAATAAGCACATCAAGACCTTCCCGAACAAAATCCTGGCCGGATGGTTCGGTTTTGAAGAAATGGCGCGTTATAAAGCAGATCCCGGAGCAGAAAAAGCTCCCGATGTCGATTTCAACTTTTAAGTTCCATAAGGCCCTCCCGGCGCTGGTAGAGACCGGTGTCGGGGGGAAATACCCGTACAACCCCACACACACAATCATGTCTAAAGTAGAAGATTTTTTATCCGTCGAAGAAGAACAGGAAATTGTAGAGGCCATCCGGGAGGCAGAACGCAATACTTCGGGAGAAGTCCGGGTGCACATCGAAAAAACTTCCGAAACCTCTCCTTACGAAAGGGCAATACAGGTATTTCATCAACTGAAAATGGACAACACCAAACTGAATAACGGTGTACTCATATATGTTGCCGTGGAAGACAGGGCTTTTGCCATTTACGGAGATAAGGGGATCAACGAACTGGTTCCTTCCAATTTCTGGGACACTACCAAAGACATCATCGCGGAACATTTCCGGGACAGAAGATATAAACAAGGCCTGGTAGATGGCATTTTGATGGCGGGAAAACAACTAAAACAACATTTTCCATGGCAGACGGATGATATTAACGAGCTTCCGGACGAAATATCCAAAGGGCACTGATAACATGAAACGAAACGCGGCAACCTCACAAAACGTAATGCAAAAGATAAAAATATCGTTACCCATATATTTACTTTTCTTTTTTTTATCCTTTTCCCAATGGGCCACAGCCCAGTTTGACATACCGGAAAAACCGGCAAAACAAACCAGCTTGTATGACAATACGGGGCTCTTCTCCGATTCGCAAAAGAATGCCCTGGAACAAAAACTCATCCGGTATTCCGACAGTACGTCCACGCAAATCGTAATTATCACCATACCCTCCACAAACGGGGAGAACATCAACTACCTGGGGGCAAACTGGCTTACCAAATGGGGTATCGGACAAAAAGGAAAAGACAACGGCATACTGATACTTCTCGCGGAAAACGACAGAAAGGTAAACATACAAACAGGTTACGGCATTGAACATCTCCTGACAGATGCTTTATCCAAGCGGATTATCGAAAATATCATGAAGCCCCGGTTTATACAAGGAGACTATTATGGCGGACTGGACAAAGGCACGGATGCCATATTCCAGGTACTTACGGGCGAATACAAAGGAGACCCTCAACGAAAAGGGTCCGGAGATGGTTTTCCTGCCGGCGGCATATTCCCTCTTATCATAATATTCATCATCATTATTTTTATTCTGTCCAAAAACTCCCGTGGCGGTGGTGGCGGTGGCAAACGTTTTCGTGGCCCGGATCTCCTGGACATGATCATACTCAGCCGGCTCGGAAGGGGTGGATTTGGCGGAGGATCTTCCGGTGGGTTTGGTGGCGGATTCGGCGGTGGCGGCGGATTTGGTGGTGGATTCGGCGGCGGAATGGGCGGTGGTGGCGGCGCCAGCGGCAGTTGGTAATTCCTGCGGAAAACCGTAATATTTTTCGGTTTTTTTCTTATCTTTAGAGAAAGAATAAACTTCCTTCTCATGAAAACATTTACAAACCGTCAAAACGTCTTTAACCATGCGTTTAAGCTTCGGGTTACCGCAGAAGTGAACAATACAGGGCAATACGGTAAGTCCCCGATTTTCGCAATACTCCGGGCAGGAACCCGGGCTTTTACCTTATCTTTGCAGTAACAATATAAACACTACTATTTTGTTGATATTTTCTCGTAAGAAAACGGTTTACCTAAAGGATTTGTTCGAAGGAGACCATGTAGACATACACTCTCATTTACTCCCGGGAATCGACGATGGCGCAAAGGATATTGAAGATACTGAAAAGCTGATTCAAGGATTCACAGACCTGGGAATTACCCGTATAATCACCACACCACACATTATCCAGGGAGTATGGCCAAATACCTCCGAGATCATCCTGCGTAAAAAGGAAGAAGTTCTTCCCGTTATCAAAAACAGTACTATATCTTTTCACGCAGCCGCAGAGTACCTGATGGACGAATCTTTCCGGGAACTGGTAAAAAAAGGGGATATCCTCTGCCTTAAGGATAATTATGTTCTCGTAGAAATGTCCTATATAAACCCTCCTATATCCTTGTTTGATATACTATTTGATCTGCAGGTTGCAGGATACACTCCCGTACTGGCCCATCCGGAACGCTATGTATTTTACCACGAAAATTTTGAAATGTACCACAAGCTGAAGAAAGCAGGATGCCTTTTACAGCTCAACCTCCTTTCTCTTACATCCTATTACGGCAGGGAGGTAAATAAAGTTGCTGCCAAACTATTAAAACAGGGCATGCTTGATTTTATAGGTACGGATGCTCACAACACCCGCCATCTGGAAAGACTCCGGCAAAAAATCAAAACAGAAGAACCGGTGAAACTCCGGGAACTTATAAGAAATAATAAAAAAGTCTTTGGAGAATAAGCCTTTTTTTAAGAACTCGTTTAAACTTTATCCTGTATCTTACAAAATCCCCCTTCTGCATAAGTTATGAAGGGGGATTATTTTATTATAACACTTTTGTTATTCTTTTAATTAAACGTAGCCGCATTTTGAGACCATTTATAATTCCCTACGCCACCTTCTTTCAAATGTGTTTGCTCAATAGTTCCTGAGAACGAAGCATTGTAAGAATTGTTTGATGGCGATGAAAAATTTCTGAGTACTACATTCACAGTTCCTTCTGCACAGGAGAACTGTCTATTAACCGTGGTAGTTTCAGATCCAATAGTTGTTCGGACATTAATATTGACATGCCTTGATTCATTTCCTACATCCCTCCATTTACATCTCCAAAATGAACAATACTTACCAAATAATCTTGTCTCCAAATAAAGTTTTCTTGAAACCACATTACCATTTTGAGAAATGGTCTCATCATATATTCTATGATAGAATCCTCTCTCTCTCTTTTTTCCAACCTTTCCAACTGAACATTGAAAACCACTGGTAGCATTAAAATTGTGTTGTGCAAAAATATCTCCATTAGGCTTAAAGGTTCTGGCTTGACTCTCCACACTTTTCTTTCTATCAGGACCTTGTACCATAACAGTTCCTATTTTCTCACCCTTTTCAACTATACTCTCCTTACCTGATGTCTTTGTAGCCTGATAAAGCATACCATCTTCAGATAATTTCACCACTTTGCCTCCTACTTCAAATTCCATTTTATCATTCAGGACAGCTTTAAAAGGTTGGGAATACTTGTCATATATAGTATCTCCTGAAATTTCAATATCGGTTGTATCCCTGTTAATTTCAGAAAGATGCTTAAGTAAAGAATTATGCCCTTTTTCAGCAATCCACGAATCTAGTTCGTCCGTTGTATTCATTTCGGCCAACTCATTGTAAGCTACAATAAACTCATCAAAGTTGTTAAAGGAAACTCTTTCGTTTTTTGCTAGAGACTCTCCTTGTAGTTCAACAGCATCATCCGTGCCGTTGGAGCAGGAAATAATAAAAAATCCTGAGATTACATAAATAAGTTTTTTCATAGATATAATATTTAAATTTCTGACGATAAATATAATTATATATCTCAAATAAAAGAAAGAAAAGAAAGATTTACTAACAATAATATAACATGAGTACGATTTAAGCGTCGAGTTTTTTATCAATAATATCTATGTTTAAGGCAGGTTTCTAATCAAAGAAAGACTAGACACCAATCCCAAAAGCAAATAAGTTATAAAATTTTCTATGTCTTGTGCATTCCATTTGGCAACAGTTTTTGAGTTCATCGTTAACTGTCTCTATGAGTCCCCTTTTCCCAAGCATGATTCTGTCCTGTAGGCTTTCAGGCTAAAAAACATTGTCCTTTACAAGCAATACCTTAAACACTTTATGTTGCTTTTCTAGCTTATTGTGACACATCCGTAAAGGAGTAGAATCTATAAAAGAAATACCTGTACAACCACCCAAACAACAAGTCTTTAAACACAAGGCTAAAGGGAGTACTACTTTTTGTTGTAATTCTACAAAACGATTGTAGGAAGGGATTCGAATAGTCGTTCGGAGAGGATTCGAATAGTCGTTCGGAGAGGATTCGAATAGTCGTTCGGAGAGGATTCGAATAGTCGTTCGGAGAGGATTCGAATAGTCGTTCGGAGAGGATTCGAATAGTCGTTCGGAGAGGATTCGAATAGTCGTTCGGAGAGGATTCGAATAGTCGTTCGGAGAGGATTCCGAAAGGCGGGGAAAAAACCATCATCTTGTGGCGGAAAGAAAAAGCTCCGATATTTATTTTTAAAGCAAAATAAATATCGGAGCCAAAAACTTCCTATACTAAACTATCGAAAGCTCATGAGGTAATGTCCCCTTAATTAGGGAGATTCCCCTGTCTAAAATACTCCGCACTTCCAACCGATAAGTCCCGGACGGCAGTTCGGGGTTCAGGAAGATCAGCTCCCCGGGTTTGTTGCGGAGCAATTTGCCCGCTACCCGGGTGGTCGTATTGTCTGCAACGTTGATAAAGAAGATCCCCTGTTCCGTATCGGCTTCGTCAAATTTAAGTAATGAGCCTGTTACACGGGCACCTCCTCCCGGAGTGATCATCTCGTTCTGCGCCTCGGCCGTGTTGTCATAGTAATGTACTGGGGCGGGCTGTCGCTGCCGCGAAGCCACTTTCTTTACCGGAATGGCCGAAGTGGCCTGTTTAAGCCGTAAACCTGTATTTACTCGTATTCGTACTTGGTGGCGCAAGGAGTCAAAACTATCATCTTCGCTGGTAAATACCCCGCTGATACCCGAGGTGATATTCACCAAAGGCGTCACTACGGAATACCCCTGTCTCACCAGGCCAATGATCCCTTGGGTTATCTCCTCAAAATTGGCAAGGGCCTCAGCCTTGGTGATAGTAGACCCCTCACGGGTCATCTGTTCGTAAACGTCTTCGATGCTCATACTCCGGGTATTGCTGCTTACTGCCATATAATCATCCGGGTCCGGGGTCATCTGGTTCGGGATTAAATAATATTCTAAAGGCATGATTTCTTGTTTTTAATATTGAACTTTTCTGTGTCATTTAAAATCGATAAAATTCCGGGAGCATTCCCGGAGAAAGGTCATTACCAGACTTCCCGTCGACGAAAATCTTCTTCAATTTAGCAAAACTGCCTCGAATACTCCCCGAATCCCCAATTTTTGCCCTAAAATAATTCCCCGTGTATCATTCGGACTCCTGATCGTATCATTTCTTTCCTCCAAAGGGAATAATTCGACGGAAAATTTCAATCCGTTACGGAAAACCATATTACCTGCAATGCCATTTTTTATACTTTAAAAGGCGATTTCTAAAATTTTATACAACATGTCCAATTTTATACAAAATCGTTACGCCGAAATGTGGATAGCACAAAATATCCTCTATATCACCTATAAACCCGGAATAGTTATTGATCTTCCGGCAGCTATTCGGATCACCACAGACCGCCTTATCTTACAGGAGGGAAAGACCTACCCCACCTTAGTGGACTTCCAGGGTGTAAAGGACCTCACTTATGAAGCCAGAAGCTATTTTACCCGGGAAGGGTCCATACTTATAAGTATCGCAGGGGTTTATGCTACGTCCTTACTGGCCAGGATCATAGCGTATTTTTACCTGGGGGCCAGTATGCCTTCCGTACCTACAGGGATATTTGCAAGGAAAGACGATGCTTTACAATACCTGAAAACTGTTTGCGGACTTCCCGGATCAATCCACCTGCCCGAACATTATTCCGTTAGCCTGGCGTATTCCGAAACATACGGACAACATATAGATCGTATCTTTAAAATGATCATAGCCCTGGCCACCGGCAATTTTCACTATAGGATGGAACGTTCCGACCGGAAAGATATGTGGGAATGTGTTGCGGTAATGCTCAATATGGCCGTGGAAGAACTTGACAAGCAATTTATTCCCAAAAGATATATACAAGAACGGAACACCCCATTGGAAATTCACACGGCTTTTATCCTGGACAGGAAATTTCACATCTGCAATTTCCACCCTCGGATTATAAAGATACTGAACCCGGAGGACCATAATCTTTCCGGCAAGCCATTGGTCAATTTCTTGGGAAACAGTTCTAAAACCACCTGGACCAAACTGACAACCGATTTTATACAGGAACAATGTACGGATACGACCGTCAAAATTTACTTTAAAGCCGGTACGGCATTGCTCCTTCCCGTAACCTGCCGAGTTTCGGCTTTAGGTAAGCACCCCTCGGAATCCTGGGAATTCCTTGTGGTGAATTTGATGGATACGGAATGCGGTAAAGAAAAACCCGGGACATGGGCATCGGACCCTTCCAAAGGAAAAGCCGGGCAGCCGGAACGTAAAACACACATAAACCTTCGTCATACAGATATGCAAATTCTCCGCCTGGCTTATCAATACATCTTGCAGCATGTGGGCGATTCTTTGGTTTCCTTAAAGGAGCTTGCCCATACCCTCGGTACCAACGAGTTTAAATTAAAACACGGCTTTAGGCAGGTATATGGCTTGTCGGTTTTTCAACTTCAAAAACAGGAACGCATGAGAAGGGCCCGTTTTATGATCTGCCATACGGATATACCGATCACTGATATTTCCAAAAATGTCGGCTTTAAATGCTCTTCTTACTTTTCCAAAACTTTTAAAGATTCGTATGGGCTGACACCTAAAAAATATCGCAAACGATTTGGCCAAACGGAATAATCCTTTTATATGGGCATTCCCCCATGCTTGTTAACATGACTTTCCCTGGGTGTATATGGCCGATTAACTCCCTTAGCTATCATTAATACTCCCGGAAGTCCTCATTTACTGCATTAACTTTACACCACTAAAGTCAGCTCATTACACCTGTTTTCCGTACAAATACGGAAAGCCCTTTCCCGGGGAAGCCTGTTATGGCCGAAGTCCGCCCGTGCCCACTACTTTTTGCTCATTGGCGTGGACCGGATGGCTTCGACCAATGAAAAGACTTTATTGCACAATAATACAGGGGAAGCCGAAAACCTGATAGAGTAGGCGTAATTTTTAATTTTTTAATGATGATGAAGATCAGAAAGATGGCCGGTGTTTCGGCATTTGTTTTTGCTATGGCACTGGCCTTTGCGTTTTCCAACGCTGATGTAACTCCCACTTTCAACCAGGCATACGGACCATTTGATACCGGTTGTGACCTGGGTGATTTGCAACAGGAAAATTGTTCTACTCAGAACGAAGGAGTTGTATGTACTGTGATTATCAATGAAGGCACGCCTGCCCAGGAGATAGAAACAGCACATATAGATTCCGGTTGCGTAACAATGCTCAGACAACCTCTACAGTAAACAGGTAGAAGTTGCAGTTTTAAGAGGCTTCCCGAAAATTATTCCCGGGAAGCCTTTTTACATCACTCCCTGTTTGCCATATATTTTTCTATACTTTTCCAACAACACCCGAAAAATATCCCTGTCTCCTGCTGAAGGGGTCGAGGAAATAGCTTTATTCATAACCTCTTCTCCAATTCCCATATCTCCTCTCATGTAAAAAAACTCGGCAGCATTTGCATACGACAACGCCTCCAGGCGATCATGACCACAAAGTGCTGCTGATTTCAGGTTCATTGCTATAGCCAGGTCATAATCCGGGCTTTGGAGGTTTCCCGTTATAATCCCGTCCCTAATTAAGCCAGACCAACTCTTCGATAAATCCCAAGCGTTATTCATTTCCACCCACGAATACCGGTTTAGGATTTCCCTTCCATAATCGTAGGCTTCATGCTCGTTCACTTGTAATAATAGCTTAAACTTAAGACGTTTATACTTAATTTCCCTGGGAAATTCACGAGTAAGCCGATCCATGTCTTCCAATGCTTCCGAAAGGTTTCCTTTTCTCATATTTCTTTTATAGCTTTCGTATCGTTCTTTGCGAAAACCATCTGAAACGGGAACAGCCTTTTCCGCTTCTCCGTTAAGCAATTTGCCCAGTACATATTCAATATTGGTACGGGAATTCCCGATATGTGCAACCTGCCCCTTTTTGTCTACGAAATACAGTGTAGGATAGGGCATGCTGTTCTTTCCCAGGGCCCGTGCTGTCGCTTTGTTCCACCGATTATCCAGTATCCATTCTTTTCTGCGTCCCTGTGTATCGTTATCATCCTTCATGCGGGGGTCAAAAACTACGTTTATATCTATTTCATCCCCCATACGCTCCAGGTACTTTTCTACCCCGGAAATGCTTTCCATATGGGTCATCACGACAATAAAAGTGACCTTGTTACCATATTTTTCCTGTAAATCCGAAAGTTTTGGCCAGGCCTCCATGCAGGGCACACAACCGATAAACCCAAAGTCTATTACATATATATGCCCCTTTTCAAATGTTGTAACAGGCGCTCCTTTTACCCATAAAGCCTTTGCCAGTGACGGGGCCGGGTCCCCTACCTGCAATGTGCCACTCGGCGCGGCGTTTCTACAACTCCAATGCCCTGTAAAACACAGTAGTACCAAAATACTTATTCGTAATAATGCCATTGTTGTTTTTTGTTATTATTAATTCACTGAATTCAATACCCTTCGTTTTGGGAAAGGTTAGGGTTGCTTGCCCGTTCCTGTTGCGGAACGGGATATAATACATCGGTAGCCTGCCAATCTGTTTTTACCGGTTTTAATATAGCATCTGCCTGCCCGGTACGTTTTAAGTCCAGCCAGCGGTGCGCTCCTTCGGAAAATAATTCTACTTGTCTTTCCCGAAGGATAGCCCCGAGTAATTCTTCCGGACTGCGCAAGGTAATCTCTTCCAGTCCTGTGCGGGTTCTTACGGCATTGATATCTGCCAGCGCCCCGGGTATATTGCCTTGTTGTGCCCGGGCTTCCGCCCGGATAAGATATTGTTCGGCCAGGCGGAGTACCATAGCGTATTCTGTGGAAGGCATATTGGCATCCCTAACCTTATATTTAGCAGGGAAATGAAATGTTTCCCCGGTAGTAGCAACAATCTCTCCCGTCCAATAGGTCTTTCTGTAATCGTTTTCCTCAAACGCATCCATAAGAGGCCAGGTCAAGGAAACAAACGTAGGCCTGCTTGTTTCATTCGCAGGTATAAAAACAGCCGCTTCTGATGTATTGTTCCTTTCCACAGGCCATAACTGCCAGATGGCTTCCTCGCTATTAGCCAAAAAAACTTTGTTTAAGTCCGGGACCAGGTGATATGCAGGGTTATTGATGACCTGGGTCGCCCTTGTCCCTGCCTGTATCCAGTCTCCCGTAAAGAGATATACCCGGGCCAGCATAGCTGTTGCAGTCGTTTTGTTGGGACGTATCCGTTCTCCATTGGCATGGGTATAATCTTCAGGTAGCAATTTTTCAGCGAGTTCCAGGTCGTTTTGTATGTGTTCATATACCACGGCAACCGGGTCCCTGGGGGCTAGGCGGTTCTTCTCAAAGTCCGTGGTAGTAATAATGGGAACTTCACCAAAAAGGTTGACCAGGTAGAAATAGCAAAAACCACGGATAAACCGGGCCTCACCTTCTAACTGCTGCCTGGTTTCCCTGGTAATCCCGGTGGCGCTTTCCAGTCCTTCCAACAGCGAGTTGCAGTAATAAATAAATGTATAGGCCGGTTGCCATACCGCATTTAGCAGCATATTATTATCCGAAAGTATGGCATTATGGAAAAACTGGTCTCTCGAAAGGTTGGTGGACAGGTGTATAAATTCATCCGAAGATAGCCCTCCCAACACGGCTATACTTTCAGCCGTTCCGCTTATAAACCCTCCCGGTTCGCTCATGGCACTATAAATACCGGACATGGCCGATATGGCCGAAGCATCATCTGTAAAAACGGTTTCTGTAGTGATCTCATTCCTTGGCGGTTCTATAGCTACAAAATCGCTACAGGATAAGATTATTAGGAGTAATGGAAAGATTCCAGTTCTTTTATAGGTGTGTATGTATTTCATTGTTCTCTGTTTTTAAAAACTTAACCGGATTCCCAGGGTGAGTATTCGTAGGGGAGGAAGTACTGATGAACTTCGTGTTTCCGGGTCCAGTCCTTTATAACCGGTAAAAGTTAAAAGGTTTTGCCCGCGCAGGTATATGGTGGTATGATTGGCAAAACCGGAACGTACCGGCAAATCCCAGGACAAGGACAGGTTGGATAAACGGATATAGGAAGCATCCGTGATATTGCCGTCGCTTTGCCGGTAAAAAGTAGCTGCCCGGTTTCCTTCGCTTGCCACGGAAAATCGTTGTATTTCCGTAATATCCCCGGGCTGTTGCCAGCGGCCCAGAACCTCTGTAGGCTGATTGGACAGCCCCTGGGACCCCGGGGTGTCAAAGGTGGTATCCCCGAAATAATTGCGTCCCGTTTGTTTGACAAACTGCAAAAAAACATCCAGGCTAAATCTCTTGTAGGTTATGGTGTTTTGCAATCCCCCGTAATACTGTTGTGTAATTTCCTTGCGGAACTGTATATCGGCAGGGTAGTCCGTACCACTACCGTTGCCATCTACATCTTCGAAGGTATAGAGCCCTGTTTGCGGGTCTACCCCGAGAAAATAATAGCCCGGTACTACAAACAAAGACTTCCCTACCCGGTAACGATTAGCATAAGGAGAACCTTCCAGGTCCTGGTATTCCAGTAGCCTGTTTTCAGGGATAGAGATATTAAAATCCGTTGTCCATCCAAAACTATCTTTGTTAATATTTACCGAATGAAGAACAAACTCCCAACCCCTGTTCTCTACTATAGCCGGCAGGTTATATTGTATGGTAGATTGCCCCGTTATGGCCGGTAAGGGAAGCCCCACCAACTGGCCGGAAGAACGGTTACGGTACCAGCTTGCGGTCAAAGAAATGCGGTTGTCCGCAAATCCTAACTCCAGTCCTGCTTCCAGCTTCTTATTGGTTTCCCAGCCGTAGTCGGGGTTAGCCAGGCGGGTGGGAACAAGCCCGGGGCGGCCTTGGTAGGGATAAGTCGTGGAGGAATATGTGTCCAGGTATCCGTAATCGCCTATGGCATCACTTCCGGTAGTGCCGTAACTCCCCCTTAATTTACCAAAGGCTATAAAAGAATCTTTAAACCACTGCTCTTCAGAAAACAGCCAGGCCATGCCTACCGCCCCAAAGTTGGCAAATTCTCTTCCAGGACCAAAACGGGAAGAGCCATCCCTTCGTCCGGTGAGGTTTAGGATATACTTTCCCTTTAAGGTATAGTTAATGCGTCCGAAAACGGCATTATAACGATATTGAGAATAATCGGACTGCCCTATAAAAAGCTCCGGGGCTGCCCGGATGTTCTTTAACAGGGCGTCACTGGTATATCCACTGGCTACGATTTGCTGTCGGTTATCCGCATTTTGCTGGAATGTACCTCCCAATAATAAATTAAGCCGTCCCTGCCCCATTTCCTTTTTATAGGTAATTTGCGGTTCTATGATCCAGGTTTTCCTGTAACTGTCAGAAAACCTGGACCGGCCGGTCCGGCTGGCACGTATGGCAGGGTCCAGGGCGCTCAATGGTTCTGTTTTCATTTCCCTAACCTGCATGTTCGTATAGCCTAAACGTGACGAAATACTTAGCCCCGGCAATAACCGGTATTCCAGGGTAAGACTGGATATAAAATTATCGGTCACCCCTTCGTATTCCTGTTCCTGGTAAGCCAGGGGATTGGTCCAGGTAGAATTTTCCCAGTTCAACTGTCCCCGGCCATTGTACAGGGCCGGGGCATTGGGCGGCAGGGTCACAGCCTGCAGTGTGAGGTCTTCGGACAACATATCGATAACAGTGGAGGTATAGGAGGCCGCAAGGTTTACTTGCAGCTTCTGGTCGGCGGTGGTATGCGAAAAATTAAAGTGTCCGGAGATACGCCGGTTGGCATTGTCGCCGGGATATACTGTGGTCTGGCTGAAATATCCTCCCCCCAGGAGGTAGCGGGTGCGGTCATTACCCCCGGAAAGCGAACCCTGAAGGTTGTGGTAATAGGCCGTACCGCCTATAAGCTCCTTTTGCCAGTCCGTATAGCGATTGGAATCCCATAGTTTCAGGTCGGGAAAATAGGTGTCGTAAACCGGGTCTTCCAGAAAGTGTTCCCAATTGTCATTGGCAATGGCCTCGTGGCGCATTTCCAGGTATTGCCTGGTATGGAGCAAATCCATCTTCCTGGTGACCCGTCCCGTACCGCTATACAGATTTATATCCACTTTTGTCTTTCCGGGTACCCCCTTTTTAGTGGTAATCAACACTACCCCGTTGGCTCCGCGGGAACCATAAATAGCCGTGGCATCGGCATCCTTAAGCACCTCTATACTTTCTATATCGGAAGGGTTAAGGCTATTAAAAGGGTCTATAGAATTGGGCAGGGTATTGCTGATACCCCGGGGATTTAACGGGGAAGATGGGAAAGGCACTCCGTCTACAATATACAAAGGGTCGTTAACCCCCATTTCGGTCCGTATACTGTTCTGCCCGCGGACACGTACGGTAAACCCGCCACCCGGTACACCGGACTGTTGGGTGACCTGCACACCGGGCATACGGCCGGCCAGCGCTTGCAAAGGATTGGCTACCGGTTGTTTGTCTATATCTTCTGCTGTGATCCTGCTGATACTCCCCGTCCTTTCCCTTTCCTTTACCGTATAATACCCGGCATTGATCGTAACCTCCCCCAGGGCCATCACATCCTCCTTTAATACTACATTTAGCGTAAGCCGCTCCCCTACTCTTTCTTTCCGTGTTTTAAACCCTACAAACGAATACACCAACGTATCCTGTGGAGAAGCCATTAAAGCATAAGTACCATCAAAATCGGAGATCGTGCCCTGCCCTTTGCCGGACACGATGATGTTGACCCCGCCCAAAGGTTCGCCATTACTGTCGGTAACCGTTCCGGTTACCTGGTGTTGATCATCAATTTGTAAGGGGGGTAATGCCATAGCAGGCAACGGTAGGCTAAGTAAAATAAAGGCAATAGTAATGGGGCACCAGCAGGACAGGCCCGCTAATGTGGTGAACTTCATAATTTTAATATTTGAGTGTTAGCTAAAAATCCCTGTGGGGTTACAGGATAGAGGTTGCGAGTTCCAGGTTCCGGGTTTGTTTTAATTCCTGAAACTGACCGGAGGGGTGGTTCCTGAACTTAGTTGAAGGGTGGTCCCTTACCCCTGCCGAAGGGATAATTTTTGCGCACACTCCCGGAGTTCCTCCGTAAGGACCTTATTGGTTTGTTGTAGTTCCTGAAAAGTGGCCATTTCGGCGCTCCATTGCTGTTGGAGCCCTTGTAATTGTTGGTGCTGTGTTTTCATAATACTGATGTTTGTATTAGTGTGTTAATTATGGAAAACCGGCCCTTTTACCGATAGAAAACAAATTAACCTTGCAGGTAACGAGAAAAGCTGTTATTTTTATAGGCATTACGTATAACCATTACATACAGCGGTCTCTCCCCCTGTGGCAAACCCTATGGGTGTTTTTCGCGGGTACGGGCCGGTGTTACCGGACAACATTGCATGGCCTGACGCCTTTGCTTTTGCCGCCGGTTGCGCCCGCGTCATTCAGGAGCGCGTTTTTGTTTTTTTGAAATGGGTTGTAGTGATTGGGGTTGTGGCTGCCGGTTGCAGCACAGGGCAAAGCCTGTTGCCGTAAAATGCTCTGGTGGGTGTTTTTTTCTCGTTTTCATATACTCCTTTGGTTTATGATGAACGAGCTTAAAAAGCGAAAAGGCCGGAATTCTACCCCCAACCTTTGTCCAGGCGCTAGCAAGCCTACAACACGGTTTTCAGTAGAACCCAGCCTAAAGCATGCGTAAAGATACGCAATATCTTTAGACATAGGTTTAATTCTACCGCCTCGTGTTGTGTCGAAATGCTAGCTTCGGACGCTGAGGCTCATTAAACTCACAATCTATTAAATAGATGTAGTAATCAATTTATAAAGCACAACAATTGCTTAGTCATAACTATGCAAATATAGAGTGTTAGTTTATACTAAGCAAGCGTTTTTGAATATTTTTTAAAGAATGGCAAAAAAAGCTAGTCCAAAAACAAAAATAGAGTTGAAAATTGTCCAGCTTGTAAAGGATAAAAGAGACGAATTAAATCGTACTCAGTCCGATATCGCTGACCTACTTGGGGTTACACGCGGTTATATTGGCCAAATTGAAATGGAAAATTCACCGAGTATGTATTCTTATGACCAATTGAATGAACTCGCGAAATATCTGAAATGTAGTATGAGGGATTTTGTGCCTGAAAATCCGGTATAATCAAAAGGAAAAGTGGTCGAGGTTATAAAAGTGGAGCCAGTTGAGGTGGCAGGGAAAGAATAAAAATAATACATAATGAGCGGTTGAGCCATTACGTCCCTAATTCAGATTATGGCCAGTAAAACAAAAGAGCCTATAACATACAAGGCTACCAAACTCATTTTTATAATCTTCTGGTTTCTACTTTCCTGGTCATATTTTGCAGCTATTTTGAGGTATTTCCCACCTTTGATAAAAGTAAAATAGCACACACCATATAACAGCAAAAAAACACCTACATAAATAACCTTGTTGTTATAAAGGTCTTCCAGAAATGTAATGTTATAAGCTAAAAGAATCTCTCCTAACAGAATGGTATTAAACCAAAGCGTAAAGGCCAAGGTCATTCCAGCAATATGTTCCGGCAATTCGTCCTTTGAGGGCGTAATTAATACAAATTTATACAATGTATAAAATACATACTTAAGCATAAACTATCAAAATTTAGGATTTCTTATTGGTCTGGCCATACCCCGTCTTTTCCTCAATTTATCCCGCATTATTTTTAGTCGTTCTTTTTCCGGGAGGTTCATCATCTCTTCAAACTCCCTTTCTGCTCGATCGTGCATTCCTAAAACGTCTCCCATGAAAAAATAAACAGCAGACAAACCAAATCCTACGTATCCTCCAAAAATTCCTATAATTGTATAAGCTGTATTCATTTGAAATCTACCTTTTGACGTATTGCCTTTTTTATACAAGCTATAATCAAGACCTATACTCGCAAAGCCTGACAACCTTCCGAACCATTTAAAGTAAGTTGCTGTAGATTTGCTAATCTTTGCCACATCCTTAGAATACACGTTCCATCTTCCGGCAGTCCCGGCAGTTATTTCGCCTACTTTAGCAATGCCTTTTTGAGTTAGGCCAATTTCTCCTACAGTAAAGGCATTTCCTATCCAGTTCATGAATTCATTCGTTTGGGACAGGAGATCAGATCCATTGCCATTGAGGACTACTAACCCTTCCGGCCCCATAACCATAACGCCACCGCCATATAAAAACAAGCCATATCCGCCGATATATGGCAGGTTATTCACCGGTACAGGGGTTTCCGCAAAATGGCTGGTGTGGCCTTTTATGATCTTACCCATATAGCGTTTTACCTCCTTTTCCCAATGTTTCTCGAAATACTGGTCTGTAAAATTGGCAATATCCTGTTCTGAAAAAAACAGATTTTTGTAATTCCACCGGGCATGGGTGATGATCCGCCCCCTGACCATGGCAAAATTTCCCTTTACCCTCTGATTGATCTGGTCTACACTTTGGTTACGTATAGCATGGTCTATGGTTTGCTTTACCATATCCCGAAGTCGCATATGGGTGTATCTTTGAAAATTATGAAACTTTAACCGTTGTACATTTCTGTTCATACCTCAATATTTTAAGAAATGGCCTGTGGCCAACGACTGGTATAGGTATATGCCCCATAGGTTATTTCATAAGCGGAAATGACCAGCTCTAACTCCATTGGGTTTTCACTTTCGGCATTAAAATGCTGTTTGTAATATAGGCAATACGCCTTCGTAAAGTTGAGTTCCTGCATTTTGGCCATAGCATTGTCCTTATAAAATACTATTCTGCCGTCTTTCGTCCTCGTATCCGAAAGCACCCAACCAAATAGGGAATCATCCCTGTTTGCCGCCACAAGTAGGGTAATTTGCCCTCCCTGAGCACGTGTAGAGGGCTTACCGTTATTGTCGCTACCCTTTTCAAAGGTGAAAGAGCAGTCTAAAACAGTTAATTCCTGCCCGTCAATGAACAGTTTGGAAAGAAATGTCGCCATGATAAATAGGTTTTATAATTACGCAATTAAGAAACAGGGGCGGTTCATGAATATAAATATAAAGTTTTTTTGGAAATACCCCTTGCTTGACGACGTGTTTTCTGCCGCTGCGAATTTCTCCGACTACGCAGCCCATAGACAGTCTAATACGTCACGGAGCATAAGGGATAAAGCCTTAAAGCCGGGAACTACGCATAACCTCTTTCCTTCTTACTATTGATTAAACACAAAAAAACGGAAACACAGTATTAAAACCCGGGCATAGGTATGTTTCGGGTAAAACCTGCACATGTTGGATTTTTACCCCAAATAAAAAACCCGGGGGCGTACCTCCGGGTTTTGTATAAACACTTTAGAATTGTCATTAAAATCCAAGTTCCTTTTTCACATCGGCAAGGATATCTTTTCCATCTGCCAAAAGGATTCCCGAATTAGGTGAAGAATCCAGAACGTACTGAAACCCTTGGGCTCTTCCCACTTTCTGAATAGCTTTCTGGGCTTTTTCCAGGATTGGCTGGATCAACTCCATTTGTTTTTTCTGAAGCTCCTGCTCAGCGGTTTGACGTGCCTGCATAATATTATTTTGCATTCCCTGCACTTCTTCAGCTCTTTTTCTGTTCTCATCCTCACTCTTCGTACCAGCTTCACTCTCGTAGAGTTTTATTCTATTTTGCAATTCCTGACCGGAACTTTGCAGGTCAGCAGAATACTGCTTTTCCAGTTTTTCCAATTCTGCCCTAGCCGCTTTCATCTCCGGCATATCCTCCACTAATTGCTGCACGTTTACGTGAGCAACTTTGCTCTGTGCGCTTGCAAAACTAACAGCTCCTACAGCTAATACAAAAGCAATGGCTAACGTTTTTAATTGTTTCATAATTTCAAGAATAATAAATGTTTAAGTGTTAATTGTTATCGCTATTTTCTTCTTCTTTCTCTTGTTCCTTCTCTTCCCGCTTTTTCTTTCTCTCTTCTTCTTTAGCTTTTCTGTAAGCCTCTCTCTCTTCCAGTATTTGTTGTCTTCTCTCTTCGTATTCCCTTTTTCTCTCTTCTCTTTCCCTGATCCTCTCCTGTCTTTTCTCCTCGAGTGCACGGGCTCTTTCGTCTCTTTCTCCTTCTACTCTCTCCTTTTGTGCCTGTCGTTCCGGGTCTACTTCCCTGCTCACATCTTCAAATTTATTCTTTGCACTGCCCGAATTTCTTCCCTCTGTCTTTCTGGTCCGGTCTATGCTTTTTAAAATTTGGTCGCTAATATCGTGTTTTTTATCGGAATACAACATAACCACATCGGCAGACCTGTCAAAAACAAAATCGTATGCCCTTCTGCCGGCTATTTCCTGTACCGCATTAAACACCCTGTCCTGCACCGGTTTTACCAGCAAACGCTTCTGCCGCACCATATCTCCTTCCGGGCCGAACCTGTCCTGCTGATACTGCAACATCTCCTCTTCTGCCAGTTGAATCTCTTCTTCCCTCTCCTCAATCAGCTCTTTAGTGAGCAGTACTTTTTCGGCATCCAGTTCTTTTTTCATCTGTGCAATGGTGTTTTTCTTTTCTTCCACCTCCATTTTCCACTTTTCCACCCTCGCATTCAGCTGTGAACCGGCTTCCTGGTATTCCTGTACGTTATCCAGGATATATTCCATATCTATATATGCTATCCTTACCCCTCTCTGGGCCTGTACTGCCCATACAGATGCAAATAACAGTATAAAAAGAACTTTAGCCTTCATTTGTTTATTGTTTGAAATTTCGCCTGAAATTAACAATTTTTTTGGCAAACTCCGACCATAATCCAAATATATATTTTCCTCCGGAACCGAAATCACATATATCACCGAACAAGGCTTTTACGCATCTCCCTCGGGAAAACGTGTAAAAACCCCTCCGAATTGTTTCCGTTTCCGGCATCTTAATCATTCCGTATGTGTTACCGGAAACACATTATAATTTTCATTCGGCCTATAACAATACCTACAAGAACTTTTATGTGTTATACACTATCCCTGCTTACCATAGAAAATATCGTGCCAAAGTTAAAATTGTTGTCCGATAATGAAGTGGGTTTCCCATCCGTTCTTTTGTCCACCACTGTTTATAGGATCGAATCCGTGTCCGAAATCTATACCCAGTAATCCGAATGCCGGCATAAAGATACGCAAGCCAAAACCTGCAGATCTTTTCAGCTGGAACGGGTTGTAGTTTTTAAAACTTTCAAAGCCGGCACCTCCTTCGGCAAAAACCAGTCCGTAAATGGAAGCCGACGGTTTAAGGGTTAACGGATAGCGAAGTTCCATGGAAAATTTGTTATATATCGTAGAACCGATATTGGGCGATAAAGACTGGTTCGGGTAACCTCTCAACTGTATAGTCTCCCTACTGTCGAGCGTATAGTTAGCCATTCCGTCCCCACCGAGGAAGAATCTTTCGAAAGGCACTACTCCCCTGTCCTGGTTATATGCTCCGAGATAACCGAAGTTAGCCGATGTTTTTAATACGAGATCGCCGACAAGCCTGTTATACCACTCCCCGTCAAACTTGATCTTGTAGAACTCCAGCCATTTGATCTTTTCCTGTTCGATCTTCTCTTGGTCGGGCACCAGATTCCCGTTGTCATCCTCGCGCTGAAATTTATCCTGATTTTCTAGGTCTCCGTAATCCACCCCGTCAAACAAAGAGTACGGCGGTGTTACCCTGGCAGAGATCGTAAATCTCGACCCGGTACGCGGATAAATGAGTTTCGGGTTCCTGTTATCCCGTGAAAGGGCAATGGTATACGCTATATTCTTCGCATATCCGGTACTTCCAAATCCAAAGAGTCCTATAGGATAATTCTCCAGATCGTAGTATTGGAAACTTAGAGAATGCGACAGGGTAAAGAAATCATCCGGAACTTCCAGCCGTTTTGCCAACCCAAGGGTAAAACTGGTGATATAAAACCTTTGGTCCTTGCTTGGACGCCCCGTAAATCGATCGAAATAAAACTGACGGCTATGCGATAAAGAAGCGGAAAACTGAGTTGGCTTTTTACCTCCCAGCCAGGGTTCCGCAAAGGAGAAGCTATAGGTCTGGAAAAAACGGCTGGCCTGTAATCGCAATGCCAGGGTTTGTCCGTCTCCCATAGGTACGGGTTTATATGCTTTTTTATTGAACAAATCTTTGATCGCAAAGTTGCTGAATGACAATCCAAGCGTACCGATAAATCCTCCGCCACCGTAGCCTCCCTGCAGCTCTATCTGGCTCGATCCCTTTTCGGTAACTCCGTATTCGATATCCACGGTACCGGCATCCGGGTTTGCATTTTTGATATCCGGAACAACCGCTTCCTGGTCAAAATAACCCAGTCCACCGAGTTCCCGGATGGTACGGATCACATTTTCCTTACTGTATTTCTGTCCCGGCCTGGTACGCATTTCCCTGTAGATAACATGGTCGTTGGTCTTGTCATTACCGGATACCCGTACATCGTTAAAATAAGCCAGTTTACCTTCTATGATACGTATTTCAAAATCAATGGTATCGTTTTTTGCGGATATTTCCACCGGGTTAATGGAAGAGAACAAATAACCGTTGTTCTGATAAACGTTGGTTATATCCTCACCATCCGGTTTGGTTTCATCCTGTATCCTATCCCTCAGCAATACACCATTATAGGTGTCTCCCGGTTCTATTCCCAGGACAGTAGCGAGCTGACGGTCACTGTAAACGGTGTTCCCGACAAAATCGATCTTCCCGAAATAATATTTGTTCCCTTCTTCGAGGTCTATATTGATATTTATTTTACTGGTCTCGTTATCCAGTACCGTATCGGCAATTATCCTGGCATCCCTATACCCTTTTTCCTTATACTTATCTATAAGCGACACAAGGTCCGTTTTATAATCTTCCGGAATGAATTTGGATTTTTTCCAGAAACGCCCGAAGGCTTTTCTTTTGGTATTCTTCATGGCCTTCCGGAGCGTTTTATCTTTCAACGCTTCGTTACCATCAAAGGTAATGTCTTTCACTTTTACCTTTTCTCCCTTGTTTATATTTACCTGCATTTTCACGGCATTCACCGCAGAAGTATCGGGAGCAGTGATAATATTGGCTCTGGCGTGCAAAAAGCCTTGCTTCTTGTATTTATTTACCAGGAAGTTTCGTGTATTGGTTATAAAGCTCTCTGTAACCCTTTTGCCTTTCTTAATATCGGCCTCCTTGAGTACGGCTTCTCCCTTTTTCTTTTTTACCCCTTCTATTTTCACCGACGAAAGGGTAGGCACTTCTTCTATATCGAGTATAAGAAAAACCTTATCGTCCTCTACGCGATCAATATAAAAGGTAACGTCACTAAACAACTCCAGCTTCCACAACTTTTTAATAACATTGGTTATTTGTTCTCCGGGAACGGTTATTTCCTGGCCTACACGAAGGCCACTGTAGGTTATAACGGTTTGTTTATTGTAGCTTTTTACCCCGGTAACTTCAATCCCCCCCAGTATGTATTTCTGTCCTTTATCAAACTTGATTTCCTGGGCCGTTAAAACGGTATTGTTACAAAGAAGCACAAAGAATGTGATAATCACTCCAAAATATCTATTGCGCATGCTATTCTCAGTTAAGTTGTTCGCTAGTTTTTCCAAATCTACGTTCCCTGTTTTGATAGTTTAAAATTGCCTCATACAGTTTTTCCTTATTGAAATCCGGCCATAGGGTTTCCGTAAAATAAAGCTCGGCATAGGCTATCTGCCACAGCAAAAAATTACTCACCCGAACCTCCCCGCTAGTACGGATAAGAAGGTCTACATCCGGTAAATTTTGCGTGTAAAGATGCTCATTTATAACCGATTCGTCAATATCTTCGGCAGAAATTATATTATTTTTAACTTTAGAACTTATCGCCTGTACCGCGTTTTTAAGTTCCTCCCTGGAGCCATAGCTTAGAGCAAGGGTAAGGGTCATCCGGTTATTATTTTTTGTTTTTTCTATAACAGCCTCCAGTTTTTTGGACACTGTGGGGGGCAGTAATTCCATTCTTCCGATGGCCTGGAGCCGGATATCATTATCGGTAAGCGTTTTCAGTTCTTTACGCAACGATACGATAAGGAGTTTCATCAGGGTTTCCACTTCCATCCTGGGGCGATTCCAGTTTTCGGTTGAAAACGCGTAGAGGGTCAGGTTTTCTACACCCAGTTCAGCGCATCCTTCCACCACCTGGCGTACTGCAGCAGCTCCTTTTTCATGTCCGAACACCCTTAATTTACCTCTTTGTTTTGCCCATCGTCCATTACCATCCATTATAATGGCAATATGCTTAGGTAGTCTTTCCTTATCTATGGCGTTTTTTATCTTATCCATTCAAGCATATTCATCAGCGGGCGCCTTTACCCGTTATATTTTTCTTCTCCTCTGCAGGTTACAGACCTGCTGCCGCTATACTCCGGAAAACCGGAACTTTATTCGTAGCAAAAGGTACATGGCCTTTTACCGAATGTATAGGTTATGGTAATGCCGCTAAAGACATACCAGTCTTTACTGTTGTAATTTCCGAACCGTTCATAATCTACCCCGGGGTCTCTCTCAGGGTTACTGCCGTCCAGGTCATTGACAAATGTGTACCTTGCTATTACTTCTGCCCCCAATACCAGATTGGGTAATACTTCTCCTTTTACTCCCAGTCCGAAAGGAAAGGCGATCGATGTTCTCCTCTCCTGCGTTGTCAGCCTTCCCTGGGCTTCACCATAATAGAACATACGGTAGTTAAACGCTGCAATCCCCCCGTAAATATAAGGGGTAAATGCCTTTTGAAGGGTATGCAGGTCATATTCCCAGAAATGGAACTCCATTCCTAATGAAGCTTCCAGCACCTGGTTGGAAAACGAATATCCCCGCTCCTGCCTTGCCGAATTCCCCGAATCCGCATCATCTGCATGCAGCTTGGAATAAGACAAACCTGCACGGTATGCATATCGCGTGCTCTTATTCCATTTATACAATCCTCCTACTGCCAGTTTATTGGGGTTTATATAATTGGTTTTCCCCACATCTCCTATAAAATTACTTCCTCCAAGGAATACTCCCACTTCATGAATCTGAGCCATTCCAACCTGTACACCCAGCAGAAAAAAGACGATGATCATTTCTTTTCTCATATGCTCTAAAAGTTCGCAAATATAATAATTAAGATTGCTCATGGGTAATTTCCTTTAAATTAGTATGCTTAAACAACAGATTTAAAGGTTTTTTATTGTTTTCTGCACGGAAACATAAACTGATTTAAGCTCGTTTCACGCACCTTATCCTCCCTTTTTCTTCTGTTATCTCCGGAAATTGTACTATCGTATTTTATTCCCGGAATGGCGAAAACTGTTATTTTTTCCATACTTTTCACTACGCCGCAACAGGAAGGCTTTAATTACGTTTATCTTCTCCCCAAAGGAGTTTATTTCTCAGTGTCTTTAAAAAACTTTCTGCCCTCAGTTCTACCATTTTCACAGCAAAGGGCGCTTTCTTTATAATTATTTCTGTTTCTTCCGGAAGTGTGGCTAGTCTGGAATCGAGAGAAACCAGGTAATTTGGCTCCCTTCCGGAAACCCTTAGCCTGATCACCGTGTCATCGGGTATGACCAAAGGCCTTGCATTGAGATTATGCGGTGCTATAGGGGTAATCACAAAACTCGTGGTATCCGGGGTAAGTACAGGTCCGCCACAACTCAGAGAATAACCGGTAGAACCGGTTGGTGTGGCGATAATAAGTCCGTCAGCCCAATAAGAAGTAAGGTACTCGTCATTCAGATAGGTCGCTACAGTAATCATAGAGGTAGTATCTTTCCGGCTTACCGCAACTTCATTCAAGGCAAAATTCAACTCCGTCAGGTCTTCGTTCTCCGGGTTGGTGGTGATTTCGAGGAGGGTTCTGTCCACCACATTGTATTCTTCCCCCACTATACTCTCTACGGCCTGGCGTATGTTTTCTTTCTGTACTGTGGCCAGAAAACCCAGCCTGCCCGTATTTATCCCCAATACCGGAATACCCAGATCCCGGATATAAAGGACTGTACGCAAAATGGTACCATCTCCTCCCATACTGAAAAACATATCACAGCCGGAATCCAGATCGTCAAACGAAGAGAATGTTTCATACTCCTTTTCTCCATCCAGAAAATGCCGGATAAGCTCCAGGTATTTTGCCTCAATGATTACTTCTATTCCTTTTTCGTCCAATACTTCGAGCAGCGTAAGCACATATTCCTCGCTGTCGTCGTGATAAAACTGTCCGAACACACCTACCTTCATATCGAGGGAACTGTTTTTTACATGTTAAGGAACTTCCTTAAATAATTCGACCTTTCTTTTAAGTTTTCCATATACATATCGTCTTCATTCCCGAGAATGATATTATATCCGTATCTCCTGAAGGATTGCATTATGGAATTAAGCCCTGTATTTCCTACCTTAAGGGTTACCTGTGCCATATCGCCTTCGTTGCGGGAAATAAATGCGCCAAGCAACTTCCCGTTGTCGCTTTCCACAATCTGCGATATTTCGCTGAAGGTAAAGTCGGCACTTCCTTTTTCAACGATAAGTATACCTCCGGGCTCGTTAAAAAAGGGAGTCTCCCGGAAAAGCCCCATTATATCGGTCAGTTCATAGTACCCAAGATATTTACCTTCTTCGTTCAACACAGGCATTATATTGGCATTATTCCTGGCAAATGCTTCCAGGACTTCTAGCCAGTTGGTATTTTCATGTACAAAAAAAATGTCAAGCGCATAACTGTAGTCCGAGACCTTTTTCTCCTGATCAAAACCGGCAATGTCTTCTTCGGAAATATTACCTACCAGGTGCTCGTCCTTTACCACAGGCAAATGGGTATTGGTGAGCTCAAAAAAGAGTTCCTGCACCTGTTTTACGGTATCGCCCGGTGAAACCGGTGAAACATCATAATTTATAAAAGAATTAATCTCCATACCTGGTCTTTACACTTCAAATAAGCTCTACGGTTTTTTTCTCTGCTTTTCTGCCCTTTCCGGCAGCACTTAATTCGTAACGCATGAACTTTTCCCGAACCACAATGTTTCTATGCTTCTTCAAAAACACTTCAATTAGTGCACAAAACAGATTCCATACCTCCCGGCAGATTCGTCCTAAAACAAAAAGTTCAAACGAGCTCAATATTCAGGACAGCAAATTAATTAAATTATGTGAGAAAAAAGCAGGATGAACTTTGTATTTTTGTCCATATTTATCATTTGTATGACCAAGTTAAGCGTAAACATCAATAAAATAGCCACCCTGCGAAATTCGAGAGGTGGCAATGTACCGGACCTCCTCAAAATGGCAAAGGACATACAGGATTTTGGTGCCCAGGGAATTACCATACACCCCAGACCGGATGAGCGTCACATACGGTACCAGGATGCCAGAGACCTGACAGCTATTGTCCGTACGGAATACAATATAGAAGGAAATCCGGTGGAAAAATTCATGGAGCTGGTCCTGGAAGTAAAACCTACCCAGGTAACCCTGGTCCCGGATGCGGAAGACGCCATTACCTCCAATGCCGGATGGGATACTATCAAACACAAAGACTTTCTGGAGGAAGTCATTACGGAATTCCGGCGAAACGGCATACGAACCTCTATTTTCACCGACCCGGACATCAAAATGATCGAAGGAGCGGTAGCCACAGGCACGGACCGGATTGAACTATACACCGAGGCTTTTGCCGAAGCTTATGACAAAGGGAACAAACAAGGCATAGACCCTTACGTAAAGGCAGCGAAAGTAGCTAATTCTCTTGGGTTAGGCATCAATGCCGGGCACGACCTCAGCCTGGATAATATCCGTTTTTTCAAAGAAAATATCCCCGGACTGCTGGAAGTTTCCATTGGCCACGCACTTATCGCCGAATCTCTTTACCTGGGCATAGAGAATGTCGTAAATATGTACCTGAACAAGTTAAAGGGATAAATACCCGGGAAAAGAAAGGGGACTATATAAAACACACAGAGTCCCCGAAAAAACCGTTATCCGGCAGCAATTATCCCGGATGTCATTACCGGTTCTGCTTCGAAAAGCCGGAAAAAATGTTTCTGTAATTTTTCTTTGACTTCTTTTTCCTGCACTTCCTGTTTTCCCAGTTCCACATTAATCGAAGTAACAGCTTTGCCCCGGATACCGCAAGGAACAATATTATCGAAATATCCCAGGTCGGCATTGACGTTCAATGCAAAACCATGCATGGTTACCCATCGGGATGCCCGCACACCCATGGCGCATATTTTCCGGGCAAACGGTGTTCCCACATCCAGCCACACCCCGGTCTCGCCTTCGCTTCGGGCAGCTTTAAGACCGTAGTCGGCGAGGGTAAGGATAATAACTTCCTCCAGGAAACGGAGATACTTATGTATATCGGTAAAAAAGTTATCGAGGTCCAGAATAGGGTATCCGACGATTTGACCGGGACCGTGATAGGTGATATCCCCTCCCCTGTTTATCTTGTAGAAGGAGGCGCCCTTTTCCTTTAGTTGTTTTTCGTCAAGCAGCATATTCCGCATATCCCCGCTTTTCCCAAGGGTGTAAACGTGGGGATGTTCTACCAACAAAAGGTAATTTGGCGTCTTGAGGTCCGTGCCTTCTCTTCTGTTCTTTATCTTCAACTCCAGTATACCCTGAAAAAGTTCTTCCTGGTAATCCCACACTTCCTTATAGTCACGCAGGCCCAGGTCCTGTATTTCCACTTGCTTGTTCATAATGCAAAGATAAACATTAAAGTACGAATTCCCGCCAGTCTGTTTTCCGGATGCCCTGCTACGGCCTTCCTGTTTATCTGTTGGGGTTATTCAGAATAACAAGTGCCGCGATAACCCCGGGAATCCAGCCGCAAAGGGTCAGCAAAAAAACAATAACAACGGAACCACACCCCTTGTCCAGAACAGCCAGGGGCGGAAACAGAATGGATAACAATACTCTCCAGATACTCATATATATTATTTTTACGGCAGGTATTACCATACGGATACGTCAAAGCTCTCCGGCTGTACCGATCGCAATATTCCTGCTCTTGATTGATGGTACTAATAAGACTGAAATCCGGCTTTTTTGTTACAGCCTGTTTTTTATTTTTTTTCGGAAAAATCTCCTATAAAGAGATCGCCGGAATAGCATACAAAATCACCGGGTCAGAAACCGAGGGTATAAAAATATAGTTTCCTCTTCAATCCCCTTGTCATTTTTACATAGTTTTATCACTTTTACATGAAGTCATTTACTACATGCTTATAATATAAATTGTAATTATCTTTGCACCTTTAAAAGAAGAATCGAAATTAATTTTACAGCTTGACTATGCAGCTTTCAGAACAGGAAATCGTTAGAAGGGAAAAACTCGGAAAGTTAAGGGAATTGGGCATCGACCCTTATCCCGCAGCTTTGTATCCGGTAGACAATACATCGCGGCAGATAAAAGACAGTTATGAAGAGGGAAAAGAAGTGGTAATTGCCGGACGTCTGATGAGCAGGAGGATACAAGGTAAAGCTTCTTTTGCGGAGTTACAGGACAGCGAAGGAAGAATACAGGTATATTTTAATCGAGACGAGATATGCCAGGATGAAGATAAGACCAAATACAACGAAGTTTATAAAAAGCTGCTGGACATAGGCGATATTATAGGTGTTAAAGGGGAGTTGTTCACCACCCAGGTAGGAGAGATAACCGTAATGGTTAAGGATTTTGTGGTTCTCAACAAATCTCTCCGGCCACTTCCGTTACCTAAAGTGGATAATGAAGGGAGGACTTATGACGAATTTAACGATCCGGAACTGCGCTACCGCCAGCGTTATGTAGACCTGGTAGTCAACCCGCACGTAAAAGAAACTTTTATAAAACGGACCAGGATCACCACCAGTATCCGGGATTTTTTCAATAGCAGAGGATACCTGGAAGTAGAAACCCCTATATTACAACCTATTCCGGGAGGAGCTGCGGCAAGGCCGTTTATTACACATCACAACGCACTGAATATGCCGCTCTATCTTCGCATTGCCAATGAGTTGTATCTCAAGAGGCTTATAGTGGGAGGTTTTGACGGTGTGTATGAATTTGCCAAGGATTTCCGCAACGAGGGGATGGACCGTACCCATAACCCGGAATTTACGGTAATGGAACTGTATGTAGCCTATAAGGATTATCACTGGATGATGGATACTACAGAACAGTTACTGGAAAAAGTAGCGATGGATTCCAACGGCACCTCCAGGATAAAGGTAGGTGAGAACGAAATAAATTTCAAAGCCCCCTACCCCAGGGTTCCTATATTACAGGCCATTAAAGATCATACCGGTTATGATATTGCCGGCATGAATGAAGAACAGATCCGGGAAGTTTGCAGAAAACTGGATATCCCTGTAGATAATACGATGGGAAAAGGAAAGCTGATAGACGAGATTTTCGGGGAAAAATGTGAACATCATTATATTCAGCCTACATTTATCACGGACTATCCGAAGGAAATGAGCCCGCTTACCAAAGAACACCGGGACAATCCGGAGCTTACCGAACGCTTTGAATTAATGGTGAACGGGAAGGAACTGGCAAATGCCTATTCTGAGTTAAACGATCCTATCGATCAGCGTCAGCGCTTTGAGGATCAGCTCCAATTGTCCGAAAAGGGAGATGACGAAGCTATGTTTATCGACCAGGATTTCCTCCGTGCCCTGGAATACGGTATGCCTCCTACTTCCGGAATCGGGATAGGAATAGACCGCCTGGTAATGCTAATGACGAATAACGCTTCTATACAGGAAGTACTGTTTTTCCCGCAAATGCGACCGGAGAAAAAACCGTTACAACTCAGTGACAACGAAAAAGTAATTATCGATATACTGCGCAAACAGAAGTCTGTGGCACTGGACGAATTAAAAACTGCCACAGAACTGAGCAATAAAGCATGGGACAAAGGCATGAAAGGCCTTTCTAAGCTCGGCCTGGTAAAAGTGGTAGTGGAAGGCGACTCCAAAACCGTGGAATTACAGGAGCAGGATTAAACTCCGAAAAAAAGAAACAATATTAAAAGCCTGAAAACCCTGTGTTTTCAGGCTTTTGTTGTTAATAATATCACAAAACACACTTTTTACTTTAAACTTTTCCTTCGTATCCCAGTCTAAATAGTAAAATCGTAAAAAATTAAGAGTATGAAAAAGTTATTAAGCTTAGCTATAGCACTTACATTGGTAACGGGGGTTATGGCACAGGAAAAAAGGGAAGGAAGAACTTTGGAAAAGAAAAAACACCGGGTAGAACGTTTTAAGGATTTCACCCCGGAACAAATGGCGGAACTGCGAACCAAACAAATGGCTCTTAAACTGGACCTCAGCCAGGCACAGCAAAAGGAAGTACTGAAACTCAACAAAGAACTTGCCGAGAAGCGAAAAGCCGGATTTGAGAAATTCAAAGAAGCCAGGGCAACGAAGAAAGAATGGACTGCCGAGCAGCGCTTTGCCTTTATGAACGAAAGACTGGACGCCCGCCTGGCTGTTCAGAATAAAATGAAGAACATACTGGACGAAGAGCAGTATGCCCAATGGAAAAGGAGTTACGAAAGACCAAAAAAATCCCTTCACCACAGAAGCAAAGGACATCGGGGCAAATAAGCCCGAGACTCTCTTTAAATCCTGCTCCGGCAGGATTTTTTATTTCCCGGTATATGCGGCATATACCATATTCTTGAATTTCGCAGAAATATCCCCCCATTCCTTATTCGGGATTTCCTGGGTAAGAATTACCGCTACAATTCCCGATGCAGGGTCTACCCAGTAATGTGAACCGAAATAACCTCCCCATGAAAAAGATCCTTCGTGCCAGGGGAATACGGCACTACCTCTTTCACCGACTACTTCAAATCCCAAACCGAATTTGTTACCGTGATGCAGGTTTATTTCCCCTATCTGGTTTACCGTCATTAATCTTACGGTATCGGGGCCTAACAACTGCTTACCATTATATTCTCCTTTGTTCAGTAACATTTGCAGAAAAGCGGCATAATCCGATGCCGTGGAAGAAAGGCCGGCTCCACCCGAGAAATACGTACTCCCCAGTACGGGATAATCCTTATCAATCCCGCCGTGGCTTACCTGGGGTGCCGCCACGGTCTCCCCTGCTTCGTTTTCCGAATATACTTCCGCAAGACGGTCTTGTTTGTCCTTTGGTAAATAGAAGTAAGTATCGTTCATCCCTATCGGCTCAAAAATCCTTTTATGGAAAAACCGGTCCAATGAAAGCCCGGAAACCACTTCAACGACGTAACCGAGAACGTCGGTATTGAGGCCATAGGTAAATTTTTCTCCCGGTTGGTGCATCAGCGGAAGTTTACCGAGAGCCTTTATTTTATCTCCGAGTCTTACGGGGGCCGCTACAAAACCCGCCGGAATACCCGCCTTGGCATAAATAGCATTAGTCTCTTTACTCCCAATAACGGCATACCCGATCCCGGAAGTATGGGTTAGCAAATCACGTATAGTCACTTCCCTTGTAGCCGGAATCGTTGAATAAGTAGAATCGGCAGGATTGAAAGTATCGAGTACTGTAGGGTCCTTAAATTCCGGTATGTACAGCGAAACGGGATCGTCCAGGAGTAATTTGCCTTCTTCAAATAACATCATTATTGCGACACTGGTAATGGCCTTCGTCTGTGAAGCTATCCGAAAAATGGTATTCGGCTCCATCTTTCTCTTTTCCGCAATGTCCGCATACCCGATTCCTTTATGATAAACAATTTTTCCGTTATGTGCGATCAGTGCGACTGCCCCGGCTATTTTCCTATCTCTCACATAGCCATCTATCATTTTATCTATTCTTTCGAGACGATCTTCGGAGAAACCGGCTTCACCGGGGTTTACAGTATGTAACTCCTGGGAAAAAACCAGAGTGCCCGCAGCCAGCAAAAGGCTGCACAGTATGTATTTCAGTTTCATTGGTAAAAGAGGATTGATTATAACCGCAATATACCAAATAAAAATCTTAGATCACGTTTTTTCACCCTTTCAATGAGACCAACATAATTCGCAAATTCATTTTGCAATTCAAATCCGTTTCATACCTTTGTTGCCGTACTTTTAAAAGAGGAAGGATTTGACTGATTGCAACCTCGTGAAAAAAATGCTAAAACAGTTATCCTGTAGTCATTCCGGACCCGGCATATAAAAAATACCGCAGGACAAACCGCTTTAGCCCTTTCGCAGGACAGTCTCCCCCCCATTAATAACAATAATAAAATAAGATAATGGCTTATTTATTTACGTCCGAGTCTGTCAGTGAAGGACACCCGGACAAGGTAGCAGACCAGATATCCGATACCCTTCTGGACCATTTCCTGGCATTCGATTCGGAATCCAAAGTAGCATGTGAAACTCTGGTAACCACGGGGCAAGTGGTCCTGGCAGGCGAAGTAAAATCCAAAACCTACCTTGACTTGCAGAACATTGCCAGAGAGATCATTAACAAGATAGGATATACGAAGGGAGAATACCAGTTCAGCGGGGATTCCTGCGGGGTTATTTCACTTATTCACGAACAGTCCCAGGACATCAACCAGGGCGTGGACCGTGCCAGTAAGGAAGAACAGGGAGCCGGTGACCAGGGAATGATGTTCGGCTATGCCACAAAGGAAACCGAAAACTATATGCCGCTTGCCCTGGATATTTCGCACAAGATACTGCAAACCCTGGCTGAGCTCCGAAGAGAGGAAAAAGAGATTTCTTACCTCCGTCCGGATGCCAAGGCCCAGGTTACCATAGAATACAGCGACGATGATATTCCCCAGCGAATCGTTACGATCGTGGTATCTACCCAACACGACGATTTTGACAAGGATGATACTGCCATGCTTCAAAAGATCAAAAAAGATATTATCGAAATCCTGATCCCGAGGGTAAAGGCACAACTGCCGGAAAAACTGCAAAAACTTTTCACGGATGATATACAATACCACATCAATCCGACGGGAAAATTCGTTATAGGCGGACCACACGGTGATACCGGTCTTACCGGGAGGAAGATCATTATTGACACCTATGGCGGGAAAGGAGCTCACGGCGGGGGTGCATTTTCCGGCAAAGACCCGAGCAAGGTAGACCGTAGCGGCGCTTATGCAGCGCGACACATTGCGAAGAACCTGGTAGCCGCCGGAGTTGCGGATGAAGTACTGGTACAGGTGAGTTACGCTATCGGGGTGGTGGAACCAACCTCCATAAGCGTAAATACTTATGGCAAGGCTCATATAGACCTCTCGGACGGGGAAATAGCGAAGATCGTGGAAAAACTGTTCGACATGCGCCCGGCGGCCATAGAAGAACGATTAAAACTCCGCAACCCTATTTACCTGGAAACTGCAGCCTACGGCCATATGGGCAAAGAACCCAGAACCGTGACCAAAGTATTCGAATCTCCTTATAACGGAAGAATTGAAAAAGAGGTGGAACTGTTTACCTGGGAAAAGCTGGATTATGTAGATAAAATAAAAGAGGCTTTTTCTCTCTGAGAGGAAAAAGCCTGATATATTCCATATTTACGGGGAGGAAAACAGAAACAGTTCTGTTATTCTTCCCCGTTTTTTATTTTTAATATCCGGACTATTTTATGAAATACTTCATTGTTTTCATAAACCCCTCTGAACTCTCCGGAATGTGGTCCGTATGCAAAGACGGGAACCATAACCCCGGTGTGGTCATTCGTCGTAAAATCGCCTTCTATCATTTTTTCTGTCAGATTGCCTTGCGGAATACTAAACCCGGAAGTTTCATGATCGGCTGTAATAATTACAAGCGTATTGCCCGTTTTATCTGCAAATTTCACAGCTTCGGTAATCGCGCGATCGAAGTCTATTCCTTCGGAAATAATTCCCGCAGTGTTGTTGACATGACCATAGCTATCTATCTTCGCTCCCTCAGCCATCAGGAAAAAAGGTTTTTCTTTGGAAGACAAAAATTCCAAACCGTCCTCGACAGCTTTTGCAAGCACATTTTTTCTTCCTTCGATAATTCCCGGTAGACTTCCTTCGGAAAGAAATACGCCTGTCTTATCTGCTTTATTTTGCCTCAGGCCATCCAAAGAACTCGACACGTCAAAATGCCGGTTTATTTCGTTGCCGAAATCTTCTTTTCCTGCCCCGATGAACATGGACAGGGAACTACGGAGCAGGTCTTCCGCTATACCGGAAGCTTCCGAACGGTCCTTTCTATGTGCATAAAATGCAGATGGTGTTGCCCCGGTTATTCTATCGGTAGTAATAATCCCGGAGATGAATCCGTGATCGGACAAAAGTTCTGTGATATTCCGTAACGGTTTCCCCGTTACCCCCATTCCGATAGCCCGGTTATATGTCTTTTCCCCGGTTGCCAGTGCCGTTCCCCCGGCAGCCGAATCAGTAGTAAAATCATCTGAGGACTGGGTTTTAAGAAACCCGATATTCTTCAACTGTGTAAGGGTCAAAGCCCCGCCATTGGCGAATATCGCAGAGGATATCTGCGTCAATCCGTTACCATCACCAATAAGCAAAATAACATTTTTCACCGGGATTTCCTTTCCGTCTGAAGCATAGGTCGGCACATACACTTCCGACGTAATCGTATTGTAGTGTACGCGCTGTTCGAGGGTATTCAGATACCCGGCTGCCCGGAACGGCATATCGGTATTGATAAAATCAAGTCCCATATCTGTGAATGCCTTCCAGGCCGTTTTGGAATCCGGTGCGGCCCAAAAACGAAAAGGCTTTCCTAATGCATGGGCGCTATCTATCACTTCCTTTACTTTTTTATAATCTTCCGCGGTCAATCTGCCCAACCCGTTCCATTCGGAATAGTTTCTGAAATTGAGACTGATCATAGCCACTTTGTCCCATACTTTTTCATTTTGCGGACGTTCGAGACTCTGGTAGTCAAAACGGATATAATCCGGATACGCTATGTATTTTTCCGGAGAGGGTCGGTTTCCGGAAATGACAATGGATATTTTTTCATTTGCCGTAATCTCCGGGTAGCCTTGTAAAACTTTTGTCAACGTTTTTAAAGTGGCATCGGCATCAGATTTAACATCCACCAGCAATTGTAACTTTTCCGGCGCGGGAAGCTTTAATTCCAATGCTCTTTTCAAGGGTTCGAGGTAGAGGCTTTCTATAGTCCGCCCTTCCTTTATTTCATGTTCTTCATGGGTAGCATATAACCTGCCGTCGCGAAGAAAAATGTCGACTTCAATGGAAGACAATCCGTTTGAAAAGGCAGTCCAGAACGGAACGTTCTGTTCGTAATCGTTGTGGGAATGTATCTGTACCGGTTGCTGGGCATAGGAAAAACCTAGACTCAGGAGGTACAATAAAAATCCGGATAGTGATGATCTGAACATATATTCTTTTTACAAAACAAAGATATGAATTACATTCCACCTCTTTGCTTATGGGTTTGCAAGCGGCGAAGGTAAGCAGGCGGATTTACCTGTTTGTTATGGCAGGGTTAATTTACTTTCAAGAAATGGGCTGGTATTTTTGAAAAGCAAATTCCCATACTCTCATATGCCGGTATATAACAATATATGGCTAAAAGGCTATTGCAAAAGACAATGCTATGCACCTTTTCCCTTTAATATGCTTTTTTCATTAGCCCATTTAAAGATCATCTTCCTGTTAAACAGGCCAAAGAGCAAATAGGTAATAAACATTATTATCCATATCAGCATCAGTCTCAATCCCGAAACTCCCGAAAAAAACAATATCATCTGGGTTATAAAACCAATTATCCAGGAAACGAAAATAACTCCTGTCAGGATCGCAAAAGGCTTTTCAAGATATTTACCGAATCCCAGCTTCCTGAATATATACATGGGGATACTCAACAAAAAAATGCTAAAAAATATACCAAACGCAGACCAGATCACCATGATGTGAGGGGCCCCATCAATATACCCGATCAAATTCATTATTTCAGAACTGAATGCCGTCATATCTTTTTTCTGCTTCAGTTATCTGTAACAATGGTTTTTCCTTGTATCGCAATATCGAAGCCAGGACCAGATCGGGAAATTCGTGTGTTCCTATATTATACATGTTAATACTTTCGTTGTAAAACTCCCGTCTGTCTGAAATAGCATCTTCTATAGCGGAAACCCTCTGTTGCAGCAACATAAAATTCTTATTGGCTTTTAACTCCGGATAGTTTTCGGAAACAGCGAAAATGGATTTTACGATCTTGTCAATCTCATTGGATAAATTTATTTTTTCTTCGGGATTTTCTGTGTTTAAAAAATCCGTCCGAAGTTTGGTAAGTCTTTCCAGTACGGTTTCTTCGTATTTCATAGATTCCTTTACTACTTTTACCAGCTCCGGAATCTCATCGGCTCTTTGCTTGAGTAAAACATCAATATTGGCGAATGCTTTATCCGTGTTAAACCTGAGCATTACCAACCGGTTATAAGCCCTGACCGTAATACTGATCAGTCCTAAGACTATCAATGCCAAAATAGTATACGAAATAATAGTATCCATTTTATTTGTTATGATTAATTAGTTCCTCTGATCTGACAAAAGTATCGATAACCATATCATTTCTTTCGTACTCTGTTTCTTTTAATTCAATTTCTTTTCCTTCCCCTGAAGCATCATTATGTATTTCATCCTCTAAATGATCCGGAGAAATATCCCCGTTTTTAGGATTTCCGAACGGATTATGGAAAACAGGATTTTCCACAATGATCTGTTCTCCTTCTATACGCATGGGAGTAATTAAAATAATAGCTGCTATAAACGCAAAAATACATGTAAATCCGATAAAGGAATTTAACAAAGGCCTATATGTATTGTAGTATGTTATTTTGTGGGAAGGGGATATTGCAAAAACCTTTTTGATGTTCTCGTATTCAAAAACCGGCTGGTTGTTCTCTTTAAGGCTTGCCTTACCAATGAGCAGCATTTGATCTCCGGGATTTAACAGGTATTGTGTATATCGTTTGCCTCCCCTCCGGTATTGCTCGTCCTTTTCTATCCAGACAAACTCTATTTTTTCGGGATTCACCTCTATACTTCCTGTTTCATCTTCTATGAAAAAAGGGTTACAAACGGTTTCATTAAAAACAGTACGATAGCTTTCTTTTCCATCCTTATCCTTAGTAATATCCTCAATCCTGTATTGATATCCGATACATTCCTTCTTTTTAACAGGGGCCAAAACGGGTTCTATCATTCGCAGTTCCCCCTCAATTTCGGCTAACCCCATGGCCACCGAACGTATTTTAGAAGTCGGTAAAGTACGTTGATACCGTAAATATCTATTCTTATTTCCGGGCAGGAACAGGTTTACCAGGGGAATAATGAGAAACAGGAGCAACAGGGCATACGGTCCTGTTCTTGTAAACAGGTAAAAAAAGGAAAGTGCCAAAATACCCCCGGCAATTTTTTTCCATAGGGGTGTGGGCTTAATATTATACTTTGCATTGAATTTTGTCCTTTTTGTTCTGTTTTCCCGGGCACTGACAATTCCGGACCGGACAGCTCCTATAATGGCAAACAGAAAAACGGAGATCACCAAGAGGAAAAAAACTACCAAAGCCAGTTTCTTGTTTATCCATGCAGACAGCCCGATCAAAGCGGGATTTAAAACAAAAAACAACCATTTTCTGAAATTCAGATCGAGTAATTTCGCAAAAATCACAGTGTGAAATATCGCGATCCCCATAGCGAACAACATAAAGAAAATCACCATCGGGGTTGCTACTTCCTGTTTTATATAAAGATCTAACAGGTTGTCCATGAAGAAATTCGGGGATTTGTATTTAAATCAATTTTTTTCAGACACAAATTAATTTGCTTTCTTTGAAATATTCCATAAGTTCGGAGTCATCTTGAGAAATACAATCTACCGGACTATCCCAAAACACCTGATTCTTTCTTCTTTGCAGCTATTATATTTATCAAATAATTTCAAACCCGGTTTTTCCTTCCGGGATATAGAATGTTAAATCCAGTGTTAGTTCTTCTTTTGTTTCTTTATTATAGAGCATTAGTCCGGAGCGTCCGTCTAATTTCTTCAATGCTGCTACCTTATCATTCCCATAAATTTGCAACACCGAAGCCTCTGCTGTAACGGGTATAATCTCAAACCCTGACTCAAAATCTGAAACTAATCCGGAGATTCTGGATTGGCTTTCTTCTTCTGAGAGATACATGGAAAGTGCCATATTCCTTTCTCTTTTATTTATTTTTTCTCTAAAAAGATCGTATTTTTTATTTGCAATTAGTTCCTCAATTTCGTGATAGGCAGAAATTAATTTCTGCTTTAAATTCTTTTCATCGTTCAGGTCCGCCCCATTTTGCCATGCAGCGAGAGTATAAGGAACTTGGGCTGAAAAAGTGCCTGCTTCGGTTAACACCGGCAACGCATTATCCCCTACTTCCCGCGTTTGATATTCATTAAGTTGTTCTTTAAACATAAAATCATTGGTGACATCAAACAGCATTACCTTAAACCTGAGGCTGGCCCTGGGGTGCAGGGTTTTGGTCCCGGAATATGGCAATACCGTGGCCGAAATTGTCTGTACGCCGCTTTTTAATATCGCATAATTTATGGGAATCATTGAAGAGACCTGTCCTTCAATATCTTGTGTGATAACGGGGTAATCATTTACACGGATTTCAAACATACATGCGGACCCGCTAAAGTCTATCATATAATAGGGCAATATACTCATGCTAAAACATTATTGTTTAAGTGATTGTATAAGACGTTCCACTGATGTTCTCCCATCCGCAGTAATATCTTCAGCATCATTATTCACTATATAGGCCGTGGTGGTTATAAGTTGTTCTTTATCTTTCGTCGCATAAGATTTGGACAATATCACAGTATACGGGGTATCGCTTTTCCATATATAGGCTGATATACCATGAACTATACCTTCATAGCGGGTTTCCGGTTCAGGAGCCAGTTCTTCCGGTTCTCCGTACTTTTCTTTTAAATAACTAAACAATTCTTCTCCCTGTTCATGAACTTCTATCCTAATACCTGCTATTTTATTTTCATCTTTATTATACGCTTTATACAGGTAGAACCCAACCGAATTAATTCCTAATGTTGTCTGTTTACTATTATTTTCAAAGTCAATACTCCCTAAAGTATAATTTTGAACGTCATAAGTATATAATAGTGGTAAGCCTGTGGAAGGGTGAATTTGTTCGGAAAAGAATTCTTTTTTATCCTTAATTAATCCACTTACCTCTTTATTGAGAATTGTCTCGGAAACTTCCATCCGGGACTGACAGGAAGATAATATCACGGTGAGTACAAAAATTTTAGCATTCAACATAAGACTCATAATATTTAATCATTTTTAATTAACGGAATATTCGCTTCAAAATCAAATAGTTCCTCCAGGCTTTCTATTACATCAAATGGAGGTACTACGGTAAAATCTCCTTCACTGATAACTCCTCCCTCCTCAATACCGGGAGTTCCCCCTCCAAAAATAGTTCTTTTGGAGGACAACCCGACCCTGCTTTTCACAACGTATTCGGCAATTATGCCGTCAAAACCAAGTTGTGGACGGTAGTACAATCCTTTATCGTCATAATTCACACTATGTCCGAATGTTACCGCTGCAGACCCTTTTGCACTCATTTCAAAATATCCGTTTACTTTTACAATTACCAAATTTGCCTCGGCCTTTACCCATATTCCGGCTTTTAGTTCTATTTTAAGGGTATTTGTTGCTTCTAATTTGGTTTTTGTATCCTCCCGGTTTCCAGCAGTATTAAATTCAAAACCAAGAGAGGTTTTTATCGTACTGGAAATCACCAGGTCGATAAAGACATCCGAACTGGCTTTAAAACCAAAATCGTCGGTACCTACATCTATTCCTGTGTTCATAGTACCTTTAATCTGGTTATAAAGCTGCATTGCCGGACCGGAAGCCGTTCCTCCCGACACTGCACCTGCAACAGCACCAACCCCCAAACACAATAAATCAATCGTGATTTCCAGACCTATCAGGGGATCAGCCTCGAAAGATATATTCACATTAGT
This sequence comes from Sinomicrobium endophyticum, assembly GCF_052983315.1. Taxonomy (NCBI): domain Bacteria; kingdom Pseudomonadati; phylum Bacteroidota; class Flavobacteriia; order Flavobacteriales; family Flavobacteriaceae; genus Sinomicrobium; species Sinomicrobium endophyticum. The sequence continues at coordinate 169,292 of NZ_JBRKIS010000022.1, forward strand.
TCCGAGGCTTTCCCTTATCTTTTCCAAATACCATACCCCACCTATAGTAACATTTGGGGGAAATACGACAAACGATATTGGTATTCCTTTAAAACCTATATTTCTTACTTGTCCTTTGGTTTTATTCGTAATTCCGTCAGACATCGCCCCTACGGACGAAAACAGTGAATATATTTTTTTGAATTTAGTTTCATATTCCAGTTTCAGTTCCTGTTCTCTTCCGAAATTGCCTCCGGTATCTTTATTCCATTCGGCTTTAAGGCTAAAACCAAATGAGGCATCCTTTTGCTGCCACCGTCTTTCTGCTCCTATTTTTCCGGCTTTTCTCTGTAATTCCCTATGCCGTTCGGCCGGCATATTCTGCCAACTGACACTTAATTCATTCGTAAGATTAAGAAAAAAATTGAATGTCCACTTTATATCCGGATATGCCTTAATGAGAATCGTTGATTTTTTTTCGTTCGTAAAGTACCTACACGAGTTTACGTATACATTATACAGTACGGCGGAATCTATTCCTCCGTCACCTACACCACTAATCAGGTTCCATTTGGGCCAAATATATTGTAATGGCCCTACATTGAGTACGGAAAGCGCTGAATGAAGAGGGGCTTGTACAGAATCACTCTCTTGCTCTATAGCTGCAGTATATTCCAGTGAGGTTATCCGGATAATCTTACGGTGTTTATTATTGCTATTCCTAAAACAAGATTTCGTTTCAAACCCTGTAATATCGATTGTTATATTCCGATCACTACTGGGCGCTATGGTTTCATAAATTATCCTTTGGGCGTCATGGCCGTAAAACGTAAAGGAAATATCTACTCTCCGGGCTTCGTGATATTCCCTTTCATCTTTATATTTTATATTATCCGCCCCGTTCTTATCGTCATTATCTCTATTATCATTTAATAAAATTTCTCCTTTACCATTACTTAAAATACGATTGGGATTCAAGCCTCCTTCCGTAAAATATTGTTTAATGGCCTGGCTTCTTTCTAATGACAATGCTTTGTTGTAATCTGCCTTTCCTATTACGCAGGCATACCCGTTAAGTGTAATTGTGGAATGCTCGTGTTCCAGTAAAAACCGGAGCGTATTATCCAGAACTGATCTGCTTTGGGATTCTATCGCTGCCGAGTCAAAAGTGAAATAGACGGTGCGGTTCACCAGTTCCGGAACAGACCTGATCTTAGACAGATTCTTGCCATTGTCAAAAACCACAACCTTCTTTTGCTGTGCCTTGCCATTTTTCTCTTCTACTTCTGTAATAGATATGGTCTCAAATTTACATGGCTCATAACGCTCCATGTTCAGCTGTGGTTTTCCTATTCTTACCGGCGTAAGGTTCTTTGGCCGTTCGGGTTCGTTCGATACGAGTTCATTTTTAATACGGAGAAAACGGGCATGAATATCATCGTTATTATCATCTATAATATATTGTCCTCTGCCATTTTTTACTTTTATATAAAACTTTTCTTCTTCCTGTATATTGCTGACAAGGGGTTGCCAGGAAGAAGTATTGCGTATTTCCAGGTTGATCTCTCCGTCGGTAACATGTATGCGGTTATAGGTAAAGATGCGTTTATCTCCTCTCAGGTTCTGAATATTGTATATCTCTATGGACAGATCGGTACAACCATTCAGTCCTTCCGTGCTTAAATTGAGATAAACTGTTTCGCCATAAGCGAACTTTTTGCTTTTTCGTTCATCGCTTCCCCCGTTACGGGTACTCCATTTACTGCTAACTATCCGGGCGGGGCAATGTCCGTTTACATAAAGCCCCGTATTCGCCGGGTCCCGTTTTCCAAAAAGGCTGGCTTCGACATAATAGGCATACGGGCCACACAGTTTTTTAGGTAGTTTCACACCATACATTTTATTTTCGGGAACCGTCATTTGCCGTATGATAGTCTTTCTGCCGGTATCCTGCCGCATCCAGGTAAGGTCTCTTTTCTTTTCCTCTTCTGTGGTATCCGGATACCATTCACTCACCCTAAAATACACAAACTGGTCGGGTACTATGACCACTTTTTCATTTTGTACCGACATTTTGGGATAATATTTCCCTTCGACACAGCGTATTTTTTTTACTCCTTTTGCCATAATAACCTATTCCGTAAACTTTATTATTGCGAAGAATCTTCTATTCCCTCATGAGTAGCTACCGGAGCGCTCATCTCTTTTATATTTGCCATGGGGTTTAACTGACTGTGGACATCTTCATTAGCGTTATCCGCGTTTTGCTTACTGCCCTCCGTTTTCTGCCCGTGGTTGTCTATAGATATACAGTCCGCTCCTCCTATAGGACATGTTGCCTTACTGTCTTCAAGCAATATTTTACCTTGATTGGATAGTACTGTCTCTTCGTAAAAGCCGCTCCATTGGGTAATCACCGCCTGACATGGTTTATATCCGCTTGACGTAGGCTGCAGTTTACATTTGCCGAAAGTGTTCTTCTTTAATGTCTGCCCCACGTCTTTATCGGTAGCAATCAATTTCTGCGAACCGTCTTTGTCATTTGCAAAATGCCTGCTTTGCGTTTTCACCTGCAATACATCTGTCTGAGGTTTTTCACTAAACTTACACTTGCAGGTGGCCCCGTGAACTACAACATGCTTTTCGCTCATAATCTTCTATTTATCTTCCAATAAAGAAACGACTACTTTTATTTTCTTCTGTTTCTCCAGTTGCAGCGAACATTCCAGAAACAAACTTTCAATGAGGTTATTTCCGGCATTTAAAAAATATTTAGCCTTATATGCCCCCTCTGCTTTTTCCGACCCCGGATACAACAAAGCATCGTGCGGGAAATTCTGCCCGTTTTCCAAATCGGTCTTTGACCTGTTATCGGATACGCTTCCTTCCTGGCTTATTTGTACCAGGCCGTATTCATCCAGAAGCATTTTCACTTCCTGTTTCACGGTGTACGCTACAGGTTTTATAAATGGCACAACGGGAAATGAAATTTTATTCTCAAAGACAAACCGTGGCGTGTAATCCACATAAATCTGTCCGAAATAGGCGACTAAAAACCAATCTCCCGATAAGGATATCTTTAATGACTCTTTATCTTCCAGCGAGGCTTCGCTTTCAGCCACGTACTGTTTTACCCATGCCCCTTCGTATTCTTCAAAAATCCGCTTTTTAACCTGCTTCCACCGTTTCCGTATAACCGGATGATTGGCAATATCCGTCCAGTTACCATCTTCATCCACAACTATCTCTAACGGGTATACTGTACCCGATACTTTTTCGGCCAGCTCGTCGGCTATTTCCGATGCTTCTTCATCGTTAATATATGTTTTTGACAATCGGTTTATCTCAAAAACATATCCTTTTTCATCCTGTCTTATAAATGTTACGCTAACCCTGTATTTTAAGGTATTTTCTTCTTTTTCACCGGATGAAATGGTATACATCACTCCATATTTAAGCACTTTTTCCACAGGTTTAAACCTGAGGGTATATCCGTAATTAAATTTTACGAATGCCGGATTGTCCCGGATCTTTTCATAAATATGCGGATATACATAAAGTGTACGCAAATGCGAAGGAAGATCAACACCAATAAGGTCGTCTTCACTACTGAAAATATTGTGAAAACTTTTAGCTTCCTGTGGTGTAATCCCCAGTGCCTCGGCAACACTAATCAGTGTGTCTCCTTTGTTTATTTTGTATGTTCTGTATTTTGGGGGCAATTTTTATGTTTGCTTTTTTAAATCTTAATCAACCTGCTTTTATGAATATACCCCTCCGATGTTCCGTATTGTACTTCCCACCATTCTCCTGAATCATTGAGAACATTAACTTTTTCTTTATTTTTCACTTTCTCAATAACAGGAGTATCAACCCCTTTTCCTTTTCTTAAGTTGGTATATCCATCAGGGTCATTTATTCTATATATCGCAACCCTTAAAATCTTATTCATTATTTTTTCTTTACAAGAATCCATTTCCTGATTGCTATTAATGTCTTGGAATATTCCTTGAACATCTTCTTTTGAAATCGCTTCATTGTCTTTATAAAACGTAACTGCATCAATAAATACCTTTTCCATATTAGCTGAATTTCCAGCACATAGATACCGGATAGTCTCCGTAGGAGTTGTTTTAAAAACGGTAAATACAACATCTACATAAGTTTCCGCATCTGCACCATCTACTAAAGGGGATAAAGAATCCAATAACATTAAACTATTTATGAGATCGTCATTAAATTCTGATTTTATGTTAGTCAAAAGTCCTAACAAATAAGAATCGTTATCCTTGATACATTTTTTTATTTCTTTAAAATGATTTACTGCATAATCTATGTTGTTCTGTCCCTCATTACAGGAAAATTTTTCTGTAATAGTCTCACTATTTTTATCTTGTAATTTTCTTTCAGAATTATTTGTTACCTCATTTTTTTTACATGAGGAAACACTAATTATCAAGCATATCAGTGTAATAATTACTCTCATTTCGGTAATATTTTTGGTTAACAATCCCTTTTTCCAAAACATCTTCATCACTTTCTTCTCCATTTAATTTTTCAGAATCTGATGGTATAAAATATTTTTCGGAATCACTATCATATTCTAAATCATTCCTTACATATATATAATAATCTTCAATATCTTCTGAATTCAATTCCTCTATTTTTTCCTTCAGTGTTTTAATAGCATCATCAAAAACTCTTAAACATCCGCCCGTATTCCATAAATAAGGATTATTATAATCCGCTTGTCTACCACCATGAATTTGTATTTCTTCTCTACCTGCCGCTTTTGCTTCTCCTGATTCGTAAGTCATGTCTAATCTAGAATTAGAGCCATATATGGTTGAACTTCCGTCTTTTCTCCACTGTTCAAACTTATATGTACCTGTAGGCGTATCTCCCATTTTTTGAGTCCTTGATCCACCTATTTTACTTGAAAATCCTTGACCTCTAACTATTGTTCTCCAATATTCCTCTCCATTACCATTTAACAAAACTAAAACCCCATATCCCATTTCAGATCTGTCGTCGTATAAATGAACTTCAATTGACCAACCTTCTTTCAGTCCACCTAACTCAAACCACTCCCCCTCTTCATTCAAAAACACATTGCTCTTGTCCGTTCCTCTATATGTAATTTCTCCTTCTGCCTGGGCTTCCACCTCAATAGACAGGAGACTTTTTATTGCTTCTCCGTATTCCGGTTCCCATCCTTCTTTAGTAATCATTCTGTCATAGCTTTCCGGGGATATGCTCCGTTGCCCGTCGGTATATCCCATAACTTCCTTTTCTCCGAGTTTTTCGCGCCATTCTTCCAATGTTTCATCTTCCTTGGGGCGGAGTTTTACCTTGGCATAACGATGTGTTCCTTTTAAGTTTTCTTCTTCCGGCTCACAGAGTTCTATAGTGGTTATCTCACTTTCATCCTGCAATACGGGAAGCGTCCCTCCATCGGTAAGCAAAGCCTCTTTTTCTTTCAGCGTTACCTGTATACTGTTTACGATACCGAAATGCTCCGCTACAATATACACCTCATCTCCTACATTGCCGTTTTTTATCTTTTCAAAACTCGTTCTTTCACCGGTTTTTGTCCGGCTGGTTATACTTAACGTATCCCCGACACTGATAACGGTAGATGTCAACCCGTTTTCCTCCATGATATCCTGGTAGGAAACACCTTCATAATTACCGGCTATTTTGGAGAGATTATCCCCCGATACCACGGTATATTCCTCCGTAGTTTCTTCAAGGATATCTTCCGTTTTTTTTTGGGCAAAATAAGCCGTTCGTACAACTATGGTCACAGGTAGAACTCCCGGGCTATAATCTCCAAAACTAACGCTTGTTCCCATTGGACACTATTTTTTTATTACTGGTCAGCGTCAGATCAGAGCTAATAGCTTCCACATTGATCTTATTGGCTATTTTTTCCATCTTCCCGCCTACCTTTAAATTGTAAGCGTTGTTTACGGCAACAGTAATCTGTTGTGCCTGCTTGATTATGGCCATATCAGAATAGTTTGGATTTTTCTGCGCTATTGAACTCTATGGTACTGCCGCTTTGCATGGTCATGTTTTCTCCTTCGCTGAACAGGCTTATCTCATTGGCGATTTCGTTGGAAGTACTGGACTGTCTTAAGAAATCATTCTCCACTATTTCTGTTCTTTCATCCGACATTTCGGTTATGGTTCCCGCTGCACTCTGACTAATATCCTTACCGGCAGTAACCGCAATATCTTCATTGGCCGAATTTGTCATATTTCCACCGGCGCTGACACTTACATCTTTACCAGCAGATATCGTTACATTCTCTCCGGCCACCAGGTTAAAATTCTTAGGGGCATTAACGCTGATATTCCCATCCCCGTCCATAAACCAGGTATTCCCCGAAGGATCTTCGATAAAGATGCTGCCCTCGGCATCGTTCATCTTTATTTTGGTGCCGCTGCGGCTGTGTATTACTTTGAGATCGTTATTTGACGTCGCATATCCGCTTTTCTGGTTTCCGTTATACATGGTGCCTACTACATAAGGTTTCTCTGCATTTCCACCTTCGTAAGCCACCAGGACTTCTTCTCCTGCTTCGGGAATAAAATAAAATCCTTTGTTTCCGCCGCCGTGAGGCTGTACCATCCGTATCCACGGGCTTTCGTAATCCCAGTGGAACTTTACTTTTACACGACCCAGCCCTTTGGGGTCGTTATTGTCGGTCACTACGGCAGGCTGGGTTTCTGCTACGGGCGGATTCAGTACATCGGTATACGGAGGAGCTTCTACCGTATCGGGTACTGCATTGAATTCATTGGTATAATTACCGGTTTCATCACATATATGGGTTATGGCAGTGATGTAGTAGCTCCCGAAAGAATCTTCTTTTACCCCATCGGCCATGTCACCGGTCAGGGAGAACATCGGTTCTTTTATACTCACTATATCCCCGAGACGCAAACCGGTTTCGGTGGAAACTCCTTTGGCTACAACCAAACCGGCCGCACGGCCGTGCAATTGTGTTTTTACCCTGTCGTGCAAATGGCTTTGGGCATTACCCGCGCTTATCGGGTGATGATAATACATGGAAGCCCCGTTATCCGTAAAGACTTTTTTGGAAGCCCGGACCATAGCCTGTGCCAATCCCCTGGTCTCATATCCTACTTCCCCGGAGCTTATGGTTTGGGTCTGTGCATTGTCGGGATCATACCCGGTATATTGAAAACTCAATGGCTTTATACTCATATGCCGGTTGAATTTGGTAATATTCTGGCCATAAACCAGGGAAAAAGATTCGGATTTAGGCCGTCCGAATACCAACTCGGCACCGTTGTAATAAAACCATTCTCCTTTTTTCCCGGCCATACGACAAAGAAATCCGAAATCACTTTCCTTATATTGCACGGTATAATCGAGAGCGGTATCCCTGCTGATCTGCAGGTTCAGGTTCATGCTTTCTTTTAGTGACCCGAGCGTATCCTGTACAATGGCCGACAACTCTTTACCGATGTGCGACCTGGTATTGGGAACGCCATCCAGTTTCACCGTGGGGCTTGTCCCGGAGATAACGATCTCTCCTGCAGCCCCCCTGCTCCGGTCCACACTGACATCGGTGATGAGTCCTTTGAACACTAATGGAGAAGTTTCTTTCTGAAGGCTCTTGGATTTTATTTCTATATGAACAGGTTGTCCCATATAATCCTGGGCTTTATCAATAGCCTGGGATATAAATTCTTTAGGCAAAGATTGTTTTATCGAAAAAACATGATGTGCCCGGAGTTGCTGTGCGATGACAATCGTAGAAAACCTGGTTAACAGTTCTCCGTTTATAGCTATCCTGATATTGGTCTGTATGGCCATAATACAATGTGTTTATGTTATAAACCTTCCCTGGTTTGTGAGGTATCCACTAATTTTACAATGTCAAGATTTTCGGCTTCTTCATAAGCCTCATCTATCTGATCTTTGGTGCCTATGTAGTATTGCACAAATCTAATTCCCTTTTTCCCTTCACTATCTCTACTGGCATAACCACTAGATCCGCCTGTAGCTATTACAGTATCCGCAGGAAGTTCCCTGTCCATAGTAAACCGAATTTCATTTTCCTGATCGATATTCCGATAATAAAATTTTGGGAAATCCGACCAGCCCGGGTTAGTTGGAAATTTTGACAACAATATCCCGTTCGAAGGTATCCTGTATATTCGGGCTTTATCCTTGTATTCCTTTTCTGCTCCGTTTTCCTGATCGTAAATAACCAAAATATAGCCGGTATAATTTTCCGGCACTACGAATATAGCTTCCTCACCGGACGGTCCGCACCCTGCAAAAACGGATAGTGCTACAAACAATAACACCGGGATGTTAATTTTAAAATTCATCCTGAATATATTTATTCCATTCGTCAATAGTATAGGTCTGATCACCCTGACAGACACTAGTAAAATTACCATTACTGTCAAACATGATTTGCATATCTACATTAAACAGCGGATTTTTATTATCCCTGAAAAGACTGTGTATTCCCCCGGACTCCTGCTTTGCTCCTAAAAACACTTTGGTCATTCCCGACTGGTCTACCACAAAAGCTTCGGCGCTGGGAAAACTGTCTCCCGTAAAAGAGCCTTTGATGATCAACATACCTTTCTCCTGGTCTTCTGTTACGGATAAAGTGGAATGTACATCAAGGCTTGGGGTTATAAAGCCTGGTGTAAGAGGGTCTTTGCCATAGTGGTGAAAGTCAAAAGATGCTGTCCCTCCGGAAAAAACCTTATCGCTAATCCTGGATTTTGGAATTCCTTCATCCACCCGTGGAGGAACGTATGGCTGCCCAGGCACAGGAGGAGTTCCATAGAACAATGTGAAGTCACTTCTGGACTGCGGGTCGGTAATCATACCTTCCATGGGGTCAACTATAAAAGTACTCCTTACTCTGGAGGTAACATTTTCACCTATATCCAAAGAAGGCCCTCTCCCATCTCCCCTGAAAAACACTCCTGTAGTCGGAGAAGCTATAAAAGATCGTATATGGATCCGCCACGGCCATTCTCCATGGCTATAAAGTGTAAAATTTAAAACTCCGCGATAGCCTACACGGGACAATTCTTCGATCCATCCCAAAGCCTCTTCGGCAGCATGTACACTTATATCCATAATTCTATCATTTATAATGCTACCGGCCAGTTCTTGTCGAACCGGGAACCATTGATAGTAATCTCCTTGGCGACAATAGTAATTTCTGCCCGCATAGGTAAAGAATCATCCGCATCAAAAAGCTCCTCATACGCTACACAATAAGCTTTTTTAAATTGCAGCCCCCTCATTTTAGACATTCCGTCCCTTCGGTAAAATACAAACTCGCCGTCCCTTACCTGGCTCGGGTTCCGCATCCAGTCAAAGAGCGAAGTACTTTTCGTCAGTTCCACTAACACACGAATACGCCCGCCCCTGGGGTCGGCTGCCGGTCTGTCGCTATGGTCCGTATCCTGAACCATAGACATTCTGTACCGCAGTACAACCATTTCTTCGCCATCAATGGTCAGTTTTGATAAAAAACTCATAATTAAAGTATTATTTCTGTACAGATTGTGTTTAATTTCTCTATAAAAGTACGCTTTTATACTATTGCCCTATATCCCCGAAACCCGGTATTTTCCATGTACATATTTCAATGCTGTTGGTATACATTTTCACAACTCCGGGCATCCTTTAAAAAAGAACTCCGGGAGTCAATTTCGTACACTACGCGTAGCATGCAAATTACGGGCAGGTATACTATCTGAAAAGTTAATAACCCTGTGCATCCGTATATTCCGAATATAGGAAACCCTCGGTCTCATCCGGAAAACAGCACTACAACTTTTCGGACAATTTTTATAATATAAGTATGTAAGATTTGGGGGGCAGGGTAAATAAAGAGGACGGGGCACCATCCTCTTTTTTAGTAATATTTGATCGGCTCGCTTATTACTGTAATCGGAATGAGCGGTTTACACCCATTCGTTAATGTGCTCTCCGCCACCGCTGGCAACAGCACGGCATGATATGGTAAATGTTTCTGTTAAAGGATTGTCTCCGGAAGCGTCGAAGTTCTCTTTATACTTCACCAGGTAGCCCTCGGTGAAATTCACTTCCCTGAGTTTTGCATCGGTGTCCCGCTTGATATAGGTAATTACACCGTTTTTGCGTTCAAAGTTATTTGTCATCCATTCGAAGAAGAAAGAATCTCCTGTGGATTCCACGGTAAGGTTAATCCTCCCGCCGCGGGTTATTGATGAAGGACGCCCTGTGGCATCCACTTCCTGTGCCAAATCGTAATTAGCACTTAAAATGTTGACTTTTTTCCCGCCAACAGATAATGTTGCTTTAAATGACATACTACTAAAAATTTAAAAATTAAGGTTAACTACTAAAAATACCAAATCAAATACTGAGCTATATACAGCCTGCAAGATATTAAATACGAACGTATTATACAAAATATGATATTAAGAAAGTGTTGTCTTTACGTTTTCCTGCGTAGGAATTACTTTATGAGCAACAGGGTAAAAAGACTGAATACCGGGGAAATGCCCCCTGAAAAGAAGAAAAAAATAAGTTGTATTTTTTTATATTTTTTATACAAAATGCGACTTTAAAGCATACATATTGTCGCATTTAAAAAGCAATTACCGGCCATATATCCCCACAAAAAAGCTTATCCTGAAGAAATCTATGGACAAACCCACAGGTTCGGGCTTTTACTTGTAAAGGCATATCAGAATGATAAGCTACCGGAAATGGCTTTCAGGGTAATCTCGGATAATTTAGCCTGTAGTACTGCTTCACTATGTCTTAGCCTGGCATTGATATAATTGAGTTGTGCTGTCCTGAACTCCATCGTGGGAATGGTACCTATTTTATATTTTTCCATAGTAATGTCCAGGTTTTCTTTGGCTATATTTTCGTTTCCTTGCTCCAAAACGATAAGTTCCAGGTTGGTTTGATAGGTCTGAAAAGCAGTGCCCAATTGCGATAACAGCGCCTGTTTCTGCTGCTCGATCATCAATTGATTGTTGTCGATAGCTATTTTGGCTATCTTTTCGTTGCGGTTCTGGTTGAATCCGTCAAAGACATTCAGGCTTACGCTAAAACCGTAATTCCAGCCGTTGGATGATGAATTGGTAACAAAACCGAGACTGGATTCCGTTCTGGAAAAATTATACCCGGTCGAGGCTACTATCGTAGGGTAACGCGCTGCCTTTACCTGCCTGAGTTCCAGTTCTGCGATTTGTTTATTAATAACCTGGGCGAGCAGTTCGGGGTTGCGTTCTTTGGCGAGGACTTCGAGCTCCGGTAAAAACAAATTTTTGTCCACATCAATTTCATCCACCACCTGAAAATTGGTTTTACTGTCACGAGCCAGAAGTTCATTGAGTTGTATTTTGGTGTTGTTATAAGACTCCTCTTGTTTTAATCTGAGTGTCTGGTCCGTATTCAGATCGACTTTGGCATTCAGAAGTTCGAGTTTTGAAGCTTTACCGATGATAAACCGGTTTTCCGCAAGCTCCACCCGCTGTCTGGAAATGACCAAAGTGCTGTCCAGCACTGCCAGTTGCTGTTGTTGCTGCACCACATCGTAATACGTTATCAGTACATTACTCACATTGGTCAGTATGGCTCTTTTCAACTCTGTACTTCCCAATTTTTCCAATTCCCGAAGCTGTTCGTGCCGGGCGAACATTCTCAAACCGTCAAAAACAGTCCAATCCAGAGCCACACCATAGTTAAGGTTATTATTCTTTGCATTGGACAAAGACATCTCCGTTCCGTCTGTCCTTGTCTGGTCCAGGCTCTGGATACTATTATTATCGTTCAGGACCAGGTTGACCTGCGGAAGCATTCCGGCAAATCCGGCACTTACTCCCAACTGATCGGATTCATAAGAATTTTCGGCAAGGCGGATATCATAATTGTTCTCCAGGGTGATTCTTATCGCATCTTCCGGAGTAAGTATCTCCTGGGCCCTTCCTTTCATGATAAGGATTCCGAAAATGAAATATATGGACAGTATTCGTTTACTCATGACATTATTTTTTACGCAGCATCAAGTTCCGGACGATGTTTTTTATCCCTGGACCACAGGGCATAAATCGCCGGGATCACAAAAAGTGTCAGTATCAGCGAGAACAGGGAGCCTCCGATAACAACCACTCCCATACCTATCCTGCTGGTAGAGGCAGCTCCCAGGGAAAGAGCAATAGGCAATGCTCCTAATATAATGGTTAGGCTGGTCATTAATATAGGACGTAAGCGCGACTCGGATGCTTCGATAATGGCCTGTGATTTTGGCATCCCCTCTTCCCGGAGCTGATTTGCAAATTCCACGATAAGAATACCGTTCTTGGTAACAAGCCCTATAAGCATAATGGTACCTATCTGACTGAATATATTCCAGGTTTCTCCCCAAAGCCACAACGAGAACAAGGCCCCGGCAACAGCCATGGGAACGGTAAGAATGATGATAAACGGATCTATAAAGCTTTCGAACTGTGCTGCCAGAATCAGGAAAATAAGCAATAAAGCAAGCCCGAAAGCGTAAGAAGTATTGGAACTGCTTTCCACAAAATCCCGCGATTCACCTCCGAGATCCGTAGTAAAAGATTCGTCCAGTACCTTTTCCCGGATCCTTTCCATGGCTTCTATACCATCGCCAATAGCTTTCCCGTTGGCCAGGTTGGCAGAGACAGTAGCGGACAGGTAGCGATTGTGGTGATATAACTGAGGCGGACTACTGTGTTCACTTATGTTGACCAGATTGTCCAACTGAATGAGTTGCCCGTTTTTATTTCTCACAAAAATAGAAGTCAGGTTTATGGGGGCATTCCTGTCTTTTTTGTCGAATTGCCCGATTACCTGGTATTGCTTACCATTCATCAGGAAATAACCGAAACGTTGTCCGCTTAGCGACAATTGCAGGGTTTGCGCCACATCAAGAACGGAGACTCCCATACTTTCCGCTTTTTGCCTGTCGATATTCACATAAATTTCAGGTTTGTTGAATTTAAGATTCACATCGGTAAAGGAAAATGTAGGGTCTTTTTCCACTTCCTCCATAAATTCCGGAATCTTTTCTTTTAACTTCTCAAAATTAGGCGCCTGGATAATATATTGAATAGGCGGGCCACCGCGGCGGTTTACGGAAATAGTAGGTTTTTGCGAAACACTTGTTTTTGCCCCTACATATTTTTTTGCCCACGCACCTAATGCCACCGCAATTTCGTGCTGGGATCTGTCCCGTTCTTCAGGCGGCACCAGGGCTATATGGGCACGTCCGCTGTTTACGGAAGAGGTACCAAAACCAGGGGACGTAAGCACCAAACTTACTTTTTTTTCCGGGATGGAATCATTGATAAGTTTTGTTATCTCTGTCATATACCTATCCATATACTCATAGGACGAACCCTCGGGAGCCGTAACATTGAGACTTACAAAACTCCGGTCTTCATACGGGGCAGTCTCTTTGGGCAGAAGGGTATAAAACAACCATGTAAGTCCCAGGCAGGCAAACAGGACAGGAAAGCTAAGCCATTTTCGCTTCATAAACTCCTGAAGAGCGCTGGCATAACCTTTATTCATCATTACAAAATAAGGTTCGGTGATATTGTAGAATTTCGATTGTTTCTGCTTACCGGGTTTCATCAGATAAGCGTTGAGCATAGGAGTAAGTGTCAGGGAAACAAAAGCAGAAATGAGTACGGCAGCTCCCAGAACCACGCCGAATTCCCGGAACAACCTCCCTACAAAACCTTCGAGAAAGATGACGGGCAGGAATACCGCCGCCAGTGTAACGGAGATCGAGATCACCGCAAAAAATATCTCATTAGAGCCTTTTATGGCGGCTTCTATGGGGCTCATGCCTTCCTCTACCTTTTTATAAATATTTTCCGTAACCACAATGCCGTCATCTACCACCAGGCCTGTTGCCAGTACAATAGCGAGAAGCGTCAGTACATTGACAGAATACCCTAACAACCACATAATAAAGAACGTTCCGATAAGAGACACGGGGATATCCAGAAGGGGGCGTAAAGCTATAGACCAGTTACGGAAGAAGAGAAAAATAACCAGTATCACCAGGACAACGGAAATAAGTAAAGTTTCCGCGACTTCTTCCACGGCCCTTTTTACAAAAACCGTATCGTCTATGACCACATTCAGTTTAAATCCTTCGGGAAGGTCTTTGCGGAGTTTTTCGTATTCCGCATAAAAGGCCTCCGCTATTTCCAGGTAATTGGTTCCGGGCTGTGGAATTACGGCTACGGCAACCATCGGCTGTCCGGAATCACTCATCTTGGTCTCCATGTTCTCCCCTTCCAGAGCAGCTTTTCCCACATCACTGAAACGCACAATTCTTTCCCCTTCCGCACGGATAATAATATTGTCGAATTCTTCTTCCGTAGAAAGGTTTCCTATGGTTCTTACCGTCAGTTCCGTATTATCTCCTGTCAGCTTTCCGGAAGGCAATTCGACGTTCTGAGCCAGCAAGGCACTTCTGACATCGCCTACGGTTACCCCGTAAGAAGCCATTTTTACCGGGTTGATCCACAAACGCATGGCGTATTTGCGCTGCCCCCATATCTGCACACTACTCACTCCCGGAATAGTCTGTACCCTTTGGGCAATTACATTATCTGCATAATCGGAGAGTTCCAGAATATTTTTAGTATCGCTCTGTACGGTCATGGAAATGATACGCTCGGCATCGGCATCGGCTTTGGTTACTACCGGGGGAGCATCTATGTCCTCCGGCAGGTTCCGCACTGCCTGCGATACTTTATCGCGAACATCATTGGCTGCTTCTTCAAGGTTTTTATCCAGGTTAAACTCAATGCTTATCCGGCTGGATCCCTGGGTACTGGAAGAGGTTATATTTCGGATACCGTCAATAGAATTAATTGCTTTTTCAAGAGGCTCCGTGATCTGGGATTCGATAATATCTGCATTCGCACCGGCGTAATTGGTCTGTACGGAAACCTGTGCAGGGTCTATAGACGGAAATTCACGTATTCCCAGGTACATATAACCAATAATCCCGAAAAGGATAATGAGAATATTCATTACCAGGGCCAGGACCGGGCGTTTGATACTTATAGTGGATAGATTCATCGGGATCGGGTGGTCTGTATCGGTTAATTATCTAGTGTTACTTCTACCGGTGTACCGTTATCCAGCGCCATGATACCATAGGTTAAGATCGTATCTCCCGGTTTTAGCCCGGAAATAACGCGCACATCACGGTTAGTGCGCGAACCGGTTATAACTTCGATACCTTTAGCTTTACCATCCTGAACAACAAAGATCTTCTTTCCGTTCTGAATAGGAATCAGTGCCTCCGTTGGAACCATCAATGCATCCGGAACTATTTCCAGGGGAAAATTGACATTTACAAACATGCCGGGATACAGGACACCTTCACTATTATCTACAATAGCCCTCATTTTTAATGTTCGTGTGGTAACCTCAACTTCCGGTTCTATAGCATAAATCCTTGCGGTAAAATGCTTTTCCGCATCTGAAGCAGTAAACGTGAATGTGCTGTTAACTTTCATCCGGGAAATGTATTTTTCCGGAATGGAGAAGGTAAGTTTTAATTTCTCCGTATTTACAAGTTTTGCAATAATAGTAGTAGGCGTAACATAGGTACCTTTGGATATATTCCGAAGACCAATAGTACCGGAAAACGGTGCTCTGACGGAAGTTTTGAAAAGCTGTGCGGAGATGAGCTCCGCCTCTGCTGTTGCCGATTGGTAATCGGCACTGGCTATATCGTATTCTTCCTGGCTTATAGCTTGTTTTTCCAGAAGTAGTTTTGCCCTTCTCTCATTTTCGGCTGCCAGTTTTTTTGCAGTCTGCACTTTGGAAAGCTGTGCTTTCAGTTCGATATCATTTACCTTAAAAAGCTCCTGTCCCTGCGTAACGGTGGTCCCTTCCCGGAAAAAAATATTCTCTACTATTCCGGAAACCTCACTGCGGATATCGATCTGCTCATTAGCTTCCAGGGAACCGGAAAGAAAAAGCTGGTCTTCAAACTTCTGAGGTTTTAAAACCATTCCGGCTATTTTTAAAGGAGATCCTGAAGATTTTTGAGGATTGTTACTCGCAGGATTATTTTTATTGATCCTATAAGCTATAAGGCCGACGAGCCCAACCCCCAAAAGGCCGAAAACAATCGTTCGTATTTTCATACAATAGATTAGGTTAGTTATTTTGTTGAGTTAGTCTGTAACAGCATTGCTGGTAAATGACAGGTCAAAAACATTTTTCAGCATTGCAATAATAAGACTTTATGGACCCACAATGGTTTAATATGATTTTAAAATTACCGGGTTTCACATTTTTTTAAGAAAAAAGTCTTAAATATCTGACTTGGTTTCTTTCTTTTGCGCTATACCTCTCCACCCTCTCCCATTCAAATATTATGCATACATAATAAAGCAAATCCCAAAACTGTCCTACATTAGTTCTGTTTAAGCTACAATACATAGAAGTTTTTACATATATTTCCGTTCTATTTAAAAAAATCAAACAATGAACAGGTTGTTCCATATCAGCTTTATTACAGCACTGACTATTATCTTACTTTTATTTGCATGTAACACTGATGACGAAGATGAAAATTCTCCCAAATACCCGGAGCAGTATATAACCGCACAGGTGAATGATACTATTTTTGAAAGTTATCCTGCCGGAGATGTGAAAGTATACTATAGCGAATATCGGGGTGAGGTCCTGCGGAGGGCATTACATATTTCCGCAAAAAACCTTCGAGGCAATATATTGAAACTGGATATTACAGATTATGACGATTCCGGGACATATACTTTTTTTCCGGATGATAATTACACCAACTCCTGCCGCTATGTAAAAAGCAACAGGTCGGACAGTCCTTACTGGCCCACAAACGTTCCTGAAGGAAGTGGTAGCATTACAATCAGAATGCTGGAGAACGGTTATGCCGAAGGGACATTTTCTTTTACTGCTTACAACGAGAAGCAGGAGAATAAAAAAATAGCCGTCAAAAATGGTAAATTCCTGGTAAAAATTCCGGGGATGCCATAGTAAAGGATAGAGGTGCATCGGGATATTCGGACAGCAGGTCCCGGAAAATTGGTTTGTAAGTTGGTTAGCCACGGATGTTTTTAGACGGATTACCGGCGAAATCTATAAATGAATATAACGATGAAGAAGAGAAAAAGAGCGGGAGACGAGATTTGCTTCGCCCTGGACCGGGGTAAACTTCTCCTCTGGAAAAAGGCTTTATTTTCCGGTAGCCTTAAAACAAAAAAAGCCCTCCGCACACGGCGGAAAAGCCTTTCATTGGTCTAACTACTAAACCTGGGCAAATCAACGATCTACCCTAAACAACACAACTAAATTTTCAAAGTCAAAAAAAGCTCCTGAATCTTGAAGCTTTCCTCTTTTCTGATATCTGAACGGGATTTGACCCCGATACACAGTATGTTTATAATCATCCTATTACACCAACATCCTTTCCGTAGTTTCCCAAACGTTCATCACATTATTTCGGATGTTTGCTACAAATGTGAGGCAAAAATACTGGTAATTTTTGAATTGATAAAACAAAAGCTGTTTTTTTAATCTTTACAATCGTATTTGGCTTATGAAAAAGGGGTAGCTGCCGAAAGCAATGTTTGGCCGTATTGATCCTCCCGGCAAAGAGGCTATTCCTTTATACCAATGCCGGGAAGTTTCCGAAATCCTGCCACATGCACAACTCCAATATCCGTTTCAACAGGGGGACACAAGGACAGGGAAAAGCAAACTGTGCGATCAAAGATATGCCGTTGAACGCTTCACGCAGGGGAGCCCGATTCTTATGTATTTCCCGGGTCAGGAAGCCTGAAAAGATTCTTTTGTCTTCTCTACAAATTCGTTAGGGCTTTGACCAAACAGCTCCCGGAATGTCTTACTGAAATATGCCGAAGAATTAAACCCGGCCATATAGGCCACTTCTTTTACGGAATAGCATTCCTTGAGTAACTGCTCCGAAGCGTATTTTAAGCGTACTGTACGTATAAAACTACTGGGATTTTGCCCGGTAAGGGCATTTATTTTCCGGTAAAAGTGCGATCGGCTCACCCCTATTTCCCCTAGCAGGGATTCCAGGCTGAAATCCGGATCACTTACATTCTCCAGGATAACCCGGGTGGCCTTGTCCAGGAATGCCTCGTCCAGGGAATTGGTGGTCACTTCTTCCGAAGGCACCACTCCTGCCACAGCAGTGAACTTTTCCCTTAATTTTTTCCTGTTTTCCAGAAGGTTACTTATCCGTGCCTTTAAGACATTCATATGAAAGGGTTTGGGGAGATATCCGTCTGCCCCGGTATTATATCCTTCCACCCGGTCTTCTTCCTGGCTGCGGGCGGTGAGCAGGACAACAGGGATATGGCATATCTCCGTATCCGTTTTTACAGCCCTGCAAAGCTCAAAACCGTCCATTTCGGGCATCATTACATCACTGATTATAAGGTCGGGATAGTGTTTTTTTGCTTTCTTAAATCCTTCCGCCCCGTTCACCGCTTCCTTTATTTTAAACTCTGTTTTCAATTCGTTTTTCAGATGATGCCGCAGTTCCCGGTTATCTTCCACAATAAGGATCACCTTTTTCTTTTCTTTTGTGTCCTTATTCTTGTGTTCAGCATTTCCATTTTCCCGGGAAGCGGATATTTCGTATTCGGCGGACCGGACAATATCGGTATCAAACACAAATTTTTCGAGGGATTGTTTTTTCTCCTTCCCGGCATGCACACGACTGTCCAACGGGAGGATTACGGTAAAGGTAGTCCCCTCGCGGTATTCGCTTTCCACTTTTATTTCCCCGCCATGTAATTCAACCAGGCTCCTGGTAAAATTAAGCCCAATACCTGTGCCCGTCTTGGTATGGTCGGTATGGAAAAACCGGGTAAAGACCTCCTTCAGATGTTTCTTCTTGAAGCCAATGCCGGTATCCTTGACTTTGATCTCTATACCCTCCCCTGCCGACCGGCTACGGCCCGAAAGGGAAAAAATACCATCTTTTTTAGGATGCCGGGTGGTCTTAGATATAGAAAGGGTTACACTACCCCCGCTATCGGTATACTTCAAAGCGTTGGACAAAAGGTTAGTCATTATTTTTTCCACCTTATCAGGATCAAACCACGCTGTCAGTTCGTCCTGTCCGGTTTGAAAATGGAAATCGATACCTTTCATCTCTGCCAGGTCGGAAAACAGGGAAAAAACATCCCTGCAGAATTTCACAAAATCTCCTTCTACGGTTTCCAGGGGGGCCTTCCCCTGCTCCATCTTCCTGAAATCCAGCAACTGGTTGGTCAGGTTGAGAAGCCTTCTTGCACTGCGCTGAATAGTCAGGGCAGAAGTTTTGACCTCCTCCGGGTCGTCATAAGAAGACAAGATCTTATTCAAAGGATTGAGTATAAGGGTGAGCGGTGTTCTGAACTCGTGGGAAACGTTGATAAAAAAGCGGAGCTTCATCTGGTCCAGTTCGTGTTCTTTTTCTTCCCTGACCATCCGGGTATAATACCACATGGCTGTCCAGAACACGCCGATACCTGCTATGCCGTACAACACATAGGCCCACCAGGTCTTCCACGGAGGAGGCATTATATTGAGTTTCACGTACGATACCGGAGCACTGTCCCACTTGTCGTCTACAGATGCCTTTACTTTAAAAGTATAGTCTCCTGCTGTCAGATTGGAGTAATTGGCAATAGTATTGGTTCCCGCATATATCCAATCCTTGTCCAGCCCTTCCATTTTATAGGCATATTGCACCCTTTCCGGATTCTGATAGTGCAGGGCCACAAAGCCCAGGGCAATATGCCCTTCGTTATACCGCAACCGGATCTCTTTCGTTTCGGAAACAGGATTTTCAAGCAATACACGGCCGCTCAGGGTGTCTTTGACCTTTACCCTCCTGTTGAACAGCCTGAATTCCGTCAGCATAGGCCGGATGGAATCCATCCCCGTATCCAGGTCGGCCGGATGAAACATATTGAACCCATTAATCCCCCCCGCCAGGATTCTCCCGTTCCTGGTCCTGGCTATGGATTTACTCTGGAATTCCATGCCCTGTAAACCGTCGTGGATATTGAAATTCTTAAATTCACGCAAAACGGGATCAAAACGGGAAAGCCCGCTTTTGGTAGTAACCCATAAATATCCCGCCTCATCTTCCTGAATACCTACCACAAGATTATTGGGCAGACCGTCGCGGGTAGCATAAGACTCCTGCCACTGCAGATCGGCATTTAGCCTGTGCAAGCCCAGGTCTGTCCCCAGCCAGATATTGCCCTTGTGGTCTTCGGCAATATGGTTTATACGGTGCTCCTTTATAGCGTCTTCTTTTATTTTACTGAACTTCAGATCTTCGGGAACACCCTCTATTAAGTAGTCGTCGGGATGGAGAACGGAAAGACCGGAAGAGGTCCCGATCAGCAACCTTTTTCGGGAATCTATATAAAGGTGAAAGACAAAATCACTGGCAAGACTACGGGCATTGCCCGGAACATGGCGATAGGCATAAAATTTTCCGGAAGCGGGATCGAACAGGTTAAGCCCTGCGGTCTGGGTCCCTGCCCATAACCGATACAGACTGTCTTCCGCAGCACACCAAACCGTATTCTGTCCCAGGGAATGGGGATCTGATAGATCGTGCCTGTATCGTATAGCTTTCCCGCTTCGCGGATCAAACCTGTTTAGCCCACCGTTCCAGGTACATATCCAGACCGTACCGTCATGTGCTTCCGACAGGTAAACGATCTTGTCGGAACTCAGGGAAGAAATATCTCCTTTGATATGCCTGTAATGCCTAAAGCGGCCCGTAGATTCATCAAAAAGACTTAACCCTCCGCCATCCGTACCTATCCATATTTTCCCGTCCTTACTTTGTATAACGGATTGTGCTATTCCAGAACCGGGACTATTGGTATTTCCCGGCTGATGAAAATAATGTCCGAATGCCGATTTAGACAACACCAGTTTGCTCACGCCTTTGTTATAAGAAGCAATCCAAAGCGTACCATCCCGGTCCTCCAGTATACCGGAAGGCTGGTCATTGGGCAGGGAAAGAGGATCGGAGGGATTGTGTACAATATGATGTACGGTATCTTTTTCTTTGTCGAACAGGAACAAACCGTAACCATCCGTAGCTATCCATATCATCCCGTTATTATCCTGGTATATATCAAACACGGGGACGTTTCCCCCGGCCATGTTCCCTTTTTGTTCAAACACGTTATTTTCCCGGTCCCATACGACCAGCCCTCGCAGGTTGTTCCCTATCCAGAAATCCCCTTCCCTGTCTTCGAGTATTTTCTTTGGCATATGGTCCAGCCCGTAACCGGGTGAAATATCTATAAGTACGTTTTCGAATCTGTCTGTCTTTCCCGACAAGGAATCAGAACTGCTCCCGGATGCCGGAATATACCTGTTAAGATGAGGTCCGGAAGTACCGATCCAGATATCTCCCTCTCTGTCTTTCAGTATCTCCGTTATATTGTTATGGTCAATAGACCCCGGTACGCCCGGAATATGGGAATAACGGGTAAACGCAGGGTTTTTCAGGGAAGAGCCGTTTATCCCGTTAAGCATTAATTTATAGAGACCGTTCCTGGTACCTATCCACATCGTACCCGCCGGACTGTCGTAGAAAAGAGTGTTGATCACATCCACCGCCCCGCTCAGGCCGAAAGCGTCGGCACCAAAGTTGATCCGGGTAAACTTCTCCGTGTGTTTGTCCAGCACATTCAACCCGTTACTGGTACCGATCCACAATCGTCCCTGACCATCTTCTGTTATGGCATTTACCCGGTTACTGCTGATGGAATTTCTGTCATTAAGCACCGGGCGGTATACCGTAAAGGTATAACCGTCATATTTGTTTAACCCGTCAATGGTACCAAACCAGAGGAAACCGTCCCTGTCCTGGAAGATTTCGGTACAGGTACTGCTTGAAAGCCCTTCGGTGGTAGAAAGATTTTCAAACTTCAGGTTAGCGTACTGGGCCTGTGCACCTATACAGATAAGCAACAGGCAGAAAAGCAAACTCGTTTTCATATGGTTTTCCCGAAAAAAGGATTGGTTTGGTTGTATTGCAAATAAAATTATGTTAAAATTGAGAACAAAGCAAAAAACAAGTGTAAAAATAACAATATATATAAATATTTTAGCCGTAGCCCGTGGGTGCCGCCGTATATGGCTATAGACTGTTATTTATTTTTCCGGCCAAATTGCTATCACTTATGAAAACCATACCCGTTATTTTATTCCTGTCCGTCATATTCCCCTGTTTCGGTGTTCAGGCCCAAAACGCCATGATCCATGTCGAAGGCAGGGAGCACACCAGCCTTAACAGAGAATGGCAGGCCATCATAGCCCCATGGGTATAGGCGGCTGGCGCAAGGTGTGGGAGGAAAAAATATTTCGTTATCTAAAAAAAGAGAGAAGCGGCTTTTTATTCATTTCGGTGCCGTAAATTACCTTGCCGAAGTATACCTCAACGGTGAACATATCGGGCAATACGAGGGAGGTTATACACCCTTCCAGTTTGAAATCACCGACCAGGTAAGGGACGAGGAAAACCGGGTCATCGTCAAGGTAAACAACAAACGCAGTGCAGAATACATTCCCGCCCTGAGCTTCGATTGGTTTAACTATGGCGGGATTACCAGGGATGTAAATCTCATTGAGACCCCCGGTACTTTTATAGAAGGCTACCTCATCCGGCTTCGGAAAGACTCGGAAAACGAAGTTGCCGGGAAGATCCGGTTGAACGGGAAAAGGCCTTCGCAAACGGTGCGGATAAAGATCTCCAAACTAAAGATCGTCCGGTCCGTTAAAACGGACAGCGCGGGAAATGCTCCTGTAAGTTTTAACGGAAATTTTGAATTGTGGTCACTGGAAAACCCCAAACTTTACACCGTTGTCATAGAAAGTGAAACAAATACGATCTCGGACCTTATCGGGTTCAGAAATATCGAAGTCCGCGGCAGGGATATTCTACTCAACGACAACTTTACCATTCTGATTTTTCTTCCCTGAGTTTTTTCAGCCGGACAAGTGCTTCTATATAGTAATAATCCGCATAAATAATAGAATAATCCACTTCGCTCCCATTCGGTTTATGCCCGGTGGAATGCAACAGAAAGGCACTGTTCCCATTCCCGGAACGATACTTCCTCCCGGAAAGTACCTTTAACATGGCTTCAGCTTTATTCAGATATTCCCTGGACAATTCTTCCTTATCGGTATAGCCCGATAGTTCGATAAGAGCCGAAGCCACAATCGCCGCCGCCGAGGCATCCCTGGGTTCGTCCGGTATTCCCGGGGCATCGAAATCCCAGTAAGGGATAAGGTCATCCGGAAGACGGTCCAGGTATACTTTAGCTACCTTATGGGCAAAATCCAGGAATTCGGTTTTTCCGGTTTCCCCGTAAACCATGGTATAGCCGTAAATGGCCCACGCCTGTCCCCTGGCCCACATGCTCTCATCGGCATATCCCTGGTGGGTAACCGCCTTGATCTTTTCGCCCGTCAGCGTATCATAAACCACAGCATGATAGACGGAAAAATCTTCCCGGAAATGATTCTGCATCGTGGTCCGGGCATGTTGTTCTGCCATATCATATAATTCCGCACCACCGCCATTCTTCGAAGCCCAGAAAAGCAACTCCAGGTTGATCATATTGTCGATGATGGTATTGTGCTGGGGCCATTCCATATTGGGCACTTCTCTTGACCACGAAAGAATGGTACCCACAGTCGGATTGTATAACGTGGCCAGGGTATCGGCCGTACGGAGTATAATTTCTTTATATTCAGGGTTATTCGTCAAACGACAGCCATTCCCGAAACTATTGAAAACCTGGAATCCCAGATCATGATCTGTCGCAGGACGGCGTGAAAGGGGCTCCAGGTAACGACTGAAACCGTCCGCCTCCCTTTTCCATTTTTCCTCCCCTGTGTATTCGTATAAATACCAGAGGATCCCGGGCCAGAAACCGCTGGTCCAGTCTTCGTATTCCACAAATCGCCACTCGTCTGTTCCCGGGGGGATATTTCTCGGAAGTTTATCTGCTCCCGGTATCCGTTCCAACGTTTTTACGGCCTGTTCCTCACAATACCCGAGCTGACGGTCCGGTTCCCAACCCAGATCATCTGCTCTTTTAAAGGAACAGCTACCTGTAAAAAATAATAAAGAAATACAAATCACTGCAATTGGCAATCTCTGCACCATAGTATAAACTGTTTTTGTCATGATCTCACCGCTCCGGTTAACAGAACAACGTTTAAAAAATCTGCGAGGGCGATCATTTTTCATTCCATGTAATTAAAAGAAATACATGGAAAAACAAGGTTTCCTTTTTTACCAAACGGCCTCATCCTCTTTCTTCTAATCACCCATTGCAATTTTAGGCAAACCGGGGCAAAAGGACTTGTACTTATCAGCCAGGATAGATAAATCATCGCTCTTTTCTATAATTTTTCCTCCCTTTAGAACCTTAGTACCCTACTTTCCGTGAAATCCCCTATTTGTCTTTAAAATTGAGCAGTATAAAATCAGATCTTATCAGGTTTTGGACAATATTCTGGATTAAGCGTGAAAGTTGTGGAGTTTGGGAATACGGAGTAAAAGCGGATCATGATCCCAAGAAACCGGGGTAAATGAAAACTAAAGAAGAAACTCTTAAGGTCAACTCAGGGCAATCCCTATAATTATCGGGACGCGAGGCATGAAGCGAAAATTTTCGACGCAAGCCTGCCTGACGGTAGGCAGGCGTCGGAGCATTTAAATCTCACTTAGTGAGTAAAAAAGTATGTAAACAAATGATTTTTCAAAAAGTGATCCGGACTGGACTCGAAACAGGTTTATAAAAAAGAAACTGCTCCAGGGAGTACGCCTCAAGGAATTCTTCTGATTAAGGTCATCAGTCAAATTCCAATACACAGATGGAAAGACATTAATCAATTCCAAAACGGCAGAAGTCGCTCATCAGTTTTTTTTGAAAATCAACTACCTCGGGGCAAGTCCGCGAGGTATTCAAACGAACAAACCTTAGCCCATTTCGATGAAGAGCATCGGGGAATTAGACCCATTTAATGGGATTAAAATATGCATATGCTTTCCGATATAGCAAACACAGATCATTCCCTGAATAAATCTTTATTGGGTGTATTGCCCATTACAAAATGTAGATTCGCACCAGATTTCAGAGTTTCCAGGGGAATCTCTTTTTGATGATATGCTTTCCCGTTCAATGTAACGGACTGGATATAGTAATTTCCGGGTTTATTATTTTCCGTGGTGATATTGATCGTATTCCCGTAACCATTCTCAATCTGAATTCCTTCAAACATAGGGCTTCCAAATTGAAAAGAAGGTTTCAGCCCGGTCAGTCCTTTTACATCAAATAACCCCATGGAAGACATTACATACCATGCCCCTAATTGCCCCTGGTCTTCATCCTGTCCGTATCCATATCCGTGAACTTCTTCCGTACCATAGAAATTATCGCAAATCTTTCTTACCCACTTCTGGGTGAGCCATGGATGGTCTGTATAATTGAATAACCAGGCAATGTGCAAATTGGGCTGGTTTCCCTGGTTATAAAGGTATTTTATTCCCGCAAAGGCATCGATGTCCTCTCCGCCGAACCTGGTCTTTTCGGATACCGTAAAAATAGAATCCAGACGTTTTACGAATTTTTCCTCTCCCATTTTATCAACGAGTCGCTCGGGGGTATGAGGTACATAAAAGGTATATTGCCAGGCGTTTCCTTCCTGAAACCCTTTCCAGGGGGCAAAAGGATCAAAATCCTTGAGAAATTCCCCGGAAGCCAGTCTGGGACGGATAAAATCTGACTCTTCATCATAGATATTCTCCCAGTTCTTCGATAACTTCATCAGTTCTTTATATTCTCTTTCTTTTCCCAATGCTTTGGCCATTTGGGCCACTGCAAAACTGCTATAGCTGTATTCCAGGGTGTGGGAAGCTGAAAATCCCGAGCCTTCGGGATTGGTATCCATGCCCTCGATTTGATTCACATACCCCTTTTCAATAAAGTTTTTCAGATCGGTTTTCCCGGCACCCTCATTCCGGTTCTCATACCTGACTTCGTTTTCATATGCCGCCTTGAATGCCAGGTCCGTATCATAATCACGGATACCGGACTGGTAGGCAGAAGCCATGATCAGGCCTACGAAATTAGTTCCGACACCGGAGACAAATTTGGAATTGGCCAGTCCGTCGCCCAGCCATCCGGAATTCTTATACACCTCCAAATGTGTTTGTATGAAATCATTATAATATTCCGGCCATACCAGGGTCCACAACTGGGTGAGATTCCAAAATGCCCCCCAGACGGAGTCGGTATTGTAAAATGCATATTCGGGGATTCCGTTTTCATCCAGTGGAATCTGCCCCACACTGCCGTCATTCTGCGGGAATTGCCCGTTGACATCACTGGCCAGCCCGCGGCCCAGCAAAGCGTGGAACAGCCCTGTGTAGAATTTCGTTTTATTGACTGTTGAAGTATCGGTCAGCTGTATTTTGTTCAATTCTTTCGTCCAGGTAGTCTGAGCCGTTTTTTTAGCCTGGTCAAAATCCAGGTTCCGGGCTTCTTCCATAAGGTTGTTCCGGGCATTTTCCAGGGAAGTATAGGAAAAACCTGTTTTAACCTCTACCTTATCATCCTGCTTTGTTTCAAACCCAAGGTATATCCCGACTCCTTTCCCCTGTCTGTCGGTTTCCCCGGGAAACTGTTCCTCTCCCTGAAAAGTACCCACAGTTAAAGGCTGGGTATCGATCATTGCAGAAAAAAACATTTTGACTTCTCCCTCGGGCTGGTATTTCTGTACGTATTTCGGATACGTGATCACCCATCCCTCTACGCTCTGGGTTTCTTTGTCATAGGAAACATAGGCATCCTTGACCTCCCCGCTTTCTCCCAATTCATTTCCAATATCCATAATCACATATGAGTCGCTGGATTCGGGAAAGTGATATCTCTGAAATCCAACACGTTTGGTAGCCGTAAGTTCGGCCGTAATATTATAATCGTCCAGAAGAACCTTGTAATAACCAGGCTGCGCTACTTCATTTTTCCTTTTGAACCGGGAACGATATCCCGTATCAGGATCATCCAAGGTACCGGGCACCGTCTTTAACTCACCGGTAATAGCGGCAAACAAAAAACCGCCGATCTGGAATTCATGCAGATTGGCAAAACCTTCGATACTGTGGTGACGGGAGTCATACCCCACGGCATCCCACCCATAAGCATTCCCGTAACTCCCGTTGGTTGACGGACCGAGTTTTGCCATTCCAAAGGGTACTGAAGCTGGTGTATAGAAAAACCAACGGCTATGCGCCGTCCCTATATTCGGGTCTACATATGTGAATACATCAGCCTTAGAAGATGCTTCTGTTTCTGTCCTCTGCCCGGCCTCATTACAGGCCAAAAGCATCAAAACCGGAAGTAAAAAGAAAAATTGTCTCATAGTTATAATCATTGGTGTTTTTTAAATTGAAAACCGGAAACTAAACCTTTTGTACATCCGGTTAATCATTCTTAATCTGGTTCCGGAAGGTCTCGTCAAAAAGATCGACTAGCCTCTTTCGGTATATTCTACAACAGCTACCGGCACATCCTGCTCCAACTGTTGCCATTTTTTACGGACAACAGGCAAAAAATAGCGATGTACCCCAGCGATACTTTCTCCCATGATTAGCAAATCGGTGTTGAATTTTTTCAGGTGCGGCGACAGAAAAGCACTCTTGTTTGCTGCAAATTCTTCGAAAATTATCGTAGTGTCGAATTGCCTGCAATCCAGTTTCATCACAATGACTCAATGAAACCTGGCACTCACCTGTCGAACAGGTGTAAACGTTGAAGCGACCTTTTTGGATGAAATATAACTTTCTTCCGGTGTTTTTTTAAATGCAGGATCCAAAATATCAAAGTTTCTCATTAATTTTTGGTTTTGGTTTGCTTAGGGCCTGTTAACATTCTAACATTGGTAAATGTACTAAAACGATTTAGCAGAATAAAGTTATTTTTGGGAAAATTATAAAAATATCAATACCCCACCAGAATAAAAAACACGAGGTTTAGAGCATTCTTATTTAGACTATCCAGAATTTTTGCATAGTCCCCAACTTTTGAGAATGATCCGTTTTTCCTATTTAGAATATCCAGAATTTTTGCTTAGTCCACAACTTTTGGGAATGATCCAAAATCTCTTTTAAAGCCCCTGCACAATCATAAGTCCGGAAATAAAAAAAGCCCATCTTTCGATGAGCTTTTTTCCTTTTTCAGCGGTCCGGACGGGACTCGAACCCGCGACCCCATGCGTGACAGGCATGTATTCTAACCAACTGAACTACCGGACCTTCCTGTATTGCGGTTGCAAATATACACCGCTTTTTCAATTCCGCAAATGTTTTCATTAAAAAAAACAGAAGTTATTTTACGCCATCAAATAAACTTTTGTCTTTCAGCCAGGTAGGTTTGTAAAATTTTTTCCAAATCTTTTTGAATATCAGCTTCCACATATTTTATGCGGTATTGCGCGGCTTTCAATTTTATTTTATCGGTATAAATTTTCAACGCTTTTTTATATTCTTCCTTCATGGTATCCGCATAAAGATCGATATGTTCGCCGGTTTCCACATCCACAAACCGTTTCGGACGGTTATCGAAATCAAAATTGTACTCACTGGCTTTATCCATCACATGAAAAAGTACTACTTCGTGTTTATTGTATTTCAGATGGCGTAATGCATTAAATAACTCTTCATCCCCTGTTTCATTCTGAAACATGTCGGTAAAAAGAAAGATCATGCTTCTGCGATGTATTTTCTCGGCTATCTGGTGCAGGTAGGTATACGTTTTTGTCGTCCTTTCCTTTTCCCCGCGTTCCGCGACATCTCCCAGTATCCCCATGAGCATCTGGTAATGCCTGTTACTTCCTTTTTCCGGGGCGTAAAAGTTATAGGCGTCCGAATATATGCTCAGGCCCATAGCATCGCGCTGACGCTTTAATAAATTCATCAGGGAGGCGGCTGCCAATACGGAGAAGCCGATCTTATTCAGACGGGATACCGAAAGGTTCTTTACTTCCGGGTAATACATGGATGACGAATTGTCTATGATAATATGACATCGAAGATTGGTTTCCTCTTCATAGTTTTTGGAGTACAGCTTGTCCGTCTTAGCAAAAAGCTTCCAGTCTATATGCCGCGTACTTTCCCCTGGATTGTATATCTTGTGTTCTGCAAACTCCGAAGAAAACCCGTGAAAGGGACTTTTGTGCATTCCACTTATAAACCCCTCCACTACCTGATTGGCCAGTAGCCCAATATTTTTAAAGAGTTGTACGTTATTTAATTCGCTTTGTATATCCACTTGTTTTTGTTTAGATGTAAGATATGAGAATTTAGATATCAGACATTTCAGCCCGAAATTCTAGTGTGAAAACAATTATAAAACTTCGGTAAATTGTCTAAGCTTTACCCTTTGGTCCTGATAGTATAGGTATTTAGTATGTGTTTTTCTGACATACTTTTACCTAAGCGGGCAAACTTCCGGTAAAACCTGATCCGGAATAACCGACAATCCAAAAATAAAAAAGGTTCAGCCTTAAGCCAAACCTTTTTTATTTCTTGTGATTCCGGTTTGTTTTTTACAACAAAGAATCAAGTGCTTCCGTGTAAGTTGCTTTAGGCGCTACACCTACCTGTCTTCCTACCACTTCACCGTTCTGAAAAACCAATACGGTAGGGATGTTACGCACACCGTATTTGGCTGCAAATTCCTGGTTAGCGTCTACATCTACTTTTCCTACAACTACTTTTCCTTCATACTCAGAGCTAACTTCCTCGATGATGGGTCCAACCATTCTACAAGGTCCGCACCATGCGGCCCAGAAGTCTACCATAACGGGTTTATTGCTCTTTAATACTACTTCTTCGAAAGTAGCGTCTGTGATCTCTAATGCCATAATATAAAATTTTTAATTTCCTATCTGGTTTACAATGCAAATTTAATCAAATATTCTTCCAAATTTCACCCCAGCATATTAGTTTTGATTATGAACGTATTATAAATAATGATAGTATGTTATGTAAATCTATTTGCAACTATCTCTTACCTCACCCGATCGGGAAAATCGGTAATAATACCATCTACACCCAATTTTCGGATCACAGCAATATCTTTTGGCAAATTTACGGTCCGGGCAAACACTTTAAACCCGGTGTTCTGAACTTCACTTACATTCTCTTCGGTCAGGGTGGTATACTCTGCATCAATTGCAGTGGCCCCCAAAAGTCTTGCCGTTTCCACAACCTCCGAAGGATCTTTTTCGGTGACAAGGGCAATCGGGATCTCCTGATTTAATTTTCGCAGTTCTCCAAGTTCATGCCGGTCCGATCCGGAAACCAGAAAATCATCAGCCTGCCATCCTTTTTCTTCCATATAATAGCGTAACACATGATCCACTTTACCTGCAATTCCCGAGGCCCTGAGTTCGATATTCAACCTGCAGCGACGGTCTATAAGTTTCAATACATCCTGTAAGGTGGGTATCCTGTGATTTCCCTCGAGCAAAAGCGATTTTATATCCAGTATATTATATTCTTCGATAGCCCCGGCACCATTGGTCAGTTCATCAACACGTCTGTCATGAAAAACCACCAGTTCCCCGCTTTTTATACGAAACAGGTCTATGTGCACCATATCCACCCCCAGGTCAAGGGCTTTTTGTACGGATGCCAGGGTATTTTCGGTTTCATACCCTTTAGCACCCCGATGTCCTATAATCCATACACTGTCTCCCGGGGTATCACAACCCGAAAACACCAAAAGAGCGCACAGAAAAAAGAAAGCAAACCGATGCATAAATCATTCTATTTTTTGATGCTTCAAGATACATAAAAATTCCATCATCCTTAAAACAGCGGCAAATCAACTAAGGCAAATGCATTAAGAACTTAAAATGCTAATTATATGAAATTTTAATATTTCTCTGTATCTCCGCGTTATAGCCATTACCCAAAGTTTCACGGAGAAGCACAGAGGGACACAAAAATATCAGGCTCTTCTTATTTTTAGCGTGCTTGCCCATATAGGCCAACAAAAAACCCGCAAGCTCTTAAAGTTGCGGGTTTTGAAATTTATATCCTGTCCGGATTTAGTTTACTGTAAGCAGAATATACTCCCAGGGTTTAAAGTCGTAGGAAGTACCGGCATTTATTTCCATATTCTCCCCACTCATATAATCGGTATAACTCCCTTCGGTCTCTACGGTAAACTGTAACGGTTTGTCAGTAAGGTTGGCAATAAATACCACCTTATCTCCTTCTTTTTCCCTTGTGAAAGCCAGGACTTTTTTATCTTCGGAAGTAGACAGCCTTTTATAGGAAGCTGCCTTCTTACCTCCGTTAAGCGCCTGATTTTCAATTTTAAGCTTCCCGAGTTTTTCATATAAAGGATAGAACTTCCCTTTATTCTTCAAAATCGTATCTTTTTCAAAGAAAAGGAGCCTTTTATCCATATCGTATTCCTGTCCGCTATATATCAAGGGCATTCCGGGAATGGTGTAAGTCATCACTGCAAAAGTCTCTGCGGCATCTCCCATACGTTCGAAAACGGTTCCGTTCCAGGAATTCTCATCATGGTTAGAAGTGAAATTCATAAAAATATCATCCGTTTCCAGCAAGGTATCGTTTTTGGCAATGTATTTATCCCAGTCTGCCGCATTCTTTTTTCCTTGTGCGATTTCGTTCATAATATGATGTCCTTCCCAGGCATATTGCATATCGAAGGCATTTTCCAGTAATTCGGGTTGTTCTGCTTCAGCAAGCATAAATACGGGTTTTACTTCGCGAAGCCTGGCCGCTGCATCTTCCCAGAAATCCACGGGAACCTGGTGTGCCACATCGCAACGATAGCCATCTATGCCTTCTTTTTCTACCCAATACAGCATATCTTTTATCATTTCCTGCCGCATTTCCTTATTGTCGTAATTCAGGTCTGCCACATCGGTCCAGTCCCAGGACTCCCCGGTTTCGGGATTGATAGGGTCTATGATATTCCCTTCTTTATCCTGGGTGTAGTACTCCGGATGTTCTTTTATCCAAACATGGTCCCACCCGGTGTGGTTGGCCACCCAGTCGAGAATAATGTACATATCATTATCGTGGGCGGTTTTCACCAGGTTTCTGAAATCTTCCAGGGTACCGAATTCCGGATTTACCTTCGTATAATCGGTAATCGCGTAATAACTGCCCAAAGATCCTTTACTTTTTGTAGAAGATATGGGATAGACGGGCATCAACCAGATCACTTTTACCCCGAGTTCTTTCAGCTTCGGGATATCTTCGGCAAATGCATTAAAGCTTCCTTCTTCGGAATACTGCCGGATATTGGCTTCGTAGATCACGGCTGTTTCCAGTACATCATCCGAGATGGGGACCGGCTGTTGTGACCGTGGTTCTTCTTTCTTTTCCTGCTTTTTCGGTTCGTTCTTACATGCGATGAGGCTACAGATCGCCACCGCGGCAATGAATATTTTCTTCATTAGAATATAAAATTATATTGTTTTTACGTGATTCGTTATTATTCCAGTTCCAGCACCAACACGGTTTTGGGCTCTAAGGTCATTTCCCCCAGAGATATGGTTTTTCCACCGATCACTTCTTTCCCTTTTGTAAAACTGCCGGTACTTTCCTTAAACCGTTCCGTTTTCAGCGTCCGGGCTTCCTTACTGTTGTTTACCACTACCATTACGGTATCTGTGTCGTTGTACCTAAAATATACGTAGACATTATCTTCGGGCAGGTAATGTTTTGTCTTCCCATTGTGAATTACCTGGGCATCTTTTCGCCAGCGGAACAATTTTGAGGTAAAATCGAAGTACTCTTGTTGTTCTGCGGTACGTCCAGAGATTATAAAAGCATTATTTTCATCTCCTTTCCATCCGCCGGGAAAATCTCTTCGTATATCTCCGTCTCCCTTGTCTTTGTTACCGGCCATTCCTATTTCGCTTCCGTAATACAGTTGTGGAATGCCCCGTACCGTAGCCAGAATAGCCATCGCCATTTTATACTTCTCCGGGTTTCCCTCATATATATGATTGAACCGTTGTGTATCGTGATTTTCCGCAAACACCAGAAGGTTATTTATATCGGGGTATAAAAAGTCATTGACAAAATTGCCGTATACCTTTATTATTCCCCGGTCCCATGAAGCTTCATCCTCATTAAACACCGTTCCGATAGCATCGTGCAGGGTAAAGTCCATAACGCTTGGCAGGTTCGAATTAAAGTCCTGCAAAGCCCCTATTTTACTATCTTTTTGCCAATAGGCTATCTGTGCCTGATCGTGCAACCATACCTCACCTACAATATTAAAATAAGGATATTCATCCATGACGGCTTTTGTCCACTGTGCAATAGCTTCCTTATCGTTATATGAATAGGTGTCTACCCTGAAACCGTCCAGCCCGGCATATTCTATCCACCATATGGCATTCTGAACGAGATAATTGAGCACCAGCGGATTGCTCTGATTGAGATCGGGCATAGTGGAGGTAAACCAGCCGTCTACACAATACTTTTTGTCTATCTCAGAAGCATTCGGGTCGTACTGTGTTTCCATCCGGTAATTGGAATTGGCATAGCCGGGGAACTGGTGAATCCAATCGTAGGTAGGCAGATCTTTTATCATCCAGTGCTCCGCACCCCAGTGATTGGTCACATAATCCATGACCAGCTTCATATCCCTTTTATGAAGTTCATCCGCCAGGCGTCTGTAATCTTCATTGGTTCCGTAACGCGGGTCTATGCGATATACATCGCTCTGGGCATAGGTGTGATAGGAATATGCCGGATCGTTATCTTCCAGCAAGGGGGTGCTCCACACTGTGGTAGCCCCGAGTTCGCGGATATAATCTATATGATCTATTATTCCTTGTATATCTCCTCCGTGGCGTCCTCCCTGCTTGCTGCGATCGGCCTTTTCTGCCATTTCCGGAGACGAATCGTTATCCGGATCTCCGTTGGCAAACCTGTCGGGCATAATGAGATACATTACATCGGAACTGTCGAAACCTCTCCGCAATGCCGATCCTTCTTCCCTCTTCTTGAATTCGTAAGTGTAGCGCGATACTTCCTTTTTACCGTTCTTTAACCGGAGAGCATACTTCCCTTCCGGAACATCTTCCGTATGAATAGTTACAAACAGGTAATTGGGATTTTCCGTTTTGCGGACATTGTTAATGGTTATCCCCTCCATTTCGGGAGTATAACGGGCAACATCCTTTCCGTAGAGCATCAGTTGCAATGCATCGCTTTGCATACCGCTCCACCAGAACGGTGGTTCCACTCTTTCCAGGCCCTGGGCGGTAAGAAGGAAAGTGTTCAATAAAACTAATGTATAGAGTATCTTTTTCATGGTTATTCTCTTTCTGATCATTTGTGAGTTTCCTAAACCGCAACCAGGTTACCGGGTTTTACTGTTACCTGTTTTCCGTTTACCATCACTATGAGTGCAGTATCTCCTTCCAGTGTAAATTCGGTTCCGGAAGCTTTTACATTTATTTTCAGTACCTGCCCCCTGAAGTTGATCTTAAAGGAGTAGGCTTCCCATTGCGCGGGTATTTTCGGATTGAAATGCAGTATGTTGTCTTTTACACGCATCCCCCCGAAACCTTCCACTATACTCATCCAGGTCCCGGCCATGGAAGTTATATGACACCCTTCTTTCACTTCTTTGTTATAATCATCCAGATCCAGACGAGAAGTCCTCAGGTAAAACTCATAGGCTTGTTCCATCCTTCCGAGCAACGCTGCCTGTATGGAATGTACACAGGGAGACAGGGAGGATTCGTGAACGGTAAAAGGCTCGTAAAAATCGAAGTGTTTTTCCAGTTCTTCCCTGGTAAAATGATCTTCAAAGAAGTAAAAACCCTGTAAAACGTCTGCCTGCTTTATGTAAGGAGAACGCAGGATACGGTCCCAGGACCATTTTTGATTGAGAGGTCTCTGGGAACGATCGAGATCGGATACTTTTATAAGCTCTTTATCCAGGAAACCGTCCTGTTGCAGGTATACGCCGTGTTCCTCAGCATAAGGGAAATACATCGCTCCGGCAACTTCCTCCCATTGCCGGATTTCGGCATCTTTCACTCCTGTTTTTTCCGTGATACGGGTATAATCGGAAGCGTATTCCGTTTTCACCTTACGTACCTGTTCCGCGGCATATTCCAGGCACCATTGGGCAATGTAGTTGGTATACCAGTTGTTATGGACATTATTTTCATACTCGTTAGGCCCGGTCACACCGAGAATAACATATTTGTTTCTTGCTGTGGAATATGTCGCTCTCTGTTTCCAGAAACGGGCGATACCTATAAGCACTTCCAATCCTTTTTCGGGGATATAGCTATAATCTCCGGTGAAACGGTAATAATTATATATGGCAAAAGCTATGGCCCCGTTACGGTGAATTTCTTCGAAAGTGATCTCCCATTCGTTATGGCATTCTTCCCCGTTCATAGTTACCATCGGGTAGAGGGCCGCACCTCCCGTAAAGCCGAGCTTCTCCGCATTTTCTATGGCCTTGTCCAATTGGTTATAACGGTAGGCCAGGAGATTACGCGCTACCTGCTGGTTTTTGGTAGACATGTAAAAAGGCAGGCAATACGCCTCGGTATCCCAATACGTACTTCCCCCGTATTTTTCCCCTGTAAATCCTTTGGGCCCTATATTCAGGCGTGCATCTTTTCCGAGATACGTCTGGTTTAGCTGAAAAATATTGAAACGTATCCCCTGCTGAGCCTTTACATCGCCCTGAATGGTAATATCTGCCATTTCCCATATATCGGCCCAGGCTTTTTTCTGTTCTTCCAGAAGGGCTTCATATCCTTTTTTCACACCTTTACGGATAACCTCCTGTGCTGCAGTTACCAGCTTATCTCCATCATGGTTCATGGAAACCGTATACCCGCCAAGTTTTTGGAGTATCGCTTGCTCTCCTTTGGATACGGCAACTTCGTAAGCAAGACATATTCTGTCGTCTCCCGCCTGTGTGGCCAGGGGTTTGGCTTCAAGTTCTTCTCCGTTACGGAAAAGCGTGTTATGCATAAAGGTAGCTACCTTAAAGAGTGTTTTGAATGTACGAGCTACTATAAAGGCCTCACGGGCGGAGTGCCTGGTCTCCAGCGATTCCCAGAACTTTTCGTCCCAGTTGGCATCTTCGTTGGTAATTCCGGCATCCACATAGGGGAGAAAAATCACCCTGGCATCCTTATTCAGTGGTGTCACTTCATATTTTATGACTCCCAGTTCGTCCGTTTCCAGAGAAAGGAACCGTCTGGCATTAATCCGCACCTCTGTTCCATTCTTCAAAACAGCTTCAAACGAACGATGATACCATCCTTCTTTCATGTTCAGTTCCCGGCGAAACTTACGAACCTCAGTGCACCTGGCCAGATCCAGTTTTTCTCCGTTTATCTCTACATCTATCCCTATCCAGTTGGGGGCGTTCAACACTTTGGCAAAATATTCCGGGTAGCCGTTTTTCCACCAGCCTACTTTGGTCTTGTCCGGATAATATACTCCGGCAATATAACTACCCTGAAAAGTGGGGCCTGAATAATTTTCTTCAAAATTAGCACGTTGTCCCATAGCCCCGTTACCTATGCTGAACAGGCTTTCGGACGACTTTACCCTGTCTTTGTCAAATCCTTCTTCTACGATCGACCATTCATCGGGAATTATATAATCTTGGTTCATTTTCTTCTGTTAAGTTTTATTATAATCTGTATATCTCTGATATGATCCTGGTGAAGGTGCACGGCCGCACGACTTTACCGTGTGCTTTTTGTCAACAGTTGTCCGGCATCAATCCGGGTAAAATCCGGAAAAACCAGATCGGCTTCCTGTAATGTGGCACCATCTCCAATCCCGATACTGGTCATACCTGCCATATTAGCGGCTTGTATACCGGCAACGGAATCTTCAAAAACAACACAATCGACGGCATTTACATTTATCTGTTGCGCTGCGAGAACAAATACTTCCGGGTCCGGTTTGGCTTTGGAAACATCATTGCCGTCCACCACAGCATCAAACAGGTGCATGATATCCGTTTTTTCCAGAATAAGCCTGGCATTTTTACTTGCGGACCCAAGGGCGATCTTTCCTCCCTTCTCTCTTAAAAAAAGTAATGTGGAAAGCACTCCCGGGAGTACTTCTTTCTGATCCATACGGGAAACGTACTCCAGATAATCGTCGTTTTTCTGCCGCATCCATACTTGTTTTTCTGCTTCCGTAGCCCGGATATTTCCCAGTTCCAGGATGATTTCCAGGGAACGGGCCCTGCTTACGCCTTTTAACCTTTCGTTGTCTTCAACCGTAAAATCAACCCTGAGTTCTTCCGCAAGTTTTTTCCATGCCAGAAAATGATATTTGGCCGTGTCTACAATGACCCCGTCCAGGTCAAAAATAAATCCTTCCATGTTGGTATTTCTTTAATTAAATTATCGGATTGTTTCGTCTTGTGTTTCGTCCACATCATCTACCCTGAAGACCAGAGCGGCAGCCAGCAGAAAAGATATTCCACTTATTACAATGGCATAAATAGCATTACCTCCGTAAAGATATTTTACCATAGGTCCACCAATAAGGGCATTGATGATCTGCGGAATAACGATAAAGAAGTTAAATATCCCCATATAGACCCCCATTTTTCTAACAGGTATAGACCCGGCCAGAATAGCATATGGCATGGCCAGTATACTGGCCCAGGCAATCCCTACAGCCAGCATGGAAGCTATCAGCCAGTACTGATTGGGGGCAAAATAAACGGAAATAAGCCCCAGTCCACCTACGATAAGAGATATAACATGCGTAGTCTTCCTTCCTAATTTTTTAGCTATTACCGGAAGAAAAAATGCAAACACGGCAGAAACCGCATTGTAGACACCAAACAGTACACCTACCCAGTCCCCTGCATCCTGATAGGCCCTGCTTTGAGAGTCCTCCAGGGGGAGGCCGTAAATATGATGTGCAATGGCCGGGGTAGAAAACACCCACATACCAAACAGGCCAAACCAGGAAAAGAACTGTACCCAGCTAAGCTGACGCATGGTTTTCGGCATTTTTACAAAGTCGGAAAATATGGTTAACAGTCCGGCTGTTTCCTCCGGTTCCGCCGGGTCTTCCGGTTCCATCAATTCAAGTTCTTCAGGGGTGTATTCTTTTGTGGTAATAACGGTAACCAGGATACTTACCAAAAGGATCAGGGCACCGATAATAAAGGAAACCAGAAGGTTTAACGGAACTTTCCCCAGTACCGCTTCGTTGGAAACGCCTATCCAGTTGGCCAGCACATAGGGCAACCAGGAACCCACTACGGCACCGATTCCTATAAGCACGGTTTGTATACTGAACCCGAGAGTCCGCTGATCGGAAGGAAGTTTATCGGCCACAAGTGCCCGAAAAGGTTCCATGGCTACATTAAAGGAAGCATCCATGATCATCAGCATTCCCGCTCCGACCCAAAGGGCAGGCATAAAAGCTACGAATACGTCCGCTTTTGGCATGAGCACCAAGCCTATGGAAGCCAGGATGGCACCAGCTAAAAAGAAAGGTCGTCTGCGCCCTAGCCGTGTCCAGGTCCTGTCGCTGTAATGTCCTATGATGGGTTGAACAATGAGCCCGGTAAGCGGGGCTACCAGCCAAAACCAGGACAACTCGTGTACATCCGCACCGAAAATCTGTAAAATTCTGCTGGCATTCGCATTCTGGAGGGCAAAACCCATTTGTATTCCCAGAAAACCGAAACTCATGTTCCAGATCTCCAGAAAACTCAGTTTACGCTTTTTCATTATCGTAATTTTCGTTTATATACTACGATAAGCGCTATGACTTATCAAGACTTTATATCGGGTTGAGAAGTAAAACTATAAGTCCTGACGGGTGTAAATATAAAATATTTTTTACTGGTAAGTCGTTAATTTACAAGTTTTTTCTACTACAACGTTGTAGTAGATCCTATTGAAAAATGTTCTGTAAAGACACGAAAATACCTTTATTTACGGGTACTCTCCCGTTCTTTGATGGATGTCGGTATTACCTCGGTCATGTACGATTCATCATCCATATCATCGTTTTCCAGTCTTTGTATCAGCATTTTTGCTGCCATCCCTCCCATTTCCAGTCCGTGCTGGTCTACGGTAGTAAGGGTCGGAAAAGCGTATTGCGACAAAATCCCGTCCGTGAACCCCATAAAGGAGATATCTTCCGGGATTTTAAATCCTCTTCGCTGTGCTTCCTTCATGGCCGTTACGGCAAACAGTTCGTTAACGGCAAAAACCGCGTCAAATTTTTCGGAATCAAAAAGACCTGCTATCTGTTTTTCACAATTGTCTATGTCTTCGATCTTTATTATAAGAGAGTCGTCCACCTCTTTTCCCGCATCCTGTAAAGCACGGGTATAGCCTTCGGTACGTAGCTTTCCTACACTTACATAATCTACCGTAGTCAGGAGGGCTATCCTATTGCAACCGCCCTTCATCAGGTAGTTCACGGCATTCATGGCACCTTCCACATCATCGATCACCACTTTATCCCCGGGAATTTCATCCGATACCCGGTCGAACATCACCAACGGCATGCCCTGGTCGATAACCTCATGTAAATGATGAAAATCTTTTTTAGACTGGGTTTCCTTGGAAAGAGACAGTATAAAACCATCAATACTTCCATTGGCCAGGGTTTCCATATTAATCACTTCCTTATCAAAAGATTCGTCGGAAAGGCACACTATAACATTATAGCCCGCCTTATTCGCTTCCTTTTCAATACCGCTGATAACCGTGGTAAAAAAATGGTGCACGATCTCCGGAATGATCACCCCTATGTTTTTGGTCTTCCTGTTCTTAAGGCTGACTGCTATATTGTTGGGCCTGTAATTCAGTAATTTTGCGAATGCCTGTACCTTTTGTCTTGTGTCCAGACTAATTTCCTTACTGTCCCGCAAGGCTTTGGATACCGTAGAAACAGATACATCCAGTTCGCGGGCAATTTGCTTTATAGTTACTTTCTTTTTCATTTTTAATTCAGGTGAAACGGATAACCGCAACGCGTAAAGGCAACCTATGTTCCTTTTGTTCTGTTATCCGATTATGCAGAAGGGTAATATATCCCTTGGCCCTTTTCAGCACATTTCCAACGTCTCATGCAAATCCTTCTTCACAAAGATACCCCTTCTTTTCTAATAGTCAGGGCTGCATTAAAAAAACGAAAATCCGTAGCAAAAAAAGGATCATAATATTTCAACCAATACTACCCGGGAGCGTATTTTTTTAAATATCCTCTAATTTTATACTTATCAAATTCAAAATACTTCAATTTTAACACGAAAAAACTGTAAATAACCCTGGTTTTACCAAAAGTTTTTCACACGAAAACGTTGTAATAACTTTTCGCTCATTTACTTAACACAAAATTTACATAGTTTTAGCTCCGAGAAGTAAAATTATAAGCCTGATTTTTAATTAAATCAACAAAAAAACGGCATGAAAAATACGCAGTGTGTATTTCATGTATGCTTTAAAATCAAATCTATCTACAGCATGAAAACATTTCATATTTCCACCTTGCTGTTGTTTCTCTTATGTATTCCTTTCGGAGCACATGCGCAAACGGCAGTAAGTGGCACCGTAACCGACAATTCCGGTCCGTTACCCGGGGTGAACGTAGTTGTAAAAGGTACAACTGTGGGAACCACCACCGATTTTGACGGTAATTACAGTATTGACACCTCTTCGGGCGATATACTTGTCTTTTCTTATATCGGGTACCGGACCCTGGAAAAGACTGTTTCCGGGACTACTCTGGATATAGTACTGGAGGAAGACACCCAGCAACTCGACGAAGTGGTACTTATCGGTTACGGGCAGGTTAAAAAGAAAGATGCCACCGGATCTGTCACTACCGTAAAAAGTGATGATTTTAACAACGGTATGGTAGTATCTCCCGATCAGCTGATCGCCGGAAAAACTGCGGGAGTACAGATTACCACCAGTGGCGGGGAGCCCGGGGCAGGAGCTAACATCCGCATCCGGGGAGGGGCTTCCCTCAACGCGAGCAACGACCCCCTGATCGTGATCGACGGGGTTCCGGTAGACAAAGAAGGTGTTGCCGGGATAAGCAACCCGCTGAACATTGTAAACCCCAACGATATTGAGAGTTTTACCGTACTCAAAGATGCTTCTGCTGCCGCTATCTACGGTTCCAGGGCGTCCAACGGGGTTATCATCATTACCACCAAAAAAGGAAGCAGTGGCGAACTGCAGTTCAACTACAACGCCAAAACTTCCGTAAGTACCGTAACCCGGACCGTCGATGCTTTTTCCGCAAATGCTTTCCGCAATCTCGTGCAAACATATGGCTCGGACGCGCAACAGGCTTTGTTGGGAGAGAGCAATACCAACTGGCAGGATGTCATTTTCAGGGATGCCATCAGCTTTGACCAGAATTTC
The DNA here is from genome assembly GCF_052983315.1 of Sinomicrobium endophyticum. Taxonomy (NCBI): domain Bacteria; kingdom Pseudomonadati; phylum Bacteroidota; class Flavobacteriia; order Flavobacteriales; family Flavobacteriaceae; genus Sinomicrobium; species Sinomicrobium endophyticum. The sequence goes on from NZ_JBRKIS010000022.1 coordinate 210,873, forward strand.
AGCGTCAAAGGACAATTATTCGGCGACACCCCATTCCGCGCTTCCGTGGGATATACGGAACAGGATGGTATATTAATGACTTCTTCGCTCGAACGATGGACAGGTTCCTTCGGGGTTACACCACGATTTTTTGACAATCACCTGAAAGTGGATATCAACGTAAAAGGTATTATGAGCGAAAGCCGCTTCGGGGATACGGGTGCTATAGGCAGCGCCATATTGATGAACCCTACCAACCCGGTTTACGACAGCAGCATGCCGTTTGGGGGGTATTATGAAGAGTTCACCAACGGTAATGTAGAAACCCTGGCTCCGCGAAACCCTCTTGCCCTTCTGAATCAAAGGGATAATACCGGGGATGTAAAACGAAGTGTGGGAAATATAGAACTGGATTATAAATTCCACTTTCTTCCGGAGCTTCGCGCCAATTTAAATCTGGGGTATGATGTTTCTACCGGAGAACGGAATGACAGGGTTTTTGAGGAATCTGCCAATTATTACCGGAACGGTACCGGATACGGCCACCTGGAAACCGAATCCCAGAACAAGAGAAACCTCCTGATGGATTTCTACCTGAACTATTCCAAATCATTTGAAGACAGGTTTGTTACCAACCTGGATATCACGGCGGGACACTCCTACCAATCCTTTACCAATAACGGGCACAAAAACAACCATGATTATATCAATGACCAGGTTATTGTTACCCGGTATTATAACCCTGTTGTCATCGCTTCTTTTTTCGGAAGGGCCAACGTTTCCATAAAAAACAAATACCTCTTTACGGCCACCCTTCGAAGGGACGGATCTTCACGGTTCGACCCGGACGTTCGCTGGGGTAATTTCCCTTCGGCGGCATTTGCATGGAATATATATGACGAACCGTGGCTGGAAAATTCCAATACCCTCAGCAACCTTAAACTCCGTATGGGATGGGGTATTACCGGGCAACAGGACCTTCCGGGAAGGTATTTCCCGTACCTGGCCGTATACCTGGCCGGAACACCACAGGTACAATATCCTTTCGGGGATAACTATTACACAACTTATCGCCCCAACCCATACAGTACCAGCCTTACCTGGGAAGAGACGACCACCTATAACGCCGGACTAGATTACGGTTTCCTTGACAACCGTATTACAGGTGCTGTAGACGTGTATTACAGAAAAACCAAAGACCTGCTCAGTGAAGTATCTACTCCCGCAGGAAGTAACCTTTCCAATGTTTTTGTAGATAATGTAGGGACTATGGAAAATAAAGGTGTGGAATTCGAAATTAATGCTACGCCCATTCAGACGGATAACTTCAGCTGGAACCTGGGTGCCAACTTTACCTGGAACAGTTCGGAAGTAACCGGGCTCAATGCCGACACCGGCTTTATCTCCGTACAGGACAGGAATATTTCCGGGGGTACCGGTCTCTTTAACCAGGTACACGCCGTGGGTGAAACCCCGTACAGTTTTTATGTTTACGAACAGGTATATGACGAAAACGGGAAGCCTGTGGAAAACGTATTCGTTGACCGCAACGGTGACGGAGTAGTGGATGACAACGACCGTTATATTCACAAATCTGCCCTGCCGGACGTTTACTACGGTTTTACCTCGCAGTTCCGGTACAAAAAATGGGACCTGAACATGGTGTTCCGCGGACAGGCCGGTAATTATGTGTACAACAACATAGATTCCAACGTAGGTATCCGAAACGGGGTGTTTACAAGTTCTACCTTCCTTACCAACATTGTGGAGAACTACAATGAAGCGGGATTTGTTCAGGCGACAGATCAGGTAAGGCTTTCCGATTATTACGTTCAAAACGCGTCTTTCCTGAGACTGGACAACATTACCCTGGGCTATAATGCCGGAAAATTCCTCGGAAACAGTCTGTCGGCAAGGATTTACGGTTCCGTACAGAACGTATTTACCGTTACCGGGTATGACGGACTCGATCCGGAAGTACAGAACGGAAACGATTATAACATCTATCCCCGTCCGAGAACATTCCTCCTGGGATTGAGCCTGGACTTTTAAGTCAACAATCTCGGGGCGATTCCGCTAGGCATAAATCGGAAAATCCCGAAAAAAAATTCGGCGCAAGCATGCCTGACGGTAGGCAGGCATCAGAGCATTTTAAATCTCACTTAGTGAGTAAATTCTAAGATATTCGACATGAAAAAAATAAAGTTTAAATATATATACGCAGGTATACTGGGACTCATGACAGTCCTGATAACTTCCTGTACCGGCGACCTGGACACAGATCCGCGGGTCGAGCAAACCAAAGACAACATCCTGGACGAAGACCCGGATGCTTACAAGGGAATGCTCGCCAAGATATACAGTGCCTTTATACTCACGGGCCAGGAAACTTCCGGACAGACCGATGTGGTAGCTCCCGATGCCGGGGCTTCCTCCTACATCCGGAACTACTGGAACTTCCAGGAACTCACCACAGATGAGGCCCTGAACCGTTGGGGAGATGGCGGACTGGACGCACTGAACCGGCTGAACTGGACTGCCGGGAACAACTTTGTACGTATCCTTTACGACCGTATTTACCTGGAAATAGCCATGGCCAACAATTTCCTGAGAGAAACCGACGGTTTGGAAGATACGGAGATACAGGACTTCAGGAACGAGGCCCGTTTTTTACGAGCCCTGGCCTACTGGCATGCCATAGACATGTTCGGTAACGTACCTTTTGTAACAGAAAACGATCCCGTAGGCAACTTCGAGCCACCGAGGTACACCCGCGAAGAGCTGTTCGGCTATGTGGAAAGCGAACTCCTTGAGATCATTTCTTTGATGAAAGAACCGCGATCCAACGAATATGCAAGGGCCGACAGGGTTGCCGGGTGGATGCTTCTGGCCAAACTCTACCTGAACGCGGAAGTATATATTGGAGAGCCCAAATACAGCGAAGCCCTGACCTATCTGGATAAAATAGTTAATGAAGGCGGATATACGCTGGAACCGGAATATCAGAACCTGTTCCTTGCGGACAATGATAATTCCGGGGAGATCATCCTGCCCCTGGCTTCAGACGGATTGCGCAGCCAGTCTTACGGAGGCACTACCTACATCATCCATGCCGGGATAAGCAATTCCACGATGGACCCTTCCGATTACGGAGTTAACGGAGGATGGGAAGGAAACCGCACTACTTCGTCTTTTGCAGACCTTTTCGGCAACCTGGATACCAACAATGATCAACGGGCGCTGTTCCACACCGAAGGACATATTAAGGAGAATACCGATTATACGGCGTTTAATAACGGTTATGCCATTGCCAAATACAAAAACATCACTTCTACGGGCGATATCGGGTCCGATACGAGCGGGGAATTCGTGGATACGGATTATCCTTTGTTCCGTCTCGCGGATGCCTACCTCATGTATGCGGAAGCCGCAGTACGTACCGGCGGGGATATGGCCACCGCAACAAATTTGGTAAACCGCCTGAGAGAACGTGCCTATGGGGATACTTCCGGAAACATCAACTCCTCACAACTCACCCTCGATTTTATCCTCGATGAAAGAGGGAGAGAACTGTATTGGGAAGGACACCGCAGGACGGATCTCATACGTTTCGGAAGGTTTACGGGCAGTAATTATGTATGGCCGTGGAAAGGCGGCAGTCTGAACGGTTCCGGCGTTGAGTCGTTCCGCACCTTGCTCCCCATTCCGCTGACCGATCTGAGCGTAAATTCCAACCTGGTTCAAAATCCGGGATATTAATGTATACCGGGATAAGGGTATGCGAATCTCCTTCGCATACCCAAAATCTCCGGACATAACAACACCTTAAACGCTAACCTAAAAGCATAAAAAATGAAAACACCGAATTTTATAGCCACACTGGTTCTTGCAGCCGGATTATTCTGGTCCTGCTCGGACGATGACAACGGCCCGGTAATTATCCCTTCCGATGAACCGGCCATTACCGCCCCCACATCAGGAAGCAGTTATATACTTACAGCGGATAATACCACAGAACAGGCAGATCGCTTTGTCTGGAACAAAGCTAACTTTAATGTGCCTACACAAATAAACTACAGCCTTCAGGCGGACATCCCGGGCAATGACTTTCAGTCACCCGCAACGCTGGGAGAAACTACCGCCACGCAGCTCAGTGTTAGTGTAGAGCACCTTAACAACACTGGCCTGGCCCTTGGTTTAACAACGGAAGAAGCTTCAGAAATGGAAGTTCGGGTCGTAGCATCGGTAAGCGATGATTTTGACATGCTGATTTCCCCGGTTATACATATTAGTGTTACCCCTTACGGTTCTGGTAATACCGGTCCGTCTTTTCTGTGGGTCCCGGGAGGATATCAATCCGCCGGGAATTACGGGCAGGACTGGACCCCGGCCGAAGCACCTCAACTCCGGTCGCTTCCTTCTTCCGATAAGGAATACGAAGGGTATATCTATTTTGCCAATACATCGGAATACAAATTTACGGCAGCACCGGAATGGGGCAACGGAGAATACGGAGACGGTGGATCGGGCATCTTGTTGCTAAACGACGGACCCAATTTATCCGCCCCGGCAGGTTATTACCTGGTACAGGTGGATACGGAGAAACTTACTTACAGTCTGCTGGACACCAACTGGGGTGTCATCGGCGATGCCATTCCCGGAACCGGATGGGACAGCGATGTGGATATGACTTATGATGTGGCAAAGAAAACCTGGACTATTGAACTGGACCTGCAACCCGGAGAACTGAAATTCCGGGCCAATGATGACTGGGACCTGAATTACGGAGATGATGAAGGCGACGGTATCCTTGAAAATGGAGGAACCAACATAAAAATAGATGCAGGCGGAAGTTACACCCTGGTTCTCAATTTAAGCGATCCGGGAGAATATACATACACAATTACCGCGAAATAAGCCTTCGTATCCCTGTTAAATTAATGATATAAACGGAATGCGGATACAAACAGATCCCATTCCGTTTTTTTATAACCCACCAAACCAAAATGATGAAAACACCACACACTTTTCCGAAAAAGATATTTGTCTTTGTTTTTTTTGCCCTTACCCTCCTCGCATGCAGCAGCGATAACACAAATTATACTGTAGATCCGCCGGAGACTATTCCCGAAAAATCCGATCTGAGCCAATACGACAACGGCCAACGGGTAATGATACAGGCATTTTACTGGGATGTAGAACCACGGTTCGAATGGTGGAATATACTGTCTGAAAAAGTAGAGGACTGGGCCGCAACAGGTATAGACCGGATATGGCTTCCCGTAGCCACCAAAGGACAATCGGGCGAATATTCCATGGGATATGACCCTTCGGATTATTTTGATTTTGGTGAATTTGATCAGCACGGTACCATCCCTACCCGTTTCGGCACCAGGAAACAACTGGAAAACCTCATACAAAAAGCCCATGACAACGGACTGGAAGTAATCGCCGATATCGTACTTAATCACAATTCCGGTGGCGGAGAAGAATTTAATCCGTACCGGGATAAAAGCACATACACGCTTTTTGATTCTATAAATGGTAACGCTTCCGGAAAATTTAACCGGAACCGCGAAGATTTTCATCCCAACAGCGTACATGAACATGACGAAGAAGCCCTTTTCTTCGAGGAACAGGACCTTTGTCATCATCAGCCCAGGGTACAGGAATGGCTTTGGAAAGGAGAAAACTCCGTAGCCCGATACTACAAAAGCACTATGAAATTCGACGGTTGGCGCTTCGATTATGTAAAAGGTTTCGGCGCGTGGGTGGTAAAGGACTGGAATGATGAGGTCGGCGGCTTTTCCGTAGGAGAGTATTGGGACGGCCATGCACCTAATCTTGTGGAATGGGTGGAAGCCTCCGGCTCGGCTGCATTCGACTTTGCCTGTTTCTATAAGCTTGACGAAGCCCTTGACCGAAATAGTGACCTCACTATACTGGATGGGGATATGCTTCGGAAGACCCACCCGGAGAAGGCTGTTACTTTTGTAGCCAATCACGATACGGAAAAAGACGAAAATCCGGAAAACAATATCAGTGCCGCCAATAAAATGCTGGCATATGCCTATATTCTTACCCACGACGGTTACCCTACCATTTTTTACGGGGATTACGAAAACAACAACTACAAATCCAGGTTAAAAGACCTTATCCGCATTCACAATAGTATTGCTTCCGGGGATATGGAAATACTGCATCACAGTGAGGAAGAATATATCATGAAAAGAAATGGTGGCGATGATAATCCGGGGCTTATACTCTACATGAACATTGGCACCGGTAACCGGCAAAGAACTGTCTTATCCGACTGGAAAGAGAAAAAACTCGTAGACTATTCCGGCAATACCAGCGCATGGCTGATTACCGATAGCGAAGGACAGGTAACCATAGAAGCCCCTGCGCGGGGTTTTGCTGTATGGTCGATTTCCGGAGAGTAATTTCTCCGGAATTATCCTGAATATTCCTGTAAAATAAAATAACAGTCCTTTTCTTTTATTTTTGACCTAAAAACAATACATATCTTCCTGGTTATCACATTTTTCACAAAAACCACACTCCATTCAAAAGCTAATTTTTTTACTAAATATTAATTTATAAGTATATTTTATACACATATAATCAAATAAATGATTATTAATTGATCATATGTTAAAATACCTAAAGTTATTAACACTACAACGTTTTCGTTTCACAACCCTGTGGCAGTATTAAAAATTTCACATAAATTTAACTTTATAATGATTTTCACATTGCCAAAACACATCAAAATTACTATTTATGAAAATTAACTTTATTAAAAATCTGGCCTTGATCTTTACCATATTCGTATATGGTGGCGTTCAGGCACAGATAACCATATCCGGAACAGTTTCGGATGCCATGGGGCCTTTACCTGGTGCTAATATCCTGGTAAAGGGTACTACCAACGGAACTCAATCGGACTTTGACGGAAATTATTCCCTGGATAATGTGGGAGAAGACGATATCCTGGTTATTAGTTACGTAGGATTCAAAACCCAGGAAATCCCTGTAAACGGGAGATCAACGATAAATATAACCATGTCCGAAGATGCCCAGGCACTGGATGAAGTGGTTATCATAGGTTACGGTGAAACAACGAGAAGGGACGCTACCGGCTCTGTGGTCTCCGTGAAAGCCGAAGACTTCAACAAAGGGGTCATTTCCGCACCGGAAGAACTGATACAGGGGAAAAGTGCGGGGGTACAGATCACTTCTTCCAGTGGTGAGCCCGGGGCAGGGATCAATATCCGTATCCGGGGTACGTCTTCCGTAAGAAGCAATAACAACCCGTTATTTGTGGTAGACGGTATTCCGCTTTCCGGCGATAATACTTCCTCCGGAGGTGCAGATATAGGACGCGGGGCCTCGTCCTCCAAAAATCCGTTGAATTTTATCAATCCCAACGATATTGCCAGTATCGATGTACTTAAAGACGCCTCCGCAACAGCCATTTACGGCTCCAGGGGAGCCAACGGGGTAGTTATTATTACCACGAAAAGCGGAAAAGGCCAGGAAGGCACCCTGGAATATTCGACTACCACCAGTGTCTCTTCCCCCGCCAACACATACGATTTGTTGAACAGGGAACAGTTCCTCCAGGGTATAGATAAATACGGAGGGATTATAAGCGAACAGGATAAAGGAGCAAACACCGACTGGCAGGACGAAATATCCCGTACGTCGTTTTCACATACGCACAACCTCTCCTACTCCAATGGTTATGACACCGGTAATTACAGGCTGTCGCTGAGTTATTCCGATCAGGAAGGGATTATCAAAAACTCCTCTATGGAGCGTCTTAACGGAAGGCTCAACCTGAATCAACGTCTCTTCAATGACAAGTTGAAGCTTGGGGCACAGATCACCTTTTCCCGGGTAAATGACGAAGCTCCCCTCATTACCGACAATGCAGGTTTTGAAGGGGACCTTCTCGGCGCTACTTATGCCGCCAACCCTACCTGGCCTGCAGATCCCGAATACCAGTTCTCTACTTCCACTCTCAATCCCCTGGCATTACTGAAATACTATCAGGATAATACACATACGGACAGGAGTCTTATTAACCTGTCCGCGCAATATGACTTTACGGATGAATTCAATGTAAAGGTCAATACCGGTTTTGACAATTCATCTTCCAAAAGGGAAGGTGCACTTTCTCCTTTGTTATTTATGGGAGGGGTATTCGAAAACGGACGGGCTTTTATTTCAGAAATAGACAATAGCAGTCAGTTACTCGAAGTATTGTTCAATTATCGCAAGGAATTTCAAAACTCCAAAATTACCGCGATGCTGGGATACTCCTACCAGGAATTTAAGAACGAAGGCAGAAATTACCAGGGATGGGGATTCTCAGGCACTGATATGGACGGTATGATCGGGGACCTCAAGGCAACGGACAGGAGCATAAGAAACTCCATTACCGGATCATATCAGCAATACGGATACGGCACGACCGAAGCTTTTGTGAACCGTTTATTCCCGGAAGATGTTACCGAAGAAATTGCCGTATCCGGTGTTCCTACAAGGGCTGCGATCTCTGATTGGTTCAACTATACCGATGAGCTACAATCTTTCTTCGGCCGGTTAAATTATACGCTCAAAGATCGCTACCTGTTTACGGCCACACTCCGGGCGGACGGGTCTTCCCGTTTCGGGGGTAACAACAAATACGGGTACTTCCCTTCCGGGGCTTTTGCCTGGATATTGTCTGATGAAGAATTTATCCCCGATGTTTTTTATAACCTAAAATTACGACTGGGTTACGGTGTAACCGGAAACCAGGAAATACCACATAACCGTTACCAGACCAGGCAACGATATGCCGGACTTGGTATCAATGCCAATAGTGGTGAAGTACAGCGGGTAGGTCTGGATAATGTGGCTTTCGCCAATCCGGACCTGAAATGGGAGCAGACCCAGCAGTTTAATGTAGGTGTGGATTTTGGTTTTCTGGATAACCGTTTGAGCGGGTCCATCGACCTTTACCGAAAAAACACTACAGATCTGTTAATGCAGATTATGTCCGCACAACCTGCCCCGCAGGAATTTGTCTACCGCAACCTCGATGCCGATGTTATAAACAAAGGTTTCGAGATTACATTGAACTACGGCATCATAGAAACCGAGGATTTTACGTGGGATTTAGGCACCAACCTGTCCTATAACGATAATATGGTGAAAAACTTTGACGGAACCGTAGATACGGGAGGCATAAACGGACAGGGACTTACCGGGGCATTTGCCCAGCGTATACAGGACGGCCAGCCCCTGTTTTCCTATTTCCTCAGGGAATTTACCGGATATAACGAAAACGGTTTGGCCGAATATGAAGGCGGAGACCTTCAAAAGTTTGTCGGCAAAAGCGCACTGCCTGAATATAACCTCGGTATATCTACCAGCTTTAACTATAAAAACTGGGACCTGTCCGCTTTCTTTGCCGGTCAGTTCGGTCACTACATCTATAATAATACTCAGAATGCCTTCTTTACTGCCGGAGCTATCGGAAACGGGAGAAATGTTACCCGTGATGTACTCAGCAGTGAAGAGTCCAATCTCAATGCTCCCGATGTATCTACCCGGTTCCTGGAAAAAGGAGATTTTCTGCGATTACAGAATATTACCATTGGGCATAATTTCAGTTTTGCCGAAGATTCCAATGTATTCAAATCTTTCCGGGTTTATGCCAATGCCCAGAACCTGTTTGTTATCACTAATTATTCCGGACTGGACCCTGAAGTAAATGTAAACAAGGAACTGGATGGTGTCCCTTCACTGGGAATAGACTATACCTCTTACCCGAGGCCGAGAATATTCACTTTAGGGTTAAATGTAACATTCTAAAAAAGTAATCATGAAAAGTATAACCAGAAACATTCTCACTATAAGTTGCATAATCCTCGCTTTTTCCTGTACCGACCTGGAGGTAGATGAAAAAGACTCCATCGTGATTCCGGATACCGATGAAGGCTTTGGCGGAGTGAACCCCGAACAAACATTAAATTCCGCATATGTTGACATCCGTAATACCTTTAACACACAGGAAGCCTTATACGGCCTGTCCGAAGTTTCCACAGACGAGGTTCTCGTCCCGACAAGAGGTACCGACTGGGGCGATAACGGGGTATGGAGACTTCTCCACGAACATACCTGGGACCCCACTCACCGCGATGTATTAAACACGTGGAACCGGTTAAATTCCAATATATTCCGAATTAACCAGTTACTCGCTACGCAATCCGAAGCAAATGCACAGCAGGCAGCGGAAGGTAAATTCCTCCGGGCTTTCAGCATGTTCCATGTTATGGATCTCTATGGCCAGGTACCTTTTCGTGAAGCAGATGAAGGCGTGGATGTGAATCCGAGGGTATTTACCGCAAGCGAAGCTTTTGACTTTATTATAAACGACCTCAACGAAGCACTTTCCGACCTTCCTGCCCTCGCTCCCGGCGTGGGAACCATAAAAGCTTCCAAAGCATCTGTTCATTTTCTTCTGGCCAAATTATATCTTAACAAGCACCTATATAAAGGAACTGAAAGTCCGGATCCGGCAGATATGACCAGGGTAATAGAAGAGGTGGATGCCATTGCCGCAGATGGTTTTGAATTACAGGAAGGTTTTTTCGATATCTTTAAAAATGACCCTGATAATGAAACCATATGGTATACGGATGCTTCGGTAGCCACCAGAATGTGGCCCGGACTGCATTACCACCAGGTAGTATCCGACTATACTTCGGGCGGATGGAATGGTTTTTCTACACTTTCCGGGCTTTTTGATCTTTTTGAAGGTCCGTCCGATACCAACGCAGAAGGTTCCGGACAGGAAGAACGAAGAGGATATGTACCCTCTCAGGGCATAGGATACGGTTTCCTTGTAGGGCAGCAATATGCAGCCGACGGAACTCCCCTGAACGACCGGGCAGGTAACCCGTTGGTTTTTACCAGGGAGTTCCCGGGCCTGGTAGGTAATAACGAAAGGACAGGGATAAGAATCCTTAAATACCATCCTGACAACGGTGGAGAAGCCACCGGCATGATCATCTTCCGGTATGCCGATGCCCATCTGATGAAAGCCGAAGCTATACTCAGGGGTGGATCTTCAGGGGAAGACGCCACAGCACTGGTCAATGAACTCAGGGCTATAAGAGGTGCATCCGCATTCAGTTCCGTAGATCTTCCTGAATTGCTTGACGAAAGAGCACGGGAACTATATATAGAAGGCTGGAGGAGAAATGACATGATCCGCTTTGGCGTATTTACCGACACTTGGGAATTTAAAGAAAATACCGAAGAATTCCGGGTTCTCTACCCCATTCCCGCCACCGCGCTGGTATCCAATCCGAACCTGGCTCAAAACCCCGGATATTAATTTCAGGAAATACCGTTTTCTACTGATTTATTTTGAATTAAAAAAGAGATTGTCCGTTCGGCAGTCTCTTTTTTGTTTTCCGGTTTTCCTGTTTTATTTTACTATTTTTATAGCAAAACCCCGGAATGAAAAAGAAAATCAAAGCAGCTCTCCTCCCGGTTGTAGTATGGCTCCTCCCCTTTATTTCTATGGCACAGGACAAACAAACAACTCTTCTTGAAGAGGTCATTGTCAGTTCGGATTCTCTTTCTGCCATACAACGGGACAGTTCCCTTATCGTACCGGTCTCTGTTACTACCCGTCAGCAACTGGAACAGTACAGTCCTGTGGACATAACCTGGGCCATAAATCAGATACCGGGCGTTTACATGCTCTCCGGAGGGATGAATGTAAACCGTATAACCATAAGGGGCGTAGGCGCCCGAACACCGTATGGAAGCAATAAAGTAAGGACATATCTGGATGATATTCCCATTACCAACGGTATAGGAGAAACTTCCATAGAAGTATTCGACCCCGAAAGCATAAGCCAGGTTGAAATTATACAGGGACCGAAAGCCGTTACTTACGGTACTAACCTTGGCGGGGCACTTCTGCTCCGATCCGTGACCCCCTCAAAATCATACGTTCGGAACAGTTTTACCTTCGGCTCATATCAACTGTTGAAAAACACCACCAATGCCGTCTATGCCGGAGAAAAACTGTCCGTCAACCTGAATTACGAGCACCTGGAAACCGACGGATACCGGGAAAACAGCGCTTATCGCCGCAACGCAGTGTTATTGAATAGCTCTTATCGGTTTAACGACAACAATTCACTCACCATTCTCTTTAACCAAATAGATTACAACGCCTACATCCCCAGTTCCATAAGCAAGACCGTCCTGGAGGAAAATCCGCAGCAGGCCGCTTCCAACTGGCTTGAGGCCAAAGGTTACAAAAACAGTAAAACCACCCTGGCAGGATTGAGCTATACACATCGCTTCAATCCCAACCTGCAAAACACTACCAGTATCTTTTACACCTATACGGATCACTACGAACCGCGTCCTTTTAATATTTTGGCCGGCTTTACCAACGGCTATGGTATAAGAAGCGTATTCCGGCAGGACTTTGCTTTCCGTAATGAAAAGGCTACTATACATCTCGGCACCGAAATGTATAAGGATATGTACAATTGGGAAACCATAGAGAACCTGTACCTGGAAAATGACGGAAACGGAACCCTGGAAGGAGCGCAGTTAAGTGATAATAAAGAATACAGGAATCAACTCCACCTCTTTTCTTCTCTTACGTTACCTCTCACCAGGGGATTAAAAGTACAATTGGGGCTGAATACCAATTTCACCTCCTACAATTTCCTGGATTATTACAACAGTGGAGATGATAACACGAGTGCATCCCGTCGCTTCGACCCCATACTCGCCCCTTCACTCAACCTCGATTACCAATATAATACACATGCCAGGTTTTACGCAAATATCAGTCGCGGGTTTTCCTTCCCCGGCACCGAAGAAACTCTAACCCCGGAAGGCGTTATAAATCCCGAACTGGGACCGGAAAAAGGAATGCATTACGAAGCTGGCATAAATCTTAAGTTACTGAAAAACCGTCTTCGCCTGTCCGCCGCCGCATATACCATGACCATCAAAGACCTTTTGGTGGCGCAGCGTGTGGGAGAAGATCAATATATCGGGAAAAATGCGGGAAAAACCGAGCATAAGGGTATAGAGATCACCGCAGAATACCATCTCCCCCTTACCCGAAACCTGGCAATTATTCCATTTATCAACACATCCGTGAACGATCATCGTTTTATCCGTTTTATCGATGGAGACAATAATTATTCCGGTAATAATCTTACCGGGGTACCGGATAACAAGACAAATGCCGGAATACGGGTAGTACATCAAAGCGGGCTGTATTTTTATATCAACTACCAATACGTCGGGGAGATCCCCCTTACCGACGCCAATTCCCTGTACACGGATTCTTATGGGGTGGCCAATGCAAAAGCAGGATATAAAAAAGAGATATTGGAAAAACTTATCCTGGAAGTCTCCGGCGGCATCAACAACATTACCGATAAAAACTATGCGCAGTCCGTGCTGATCAACGCCATAGGATTCGGAAATTCCGAGCCTCGCTTTTACTATCCCGGCCTTCCGCAAAATTTCTACGGCGGAGTTCAGTTGCGCTATATGTTATAAATTACAGGTTACAGGTTTGATGCCGAAGAGCAGTTTTAGGCACAAAGCGAGGTGGCTGAGTGTCCCGGCTCCGCCGGGATGTATTGAAGCCACCGGGATTCCAGGTTGCAATTATATTTTTTCAATGCGTTTGCCCTGATTTGCCTTATACCCAATAGTTACAAAACGAGAGAAATTACCTATTTTTGTTTAGTATCCGATATATACTAAACAAAAAATAACCGACAGGGAGACGGTCCGGAAAGACTATTTTTTCTGTCGCCCGAAAAAAAGAGAAAAATATGAACACTATCTTAAGAGTATTGCTGACCGCCCTGGCCGTGGTGATCCTGGCAAAAATACTCCCCGGTGTAAGTGTGGACAGTTATCTCACAGCTGTTCTCGTTGCCGTGGTACTGGCCCTTTTAAACCTTCTTGTAAAACCCGTACTCATTATCCTCACCCTGCCAATCACCATAATTACGCTCGGACTGTTTCTCCTTATAATCAATGCGGTTGTTATTTTGATCACAGACAGTCTCATAGGCGGATTTCATGTAGCCAATATCTGGTGGGCGTTACTGTTCAGTCTTTTGCTTTCCTTCCTACAATCCATTCTGCATTCCTTCCTAAAAGAAAATACAGACGGAACCAAATAAGGAATTGCAGGCAAAGTACTTCTAATGTTATTCTGGACTGATTCGGAAAATATCCCTTGATTTCACAGTCCGGAATAACAGAATTACCACTCGCTTCCCTTACACATTTGCATCTGTGTTCCAAACTTATCTCAGATCACACATCCCGTACGCCTCTGCTCCTTCTCTTCTGATACACAGAAGCCACCTTCATAAAAGGCCGTACTCATCAGAAAAACCCACTCTAAAATTCAGACGCTCAAAAAGTTGGTTAACATTACAAAATGTTCTAATTTTGCACCCTGTTTTATATGCCATGTTAATTTATTAAAGCGAATAAATGGATATTACAAGAGAGCACATAGATGAATTGAATGCAATAGTAAAAGTTGCTATTAGCAAGGACGATTACAGTGACAAAGTAGCTACAGTCCTTAATGATTACCGCAAGAAAGCGAACATTCCCGGTTTCAGAAAAGGACATGTGCCACTGGGATTAGTGAAGAAACAATACGGAAAAGCGGTTTTGGTAGATGAGGTAAACAAACTTTTACAGGATGCCCTTGATAAGTATCTGACCGAAGAAAAACTGGATGTACTCGGAAACCCGCTACCTAAAGCACAGGAAAGTTTTGACTGGGATGCGGAAGATCTTTCTTTTGAATTCGAACTGGGACTTGTTCCGGACTTTGAGGTAACCCTTAAAGGAAAGAAATCTATCACCAGCTACCGGATCGTTGCAGATGACAAAATGCTTGACGAGCAGATAGAACGAATTCAAAAACAATATGGAAAACTCATATCCAAGGATGCGGTTGAAGAAGGTGACGAAATTACCGGAACCTTTACCAGCGAAGAAAAGGAAATTGAAAACAAGGCCACTTTTTCCCTCGACAAAATAAAGGGAAAGAGGAACCTCGGCAAATTTACCGGAGCTAAAGCAGGGGATGTCCTGGAACTGAAAACAAAAAGCCTCTTTCAGGACGATCACGACCTGATGCACTCCCTGAAAGTCGGCCACGATGAAGTTCACGACCTGGATATTACCGTAAACTTTACCATCGAAGAAATAAACAAAAGAGAGCTCGCAGAGCTCAACCAGGAACTCTTTGACAAGCTTTTCCCCGGAGGAACGGTAACTTCCGAAGAAGAACTGCGTGCCAGGATCAAAGAAGATGCCGAAAAACAATTCGAACAACAGGCAGATCAGAAATTGCTGAACGATGTAACCGAATACCTGGTGGAAAGTACTAAATTCGATCTTCCTGCGGAATTCCTGAAAAAATGGATACAACAAACCGGTGAAGATCCCCTTACGGAAGATCAGGCAAGTGAAGAATACGAAAAATCGGAAAAAGGATTGAGGTATCAGCTTATCGAAGGCAAAATAATCCGTGATAATGAATTGCAGGTAACATTCGATGAGCTAAAAGACTTTGCCAAGGAATTCATCAAAATACAGATGGCACAGTTCGGGCAAACAGATCCTTCCGAAGAAGAACTGGACAGCATTGCTGCCAGGATACTTTCTAACCAGGATGAAATAAAACGCCTGTCCGAGCAGCTGATGAGCAAAAAACTGCTCACCCTTTACAAAGAAAAGGCTAACCTCAAAACTAAGGAAGTTAGTTACGAAGACTTCGTTAAAGAGGTATACCAATAGTCCGCAGAGACAAAAAAATAACTATATTTAAGGCGTTAAATTCAGTTGATTTAACGCCTTATTATATAAAATGAAAAACTATGGATTATAAAAAGGAATTTAAAAAATACGCTATACAGCATCACGGGGTAAACAGTATGTATTACGATAAAATCGTAAGCAGAATGGCCCCGGTGGGTATGACTCCGAACATCATAGAAGAACGTCAGATGAACGCCGTGGCAATGGATGTGTTTTCACGCCTTATGATGGACAGGATCATATTTTTGGGAACCGCTATAGACGACCAGATAGCAAATATCATACAGGCACAGTTATTGTTCCTTTCCAGTGTAGACTCTTCCAAAGACATAGAAATATATATCAATTCTCCCGGAGGAGGTGTGTACGCAGGTTTAGGTATTTATGACACCATGCAGTTCATAAAACCAGATGTTGCTACTATCTGTACCGGAATAGCGGCTTCTATGGCAGCCGTACTGCTTTGTGCGGGCGAAAAAGGAAAAAGGAGCGGTCTTACACACTCCAGGGTAATGATACATCAGCCCCTTGGAGGCGCACAAGGCCAGGCCAGTGATATAGAGATCACCGCAAGGGAAATCCTGAAACTTAAAGATGAACTTTATAAGATCATTGCCAACCATTCCGGCCAATCTTATGACAAAGTCAACACAGACAGTGACCGGGATTACTGGATGAAAGCTGATGAGGCCAAGGAATACGGTATGATCGACGAGATACTGGCCCGAAAATAAAAGAGGAACACCTCTTTCCGGTCCCTTAAGAAAAAGTAAAATGCCAAAAATATAAGGGAACCGGAATAAGCGAAGACTAATATCCCGGTTTTCCAACAATAAATTACCACCCTGTTCTTTTACGAGCAGGGCTTGCACACTAAAAAAATTGTTATGGCGAAAGAAGAATTAGAATGCTCGTTTTGCGGAAGGAAAAAACCGGAAACCAACCTGCTTATTGCCGGCTTGGATGCGCATATATGTGACCGCTGTATTGAACAGGCCCATAGCATTGTTCTGGAAGAAATCAAACAATCGCAGTCGGAAGAACTCTCGACCGAACTCATACTGAAAAAACCACTGGAAATAAAATCCTTCCTCGATCAATATATCATAGGACAGGATTTCACCAAGAAGGTAATGTCGGTTGCGGTTTACAACCACTATAAAAGATTGTTGCAGCCCACTTCCAAAGATGATATAGAAATACAAAAGAGCAACATCATTATGGTAGGGCAGACCGGTACGGGAAAGACCCTTATGGCGCGGACTATTGCCAAAATGCTCAATGTGCCCCTGGCTATCGTGGATGCAACGGTACTCACCGAAGCGGGATATGTGGGAGAAGATGTGGAAAGTATCCTTACCCGGCTCTTACAGGCTGCAGATTACAACCTGGAAAAAGCCGAAAGAGGTATTGTCTTTATCGATGAGATCGATAAGATCGCCCGAAAGAGCGACAACCCTTCCATCACCCGCGATGTATCCGGCGAAGGCGTACAACAGGCTTTACTGAAATTGCTGGAAGGGACAGTGGTAAACGTACCACCGAAAGGCGGAAGAAAACACCCGGACCAGAAGTTCATCGAAGTAAATACGGAGAATATCCTGTTTATTGCCGGAGGTGCTTTTGACGGCATAGAAAGAATTATCACGAAACGCCTTAACATGCAAGCCATAGGATATAAGGCATCCAGGGAAGAAGAAGTTATCGATGAAGAGAACCTGTTACAATATGTCATCCCGAAAGATCTGAAAGAATTCGGGCTTATCCCCGAGATCATCGGAAGGCTTCCCGTACTCGCCTACATGGACCCGCTGGATGCCGAGGTACTGAGAGCTATACTTACCGAACCGAAGAACGCTATTATAAAACAATACAGCAAGCTCTTTGACATGGACGATATAGCACTTAGCATTACCGATGATGCTCTCGATTTTATTGTGGAAAAAGCAATGGAATATAAACTTGGAGCAAGAGGACTGCGTTCGCTTTGCGAAACCATACTCACGGATGCCATGTTCGATTTGCCAAGTTCTGAGGAAAAATCACTGGAAATAAACCGGCAGTACGCTAACGAAAAAATTTCCAGGGCCAAAATAAATAAATTAAAAGCTGCTTCTTAAAAATGCCGAACATGCTTCGGTCCAAAATAGAAAAGGGCTGCCTGAGATTTACACTGTTATTTCGAGCGAGTCGGGAAACCAATCGCTCCGAAATACCCCTCGGCTCCGCTACCCATGACGTGTTAGGGAAGTTCCCTGCAAATCGCAGAGAAGCGTCTCCCGATAACCATCGGGAGCGAGGAACTGACCGAAGGGAGGTAAAGCCTGCCCTGAGGAGTTGAAGAGTGGCAATCTCCCGGAGGCTGGCAGCATACCCTCAATGGTATACGCATACCTGCCGGGAGGCGCCCCTGGTTTTCGCATAGGTATTTCTCATTACAAGCTCAAAAAAACGGTCATTAAAGCAATCCCTTTGACACCGGAAGTAGTTGGTTAAGCGGCTCAACCATTCCCTTTAGCCGCTTAACCGATTGCTTTGACGGCGTAACCATTTAAGTTGACCGCTTAAGTAGTTGGTTTAGCAGCTTAACCATTCCCTTTAACCGCTTAACCAATTGCTTTGACGGCGTAATCATTTAAGTCGACCGCTTAAGTAGTTGGTTAAGCGGCTCAACCATTCCCTTTAACCGCTTAACCGATTGCTTTGACGGCTTAACCATTTAAGTTGACCGCAGAAGTAGTTGGTTTAGCGGCTCAACCATTCCCTTTAACCGCTTAACCGGTTGCTTTGACGGCTTAACCATTTGAGTTGACCGCAGAAGTAGTTGGTTTAGCGGCTTAACCATTCCCTTTAGCCGCTTAACCGATTGCTTTGACGGCGTAACCGTTTAAGTTGACCGCAGAAGTAGTTGGTTTAGCGGCTTAACCATTCCCTTTAATCGCTTAACCAGATACGTTGGTCGCATAAGTAAGCCCATCGTATAATGCGTTTACTTCGATATCCCGATATTCTTATCGGGATCATCGGGATGGCAGAAGGGGCGTCATTTCAATTTATGCAGTTACCAAAATGTTACTTCTCCGGATGACAGAAAGCAACATCTTCAGACGGCTCCTTTATTTTTAAATATCCATTCCGTTATCTCCCGACACCGGGCCGGTAAAGGAACCATTCATTCCCAGCATTTCTTCCAGGTAATTTCTTTTGTTGGACAGTCTCGGTACTTTATGCTGTCCCCCCAGCTTGTTATACGTTTTCAACCAATCGTAAAACAATCCCTGACGGGCAATATTTATCCTGGGTATATTGAGTGTTATGTTATTGTAGCGTTTTGCTTCGTAATCCGAATTCAGGGATTTCAGGCCTTCGTCCAGCAACACTGTAAATTGCTCCATACTGGCCGGGTACTTCCGGAATTCAATAAGCCACTCATGCCCTCCTTTTTCTTTTCCCTGCATAAATATAGGAGCTACGGTATAATCCACAATCTCACAATTTGCTTCTTTACAGGCTTTTTTCAAAGCTTCTTCCGTATTTTCTATGATCAGTTCTTCCCCGAATACGTTAATAAAATGTTTGGTACGCCCGGTTACTTTAATACGGTAAGGAGCCGTACTGGTAAAACGCACGGTATCTCCTATGAGATATCGCCACAGCCCGGCATTGGTAGTTATAACAATAGCGTAGTTCTTTCCTGTCTCCACTTCCCATAGCGGAATAACTTTCTGGTGGTCGGTACCAAAAGTATCCATGAGGATGAATTCATAGAAGATGCCGTAATCGAGCATCAGCAATAATTCATCCGAATTATTGCGGTCCTGAATGGCGAAAAAACCCTCCGAAGCGTTGTATATCTCATAATATTTAAAAGAATCCCTCGGGAGCAGTCTTTCGTATTGATCGCGATAGGGATTGAAATTAACACCGCCGTGGAAATATACCTCCAGGTTAGTCCACACTTCAAAAAGGTTATCCTTGCCTGTCTTTTCCAGTACCCGGTTGAGCAATACCAGCATCCATGACGGCACTCCGGCCAGGCTGGTCACGTTTTCCTGGACTGTTTCACTGATAATGGCTTCCAGTTTTGTTTCCCATTCGTTCATCAACGAAATCTTATTGCTTGGCGTACTGCTCATCTCAGCCCAGAAAGGAAGGTTGTCTATAATAATGGCAGACAGATCCCCGAAAAAGGTATTATTGTCTTCATAAAGGGACTTACTTCCTCCTAACCTGAGACTCTTCCCGGTAAACAGTTTGGAATCTTCATTATTATTAAAGTAAAGGGATAGCATATCCTTTCCCGCTTTAAAATGACAATCTTCCAGGGATTCCGTACTCACCGGGATAAATTTGCTCTTCGCATTGGTAGTACCGCTGCTCTTGGCAAACCACCGGATAGGTGTGGGCCAGAAAACATTGTGCTCTCCCCTTCTCGATCTTTCTATATACGGCTCGATGTCCTCATACTTATTTATGGGTACATTTTCCCTGAAACGTTCGTAGGTAGTTATGGTCTCAAACCCGTACTTCTTCCCTATATCCGTGTTTCTTGCGGTTATAAGTAACTGATTTAATAACTCAACCTGAACTTCTTCCGGGTATTTCAGGAAGAGTTCCATCTGGTAAAACCTTTTTTTCAGCCACCAGGAAGCTATGGAATTAAACAACGGAATCGACATTTTTGCGTACTTTTACAGTCCTTTTCTATATTGACAGGGAATAAAAATACTAAAAAACTTTACCATGTACCAAGGTGTCCTTATAAAAATGAAGACCGAATTTACCAGTCCCATAAACTACTACCTGGTTTTTAAAAACGACTTTATCCATATGAATCAACTTTTGGACAGAGAAGTAAAGTTATCTTTTGTTTCCTACGAATGCCTGAATTGTCATTTGGACAAGCCCATTTATCGCCAGGGCTTCTGTAAAAGCTGTTTTTATGAAACCGCTTCTGCCGGAGACTGGATAATGCGTCCCGAACTCAGCAAGGCCCATCTGGACGAAGAGGACAGGGATCTGGACTTCGAAAAACAGGTACAGTTACAGCCACATGTGGTATACCTGGCACTATCCAGCGAGGTAAAAGTAGGTGTGACCAGGAAAACACAGGTGCCAACCCGGTGGATCGATCAGGGAGCACACCAGGCCATCGAAGTTGTGGAAGTGCCCAACCGTTACCTTGCCGGAATAACCGAAGTTGCCCTGAAAGAGCACATGACCGACAAAACCAACTGGCGGAAAATGCTTACCAACAGCCTGGCAGATGCTGACCTGGTAATAGAAAAAGACCGCCTCGACGATTTTCTTCCGGAAGAAGTAAAACCGTACTACCTGGACACCAATCAAAAGATCTGCACCATAGATTACCCGGTGCTGCAGTACCCGCAAAAAGTAAAAAGCCTCAACCTCGACAAAACCCCGGAATATTCGGGGAAACTAAAAGGAATTAAAGGGCAGTACCTCATCTTTGAAGACAATACGGTTTTCAATGTAAGGGGAAGTGAAGGATATGTGGTAAACCTGACCGTAAATTGAGTTGTGAATTATAATTTCGGAGGTGCTGTTTCGGGATTGATCGTACATCGTAAATCATAAACTTTTCTAAAGTCCCAGTCGTTCCATAAACTCTGCCTTGTAGCTTTCTCCTATCGGAATCCGGTTATCGTTTATGATGACCTTGTTTTTCTGAACGGAACGGATATAGCTTATGTTAACCACAAAAGATTTGTGAATACGTAAAAACTGTCCTTCCGGAACTTTTTCCAGAAAATCCTTAAAACTCAGCAAGGTCAAAACAGGTTTATTTACCCCGTTCATATGGATTTTAAGATAGTCTTTGAGCCCTTGTATATAAACAATATCGTTTATATCCAGTTTTACGTTTTCATAATCCGCTTTTACAAAAATATATCCTGTCTGTCCCTCCGGAGTTCCGCAGGAAGGTGAAATATGTGGTCTCATGTTTTTGTCTTTTTCTTTAAAACTCATCAATTCTTTAGCTCTTACCACGGCTTTCACAAAGCGGTGATAGGGAATGGGTTTTACGAGATAGTCTACCGCATTCAGTTCAAAACCTTCGATCGCATACTGGGAATAAGCAGTCGTAAAAATAAACAGTGGTTTGTTGTCCATGGAATGAATAAAATCAATACCGCTTATCTGTGGCATTTCTATGTCCGAAAATATAAGGTCTACCTCCCTTTCCTTTATTACCGCTATGGCATCGAGAGCATTGGTATATGTGCCAACAACCTCCATAAACTGTATTTTTTCGCAATAGTCCTTCAGGACATCGATAGCCAGGGGTTCATCATCGATGATTACACATTTCATTTTTTGTCAAATTTTAGAGTTAGACTCACTGTAAAAGTCTCTCCGTCATCCACTATGTCCAGTGTATGCGAATCCGGATACAGCAGGTTGAGCCTGTTCCGTATGTTCTGTAGTCCTACCCCGGAACTCTTATCGTTTTTCTTATACCTTCCGATAATATTCCGGACGTAAAAATGAATGGCATCTTCCTTTATGGAGATCACGGTCTTTACTACTGTCCTTCCCTTATAGTCCGTGCCGTACTTGAAAGCGTTCTCTATAAAGGAAATAAACAAAAGCGGCTGTATTTTTTTATCCCTCTCATTGCCGTAAATATTAAGGGTTACCTGTTCTCCGTTTGACAGCCGCAGTCTTTGCAAGCTTATATAATTCTTAATATATTCCAGTTCCTTACCCAGCGGGACCATATCCCTGTTGGCTTCATACAGCATATAACGCATAAGATCCGAAAGTGTAATCACCGCTTCCGGCGCATCGTTGGACTTCTTTACCGAAAGGGAATAAATACTGTTCAGGGAATTGAAAAGGAAATGCGGATTGAGCTGTGCCTTTAAAAATTGTAGTTCAGAAGTGATCTTTTCCGATTGAATCTGGTTGCGTATCGTCTCTCCTTTTTTCCACTCCATATATATCTTAATGGCCGCACCGACGACAAAATACATACCAACTACTGCTGCTGCCCTGAGAGACATCAAAAGCCGGAAGCGCCACATATCTGTCCTCCCCGCATGTATGGCCGGGGTTGCCCTGCGAAATCCCCGCCTTATTCCCGGCCGCAGTGTATCCCGGGGCATTATATTTTCACTTACTCCCGATCGAACGGAATCAGATGCCGAAGGAGGAGTGTGAAAAGTACTATCCGTCGCGGTAAGGTCGTCTGCCGGATCAAACCTTTTGACTATGGTTACTGCTCCCAGGGGTGGCGCATCAATCCCCCCGATCAGTACTACATTGAATACTATAATGGACAACGATATAAGAATGTATTTCCAAAGCTTTTTCTTTAACAAAAATTTCGGAACCAGGTAAGCGTAATTAAGGTAAAACAAACCTATGTTCAACAGGGTACGATATAGCGTTCTGTAGAGAATTTCTCTCGGAATATATCGTATTTCGGAATATATCTGATAATTGAGCACTATAAAAAAAAACACCCATACGGCGACATGTATGGCGATCTCTTTCAGATTTTTCCTGTTCAGTACCCTGGCAAGAACACCCATCTTCACTATCTTTTAATTGGCTAAATCTAAACAATTTAAACGTACGTGAAGTGCTTTTAACTCTTCCTTAGTAATTGCCGGGCCCTCCTTTTCCATCATTTTTTGTTTGACAAGGCCGGCTACGGCTTTTGCATCGTTATAGGTACAAAAAGGAGATATCTTTTGTACTACAGGTATTATTTCCTGGCGGATAAGTACTTTGTTTCCGCTTTTTACCAAATATCCGTATCCACCCGGAACCTCAACAACTTCCGTTGTTATCTCATCTCTTTTTTGCGGATAAAACAGGTAAATTACCGCAATACCTGTGAGTAGTATTCCCCACAGGACTAAGACTCTCTTTCTTCTCATATGCATTCTCATTGTTATGGTTCCGGACGGACAACAAATATTCCCGATCGATAATGTTCATGTTATGTAACTTTCTGATTCTCCAGGCCCCTTTCCGTAGCTTTCACCATCCGTTTGTTTACACCTTTGACAAGTATTAATTTACGGTCGAAGGCCCGGGAACGGTACACATCACTAATCGTCTTCATCGTATTCTTCCCACGGAAAGAACTCTTTAATGTCGTCCAGGTAAAGACTGCCGGAACGTCCCAGCCCGACAAAGGCCCTTGCCATATTAGAGAAGACCACCGGACTTTGCCTGGAAGTACCTTCATATCCCGTTTTTCGCTCCCAGATATCATACATCGGGTCGTATTCCCAAATAGAGTTCAGGGTTCCGGAAGCGGTACCACAGGCAATATATCCGTAACTACCTATGGAAAAACCTGCGGCATTGCTCCTCACTATACTGTAATCGTCCTCCTCATCGAGGTTGAGCAATTTGGTCCAGCTTTCGGACTGGGGATCAAAAACCCAGAAATCTTTCAGGTAAACCCCATTGGAAACTCCCGTTCCCATATACACCTTATCATCGATGCTAAAACTGGTGGCCCCTCTCCTTTTATCTCCTCCGAAGCCAAACAACTCGGTCCATGTGTCGGCAGACGGATCATATTTCCAGAAATCCTTTCTATCGTTATCCCCGTCGGTTCCCGTACCGAAATATCCGTATCCGTTTGCTGCAAAGGCCAATGCTTCTCTCCTCGGATTTTCCGGAAAATCGGCTATAGATGCCCAGGAATTGCCTCCTGCGTCATAGGCATAAAAATCTCCCAGTTCGTTAACCCCGTCATAACCGGACCCCACGTAACCTTTTCCGCCGATGGCAAAGCCTACTGCCGCACTTCTGGCCGTACCCGGAAAATCTGCTTTCTGTATCCAGTAATCCCCGTCCATGTCATATTCCCAGAAATCGGTACGATAATCATCGCCGTCATATCCTGTTCCGGTATATCCTTTATTCCCTATGGAAAAATAAGCGGAACTACTTCGCGGTTTCCCGTCAAAAACAGAACGGGTCTTCCAGTTCCCCATATCTTCCTCATCGTCGCTGGAACAACCGGCCAGGAACATCAGGAAAAAAACCAGAGAGGCACTGTACACGATAAAATCCGGATTTTTTTTCTTTGTTCTTCTCATTTGTTATTTAGTTTAAAATTTATACTTAATCCCCAGTGATATATAGAGGGAAGATACCATATCATAGGTATGGGTTCTGGTATCGTCCCGGTAAAGATCCAACTCGTTATATATGGTATACCCAAAACCTGCCACAAGGTTCCAGCCCCGGTTAAAATAGTATTCATAGTTTATCCTTCCATTTAGATTCAGGTAACTCAGCTTGTACAACTGCTCTTCGGCTTGTGCAAAATACCCCGTAACGGCATTGACGCCTGCATAGAAGGAGTCCAGGTCCAGTACAGGCCTTACCGTATGTTTCGGGTTAATTTTCCAGGACAGGTACGTATACGGATACCCCACGGCATATGCCCAATGTTCGTTAATTCTCCTTTTATAGTTCAATATGGGCACAAACCGCAGCTTTCCGAATGCCGTGGAATATTCACCTCCTATAACCAGGGAAGAAACAACTCCTCCCGGTTGCTTCCACAGCCTGGTAAAATATGCCCCGTACCCCAGGTTAAACCCTTCACCGGTCCAGTCTCCGTGAAAATCGGATGCTATTTCGGGCTGAACGTAAGCGGTAAACGACCAGACTTCATCCAGGAGATAAGAAACAAACACCTCCGGTTTCAGCGTATATACTTCCGTAAAATGCATCTCATCCGTTGCCGGTGAGGTGTAGGTATAATCCATATCAAACTTTCGAATATCCGCCGCTACACCAATACGAAAACTTCCCGCAGAGAAGACTTTACTTCCCCCGATCCGGGTTTCGTAAATATTCACTCCTTCGTCCGATTTATTTATATTGTACTCCAATTGGATCATTTCCGGAAATTTCTCCTGCCCCGAAATCCTGGCGGTCACCAGGAAAAGACATACAATGATTACTACTGCTTTCACCAATTTTTTGAACAAATCTACACCGCACCCCTCCCGGGCAAAAACGGAATAGATAAACCCTGCCTATTTATATACCAAAAGGGAGGTTTTACGGATGAGATCCACTTATGTGATCTGATAGATAAATAGAGGGTATTGGTATAGGTAACATCCGCAATGGTCGATTTTCATTTTTACCCTATGTCAACCCGGTTATTTTTGCCCAAAATCATTATTATATGCGATACGTATTATTTTTCTGCCTGTCCGTACTTTTATGGTCCTGCGGTGACGACAATGCTTACGATACCGACTTTGAGGCCGGTGAAGATTTTACCGACAGTAACATAAGGGTTCTGTATATCGATACCCTTACAGTAGAAATGTCTACCATTAAATTCGACAGCCTGGTCACATCGGATGCTACCCGAATACTGATAGGTCAGTACCCGGATACCGTTTTCGGGAGGACTACGGCATCGAGTTATTTCGAATTATTACCGACAAGCTACAACATAAACAACGAAGCGTTATATGACAGCATCTCCCTGTTTCTCGGGTACGACAAATATTATTACAATGACACCCTTCAACCTTCTTCCATCCAGGTAAAAAGACTTACAGCCCGTGTAAAACCAGTGGAAGGAAATTCCTTTTACAACGGGCAGTCCATAGCTCATGAAACGGAAAGTCTCGGAGAAATTATTTTTAATCCCAGGCCTTTGAGCGGAAAAGATTCCGTGGAAATTAAACTGGACGATACCTTCGGCGAAGAACTTTTCGAAAGAATACAGAAAAAGAATATTACTACCAACGACCAGCTACGGGAATATTTTAAAGGCCTTACCCTGCAACCCGGAGAAAGTGATGGCGGCGCCGTCCTCGGATTTAACACATCGTCGGACAAAACTTACCTGAGGATTTACTATTCCACCCGGGAAACGGAAGAACCTACGGTACAATATACCGACTTTGCCATTACTACCGGGAACAGCCCCGCAACCTTTTTTAACAGCATCGTTTCCGAAGACAGCGAAACACCTTTCAGCCAGCTTACCACCCGAAAAACACTACTACCCAGTGCCGAAACCGGAAATAAGGTTTTTATTCAGTCCGGAACGGGTATCACCACCAGGATTCGCTTCCCGTCTATCCGTTCCCTTTATGACATTGAGGGTACGGGAACAGTACTCAATGCAGTACTGAAAATAAAACCTACTAACGCGTATTATGACAAACACCTCCCGTTGAAGGATACACTCAACATATTTGTAGTGGACCAGAACAACGACATTACCGAACAGCTTACAACTTCAGAATCTACTGCATTACTGGCCGTACTGAACCGGGCAAACCAGGAGTTTAACGAACTGTATTTCGAAATCCCATTGGGCACCTATATAGAACGCCTCATGACAGCCACCCGGGAAGACCGGAGTTCTCTCATCCTCATCCCATCCCAGTACAGTTCGTCCGTAAACCGTATGGTGCTTAACGGGGAAAACAACGGGGACTACAAAGCTACCCTGGAACTCTTGTATACCATTTATGATGAAAATCAGGAGTAAGTAATCCTCTCATGATATTCCGGATTTCACAGGTCAAAAACACACGATAAATATGAAGAAGATCATTTTTTCCACATGCATTATATGCTGTTTCCTTTCTGCAAATGCCCAATCCGAAGGCCTTACGGGATCACCTTATTCCATGTACGGCCTGGGTATAATCAACCAGGCGAATGTAGGAAAGTACAATGCTCTGGGCCGTGGTGGAATAGCCATGCCCGGAAGCACCGGGATAAACAACCTCAACCCCGCATCCTATGCCTCCATATATGACAAATCATTTCTTTTTGATGTGGGGTTTCAATCGGAGTACAATCATTATTCGAATAAAATAAATGACGAAAGCAAATGGAGCTTTAATTTTTCGAACCTCGCTTTTGCCTTTTCCCTTTCGAAAAGATCGGGTATAGGAGTCACTCTTATTCCGTATACCAATGTGGGATATACCCTATTAGGGGTCACTTCCAATATAGAGGGGTCGGACCAAAAATTCGAAAGTACCATCAACGGTTCCGGCGGACTGAATGATATGAAAGTCAATTACGGCTATCTGCTTTCGGATAAAATACGGCTTGGGGCCAGCGCCTCTTATTTATTCGGAAGTATCAAAGAGAACGAATTCTTCTATATCGGAAGCAGCTATTTTGAGATGAATGAAACCTCGTTCTATAACGGTGTACGGCTGGGACTGGGTTTCCAGTACAACATCTTAAAGAATTTCTCTGTCGGAGGTACCGTTCAGTTACCGGTTTCTCTTGACGGCACTATGGACAGGACCGTTACCAAGACCCTGGACGGGACCGGTGTAACTGTTGAAGACAAAGAAGGCGAAAATATTCCTGACTTCAAACTCCCGACGGAATTAGGTGTCGGCATTTATTTCACCCCCTTCAAAGGGCTTTCCGTAAATGCGGATTACAAAAGGAATTTCTGGAGTTCTACCAATCAAACAGACAACATTGGCAAATATGAAGATCAAGATATTTTCAGTATAGGGGCCGAATACATGAAAAATGCCCGGTCACCGGAATATATAGACAGGGTACAGTTTCGGGGAGGTTTTACTTCGGATAACGGCCATCTTTCCATCAACAATAAAAAAGTAGGGGGATATGCCATTACCACAGGACTGGGGCTTCCGATAAATACCAATACGAACTCTATGCTCAATATCTCGTATTCTTACGGGCAAAAAGGACAATTATCCACCGTTCTCATCAAAGAAAACTATCATTTTATTACCCTGAACATCAGCCTGGAGGATTTGTGGTTTATAAAAAGGAAGTACGATTGAAAAAGTACGAAGTTAGAAGCACGAAGTTAGAAGGATTTTAATGTAAATCCGATTTCAAATGCAATCGTCTGCTGCCTCGTGTCCCGATGCAAGCCTTTAGATAAGCTCCGAACAGGCCTGGAAATTAAATCTCACTTATCGAGCCAAATAAAAAATCACGTTATTTTAAACGCTTCATACTTCTAACTTCGTGCTTCCGACTTTAATTGGTCGTATCCTTTTTCTTTTTCCCGAACAGTCCTTGTAAAGCATCTTTGGCAGCTTCTTTTACAGATTCCTGTTTTTTGGCTGCCGTAGTGTCCGTTGCTGTGCTGTCCTTGCTTTTTCCTCCCAAAAGGTTACCCAGCGCATTGCCTACCGCATCCTTGCCCTGGCCGACCAGTTTGTCTTTTTGCTTGGCAATGAGCTGTTGTGTCAATGCCGTAACGGCAGATTTCATATCGGTAGAAACGGACGGACTGGTATAGGTTCCGCCTATGGTTGCGGTAACCGGAACAGTCATTCCCTCTTTTTCCGTTTCATTCAGTTGGGCCAGCAGGTTACTTGCTTCTTTCCCGAGATATTTTGCAGGAACATTGAACGTGGCTTTATAGGCCATAGTTTTGTCAAAACCATGACTTCCCGCTACCTCGATGTCTATATCCTGGTATTTTACATGAAACGGTTTTACGTTTACTTTTCCATTGTCAAAGGATAAATGTGTTTTAATATCCTGAAGATTTAACTTGTTCATGTCCAGGAAACTCAGGTTACTGGTCAGTCCGCTGAGTAATTTGGAATCTTTGGTGTCAATCCCAGAAGTCAGCACCTCGGCCAGGGCATCGCCGGAAACGGAGGTCAACACAGGCGTCAGGTCGTCGTTCAGGTTACCGGAAAGGGACAGGTCCGTATTCAGTTTTCCCTGCAATATACCCGCAATAGGGGTCAGGGCTTTCAGCAGGTCCAGTCCCTGGAAAGACTCGGCGATATCAAAATTGCTGATATCCATCTTCATATTAAATGTAGGCGTAGCCTCTTTTGTAGACACATCCCCGTTTATGGCCAGTTGCCCGTTGAATATACTGGATCTAAGATCTTTAAGAGTTGCTTTTTCATCCCGTATTATGAGGGTCCCTTTTACATCTTTTAGTTTCAGGTTATCATACAACACCGTATTGGCCGATGCGTCGACCGTACAATCCAGGAATGAAGGTATTTTTATTTTTTCTTCGGTTTTCGCATCGTCTTTTTTTCCTGTCTCCTGTTTTTCCGACGTTCCCTCACCTTCTGCTTCGGCTACCATAAAATCGTTGAGGGAAAAGGTGTCGGATGACAGTGTAAAGCTGCCCTCTATCTTCTCTTTATTGAACATAAAGCCCATCATATTGTTAATGGTTCCTGTGGCGTTCAGATCGGTCTGCCCGGTTTTTGCCTGAAAAGTATTGAGCTTTACTGTTGCGGGATTAAAGGTTACATTGGCTTTGCTGATACTAACGGGGTTGGCCATTTCCAAAGAGGCATAGGTAAACCCGGTGAGATCCATCGTCCCTGAATTCCTGGTGTTCTCATACTTTTGGTTTTCAATGGAGGCCATATCAAAAGCCGTAGTGATATCCGCTACCAAAATACCGCTGAGTTCTTCCTCCATAGGAAAAGGATATGCTTTAGAAAGATTGGCCAGGTTCAGTTTTCCATCTATCCTGGCATTTACACGCATATTTTCGGTTATATTGTTTAACCTGGCATTGGCATTAAAAACGTCCTGATCTATACGAAAAGACAGTTTTTGAATATCCACATAGGTATCTTTGGTGAGCCCGGTTTTATTAACTATTTCCGTAGCCAGCTTTATATCCGAAACCGATTTGGGCAGGTCCGGATATTTGAAGGACGCGTTCTCCGAAGCTATTTTTATATCAAAAGCGGGAATATGCGTAGCATCCACAATACCTTTTACTTCTCCTTTTACTTCAAAATTCCCGGTCGTCTGTACATTCTCTATATTGCTGGAATAAGCTTCAGGAATAACCGCGAGGAAATTCTTAAAATCGGATGATGGGGTATTGAAGGTTATATCGATCTCCTGGTTGTCTTCGTTGAGCTGTACATAGCCGTCGAACACCAGGGGGAGCTGATTAAATAATAAAGTGTTATCCAGGAAAGAATAGCGGTTCTTCTCCAGGTCTATGCCGATAACAGCATCAAGATCCACCCTGTTTTTGCTGATATAGGCCGTACTGTCCATCATAAAAGACACCAGGGCATTTGTTTTGGTCTTTAGTTCCGATTTGATAAGGGAAAGGTCCCCGCTGCCCGAGTGGTTGAGTTCTTCCATGACAAACTGCATTTTCCCCTCTTCATCCAGGTAAGAGATACGGCTGTCCCTTATATCGTATTGCTGTACCGAGAAACTGAAATCTTCTCCTTCTGCCTGAGTTTCTTCTCCACCGGTATCATCCGTACTTTCCTTCGCTATATCATAGTTGGCCTTCCCTTCGCTGTTCACCAGGATATTTACATTGGCCTTGTCAACGGCAAAGCTGCTTATCTGCATTCCGCTTCCCTTAAACAGTTCTCCTATTCCCATTTTTATGGAAACTTCATCGGCATAGAACAGGGTATCTCCTTCAAAGGGAGCCAGGTTGATCACGGATATTTCGTTCAGGGCGACCCTGGCTTTCGGGAATCCGGACAAAAGGCTTATGTCCACATCTTTAAAATCGACTGTAGCATTTACGTTCTTATTGATGTTCTCCTTGATAAGTGCTGTTATTTTATCCTTGAATAAAAGCGGGGTTACCGCAAGTAAGAGTATGAGTATACCGATCGTGATCCCGGCTATCTTTAATCCCTTTTTAATTTTCATTGCTTTTATTTTTTTTGAGTTAACGCTATAGTATGCCTTGCATTATTCTTATACTTTCAGGACTTTCTTTTATATAGATACGATCCGGTCAGGGTAACTGGATTTCCTCCCCTTCTTCCAGGTGAAACCGCTTACGGATAATATATACAAAAAAATACAAAAACGGGGTATCCAGCAAGGCTATTAACATTTTGAACAGTACCCCTCCTATCAGCAATCCGGTAAACCGTTCCCAGGCAATAACATCAAAAGAACAAAGCAGGAGCAGTACCGTCATAGTATCGATAACCTGAGACGAAACGGTCGAACAATTATTCCGGAGCCACAGGTGCTTTCCTTTGGTGTAGTTTTTCCAGAAATGATAAATATGGATATCCACGTATTGTGCGGCAAGGTAAGCAAGCATAGAAGCCATTACGGCCAGTATGGTACGCCCGAACACATCGCGGAATATCTCATCTCCTATAGGCGACCAGTCCGTCGCAGGGGCAACTGTGGAAACATAAATGATAAGCAGGGAGAACAATGAGGCAAAAATACCGGCAGTAACTACCTGATTTGCCTTTTTCTTACCGAATATTTCCGAAATGAGGTCGGTGATCAGAAAGGTGACAGGATACGGTAATATCCCTACAGAAATCTCAAATATCCGGGACCCGAAAATGTTGACTTCTCCGAAAGGATACCAGTAAAAGAATTTTTGAAAGATAAGATTGGAAACCACCAGGGAGGTGATAAACAATGCGGCGAGATACAGGTATAACTGGTATGCGGCTTTATGTTGTTGCATGCAAATGATTTTTGTGGGAAAACACGAAAAAAGTATCTGTAATACCGTCAGAACTACTATTCAAAGCCGGAAAACCTATGGAGGTTTTCCGGCTTTGCCGTAAGACGGTTTTTTGTTTTACCTAAATATCTTAATGCATGATAAGTTCGAACGGCAGTCTGGCCTGTACTCCTTTCTGCCCGGACAATACTTTAATCTTTTGCAATATCTGGTAAGCCTGTTCTCCTATTTCTTCTTTTAAAATCTCTTCTTTACTCCTGCCAATAGAGACACCTATGAACTTATCCATTATATCCTGGATATTTGTGGTGTACACCGGAAAATCCTGTACGGTGTATTCTTTTGTTCCACCAACTTCCGCTGCATATTCTACAGCTTTTTCCAGTCCGCCTATTTCGTCAACAAGACCAATTTCCAGTGCTTCCGTACCACTCCAAACTCTTCCCTGGGCAATGAAATCCACTTCTTCCTCGGTCATTTCCCTGCCATCGGCAACATGGCCTATAAAAGTGCTGTAAATATTTTCTATGCTCTCTTTGGTCACTTCTGCGTATTCTTCGGACAAAGGCTGAAAAATGCTGTACCCGAGAGCCTGGTCGTTGGTAACCACATGTTCCGCATGTATACCCATCCGGTCTGCCAGTTCCTTAAAGTTGGGCAGCATACCGAATACACCTATCGATCCGGTAATGGTGGTGGGCTCGGCAAATATCTTATCCGCACCGGAAGCGATGTAATATCCTCCCGAAGCAGCGAGGTTCCCCATAGATACGACTACGGGTTTATCCTTTTTCGTGATCTCCACTTCCCTCCATATGATATCCGAAGCCAGTGCACTTCCCCCGGGTGAATTTATGCGGAGAACGATGGCTTTCACCTTGTCGTCTTCCCTGGCTTTTTTGAGGGCCTTTACAATAATCCCCTGCCCTACATAATCCTTACTGCCTTCACCGTAAACAATTTCCCCCTCGGCATAAATCACCGCAATCTTGTCTTTTCCTGTCTTTTTAACCTTTTTCGCAGCATATTCGGAATACTCCCGCATACTTATACACTCCAGTTTTTCATCCTGTTTTATCCCGCTTGCCAGTTTCAGGGAAGACTCATACTCATCAAAATACGCGATCCTGTCTATCAGTTTCGCATAAAGCGCCATTGCCGGAGTCCTTGCCCCAAGATCATCGGCTATACTGTTGAGGCTGTCCGGAAGTATACCCCGGCTATCGGAGATATCTTCCAGCATGGAATTCCACACGGAAAGTAATAATTCGGATATCTGGTGCCTGTTTTCCGCGCTCATTTTATTATCCAGGAACGGTTCCACCGCACTTTTATATTTACCGTGACGTATCACCTCCAGCTTTATACCGGACTTTTCCTGCAGGTCTTTGAAAAACAGTACCTCGGTAGACAGACCTTTAAAATCTATGTCTCCCACGGGGTTCACAAAAACAGAATCGGCTACGGAAGCCAGGTAATAATCCTTCTGGGAATAAAAATCCCCATAAGCATATACAAATTTTCCGGAAGATTTAAAATCATTCAGGGCATTTCGTATGGCTTTGGTCTGTGCCATCCCTGCAGGAAGATAACTACTGCTAATGCTGATCCCTTTGATCTTAGTATCGGTCTTTGCCTGTTCTATCGCCTCCAGTATATGATTCAGGCCGTCGTACTTCTCATATTTCATCCCGAAATCGGTAAAATCAAATTTACCTCCGTAGTCCCTCAGGGGCTGGTCGATACCTATTTCCAATACGGATTTATCCCGTACGGTTATTACATTGTCCTGGCTACCAGCCAGACTCACAAAGATGAGGAACATAAAAAACAATACGCCAAGGGCTATAAAACACCCTAAAACAGACGCTAACAGATTTCTTAAAAATTTCATTGTTCAATCACGTATTACTTGCAGTAAAAAAACTCGTTTCGCACGTACTTATGTACTATGCTTCACAAAGATAATCTTTTCGGTTTATGAATTGCGATAAGGACGAACGGAATTAAAAATCATGCCCAAAAGTTGCTAAACGGGGGAAGACCAATCGTCCGGAGAACAGGTTGTTTTTGTGAGCTCTTGTTCATTTTGAGAGGTTTTTAGGGCTATGTCTCCTGGCTAAGGATATCTGTTTACTTCCCGAAAGCAATTTAAGTCAACCGCATTTAAACCTTGTCCGGATTTTTACAGGATCATTATCTCGTTTATGTTGGTTTCTTTTAGTTATTTTGCACAATGAAACGCGCATATCTATCCATAGGAAGTAATCTCGGGAGTAAAATACAAAACCTTCAAAACGCTGTAACATACCTGGAAAAGGGCAATGATCTGAAGGTCACAGCCTCTTCCGGAGTATACCAGACACCTGCCTGGGGTTTTTCGGGCGAAGATTTCCTGAATGCGTGTATTGCCGTGGACACTTCCATGAAACCGCAGGAATTGCTATTCCACATCCTGGAAACGGAAAAAAAACTGGGAAGGGTCCGCTCCGGGGAAAAAGGGTACCAACCCAGGACCATCGATATTGACATTCTGTTTTATGAGGACGAAACCATAGAACAGAATAATCTTATCATCCCCCATCCGCAGATCTCCAACCGACAATTCGTGTTACGCCCATTGGCAGATATCGCCCCCGGCAAGATACATCCGGAACTGCAAAAAACAGTAGCACAATTACTGGAAGAATGCCCGGATAACAGTGAAATTGACAGGACTTCATACGATTTACGACCGGCGGAGAAAAACCCTTTTTCCTCGCTTCATTACATTGCTATCGAGGGCAACATAGGCTCCGGAAAAACTACCCTGGCCACCAAAATAGCAGAAGACTTTAACGGCAAGCTTATCCTGGAACGCTTTGCGGACAATCCGTTCCTGCCAAAGTTTTACGAAGACCGGAACCGCTATGCCTTTCCTCTCGAAATGTCTTTCCTGGCCGATCGCTACCAGCAATTCACGGACGACACCTCACAACCCGACCTGTTTACCAATTTTATGGTAAGCGATTACGACATTTTCAAATCGTTAATATTCGCCAATGTTACCCTGGCAGAAGACGAATTCCGGCTGTACCGGAAATTATTCGACCTTATGTATAGGGAGGTTACCAAACCGGATATATATGTTTATCTCCATCAGGACACGGATAAATTATTGCAGAACATCAAAAAAAGGGGAAGAAAATACGAACAGAACATTCCGCCCGATTACCTGGAAAAGATAAACAAAGGCTACCTGGATTTTATTAAAACCCATCAGTATCAAAATGTACTGATACTGGATGTTTCAGAAGTGGATTTTGTTCAGAACAAAAATGACTACTATTACCTCATCGACAAAATACACAATTTCAAGGACGAAATGTAAAAATTATAACTTTTTTAACTTTTATTTGCATTTTTAAAAAAGGTTATTTTAAATTAGTACCATTATTAAAGCTAACTAACTAACTTTTTCATAATCCACCCCCCGGGATTCAAGCAATTGAGTCCCTTTTTTTATTAGTTTTGGAGTCATGGAGGAGTAGATGAAAACGCAGATATTCACCAAGGGATTCCAGGAGATGCAGGCAAGATAATACTTGTATAAATGCAAAAAACGGACTTTCCGGAAAGATCTCTCCGAACTAAAACTCCGTAACTTGTACTTCCCTTACAGCACCAGTTCTTCAAACAGACGTTGCAAAGTTTCTTCCGGGTCGGCGCTAAAGCCGGGATGTGGTCTTGAGGTTTGGATAACAGAACTCCTCATCGCCGTAAGCCATCGGAAACGCGAAGCCAGGTCCAGCCGGGCTATCGGGCCGCCGTCTTTACTCCCCCTGCTTATCTTATCAAAGGATTCCAGGTTTTCCATCAGTTGCTCTATGGCCGTTTCACATGTAAAAAGGTTTAGTTTCTCTTCATTAATATGATATAACGTTTTCAGGAATGCCTTTTGTTTGCAATAGAGTATCACCCCAACGTTGAGGAATTCTTCCCGCTCTACCCGGGGCACCAGTCTTATTACCGCATATTCATACAACAGCATTTCTCGCATTCTTTGCTTCGTTTATAAAAATTTCGGAATTAGTCAGTCTCGTGGTTAAAAAGCGAAAATATATCTCGCGTATCTGTTCCGGTGTTTCTTCCGATTGTTCCCACAACAACCACGTTTCCGGTATGAGGTCCACAATCTCCTTAAGTACTTCATCCGTCAGTATTTCCCGGAACTCTCCGTTCACTTCATCCAGCATTTCCGCCTGCGGAAGTAATACGTGATCTTTGATGTAAGTAAAAGGTGTCTTTGCCTGTTGTTCCCAATTGTTCCAGGAATGGTGAAAATAAAAAGCGGCCCCGTTGTCAATAAGCCATACCTCTTTGTGCCAGAGAAGCATATTGGTATTCCGGAAAGTCCTGTCTATATTCGTAATAAAGGCATCCAGCCAAACGATCTTAGACGCCAGTTCATCGTCCACCTTAACGGCTACGGGATCAAAGTTAATGGCCCCGGACAGAAAGTGGATACCTATGTTGAGTCCCTGGCTTTCGCGGAGCAGGTCCTGGATCTCTTCATCTCCCTCGGTACGGCCAAAGGCTTCATCCAATTCCGCAAATACTATCTCCGGAACTTTAAATCCCAGTTTCCGGGCAATTTCACCCCCCAGGAACTCCGCGATCAAGGCTTTCACCCCGTGACCGGCACCGCGGAATTTCACCACGTACTTAAATCCGTCGTCGGCCTCCGCAATTGCCGGCAGTGACCCACCCTCTCTCAGGGGAGTGACGTAACGGGTGACTTTTACATTTCTAATTTCCACAGAAGACATTCTTTCCGGTTTTCTCTGACAAAAATAGTGTATTCTCCATACTTTATCCGGAAAAGCATATCATATCCAGGGAAAACGCATTATAGTTGAGTAATTCTATGTTTAAGGTTTGTTGCCGGTGACCGGTTTGCCAGTTTCCCGGTTGTTGATTAGTTCGGAGTTGGTTAGTTAGGGAGTTGAAACAGGAAACCTTCCCTACAAAACCCCAGAACTCCATCCCGATATATCGGGACTCCCAAACTTAGCACCCAATATCTTCTATCTTTATCAGGTTCCCGAGCGCAGCCGAAGGGCAATCTTCATCAATAACAACCAATCACTATAAAGCACCAACACCCCTCGTCGCCTTGTCACTTTGTCTCCAAATGTTTCATCCCCTTCATCTGTCTTCCCTTATATAATGCATTTGCCCTAATATCATGTCCCGGAAATTATATATTTTCTCAAGGACCTCTTTCAAAATAATGGAATTCCTTAAAGATTAATTGTTCCTCATGAGTGAAAAAATAAAAAATGTATCTTTACTCTTTACAGCAAACACCTGAAATCATGAAACATATACCTGCTTTACTACTGATATTCTTTTCTCTCGGAACCTTGTACGCCCAGAAAATGGAGGGTGCGTGGAAACTGACCCACAAAAACGGAACGGAAATCAATGATATGGAATACATCCGTATATACCAGGACGGATATTTTGCTTTTGGAGGCAAAAAAAAGGAAGGCAATGCGTTTACGGATACCGGCGGAGGGGAATATATCCTGGAAGGTGACCAATACACGGAAATACCGGACTTTTATACGGCCGATCCGGAAAAGATAGGTAAGAAACAAACCTGTTTCCTGACCGCTACGGATAAGCAGATCGTTTTGAAACAAGCAAACGGCGACACCGAAACATGGACCAGGATTTCCGACCAGAAAGACGACCTAACCGGGAACTGGGTCATTACCGGAAGGGCCAACCCGGAAGGAGAAATTAGTGAAATGACCCCTGGCGATCGCCGAACCGTAAAAATTTTGAGCGGCGGGAGGTTCCAATGGATTGCCTTTAATTCCAAAACCAAAGAATTCCACGGTACCGGCGGTGGTACTTACACTGCCCGGGACGGAAAGTATACGGAACAGATTACATTTTTTTCCAGGGATAACAGCAGGGTCGGCGCTTCTTTGGAATTCAATTACGAAGTTAAAGACGGCAAATGGCACCATAGTGGAAAAAGCTCTGCCGGAAAACCGATCTACGAAATATGGTCCGGATACAACGAGGCCTATACCACGGAAGAATAAGAAACTGTTTTATTCCAGGATAACCCCGTATTTCTTCAGTAACCCTGCTGCCCCATCCATAGAAAACCTTGCTTTCCGAAGGCGGTTTGCTTCCGGGTCTATCGAAAAATTGAACGAGGTCCGGAAATCGGCGCCTTCCAGGTTAGTATTCTCAAAAACCGCCCCGGCGAGGTCACAGTTTTCAAAAACGGCGTTTTGAAGATCACATTCACGAAAATCCACGCCTTCCAGTTTGCAGTCTTTAAAGTGAGTCCCTTTTAATTTCATACGGTGGAAAGAAGAAAAATCCAAAGCGGAATTTTCAAAGCGGAAAGCAAGCAGTATGTCATTGCACCGGTCAAAAGAGACTCCCAATATCTTGCAATGTTCAAAACAAATATCCCGAAAAGCAGTATGTACCGGCTTTGCCATACTGAGATCGCAATGCGAAAAACGGCATTCGAAAAAATCGATCCCGGACAGGTCCGCATGCGAAAAGTTGCAGCGTACAAACGAGCAGTCCTCATATTCCCCTTTTTCCGGCGG
Source organism: Sinomicrobium endophyticum (assembly GCF_052983315.1). Lineage (NCBI taxonomy): Bacteria > Pseudomonadati > Bacteroidota > Flavobacteriia > Flavobacteriales > Flavobacteriaceae > Sinomicrobium > Sinomicrobium endophyticum. The sequence goes on from NZ_JBRKIS010000022.1 coordinate 249,834, forward strand.
CTTCACGGAAAAATCCGTATTCTCAAAAGTTTTATCATAAAAAACCATGCTTCCCTCCTGTTATTTATGTGCCGTTTTCATCTTATTAAAAAGGTCCCATACCACTACCCCGGCGCTTACCGAAATATTGAGGGAATGCTTGGTGCCGTATTGTGGTATTTCTATAACCTCATCGCAATCGGACACGACTTCCTGCGCCACCCCTTTTACCTCGTTCCCGAAGATCACTGCATATTTTTTCCCGGTTTCCGGAACAAAATCGTTAAGCATCACCGCATTTTCTGCCTGTTCTATAGCCACAGTAACAACACCTTCCGTTTTTAGTTTGTTCACAAGCGCACGGGTATCTTTCACATATTCCCAATCTACACTGTCCGTAGCGCCAAGAGCGGTTTTATGGATGTCCTTATGCGGAGGGGTGGCTGTTATACCGCACAGATATATCTTTTCGATCCGGAAGGCATCGGCTGTGCGGAATACGGACCCGGTATTATTAAGGCTTCTTATATTGTCAAGGATGACGATCAAAGGCGTTTTTACCGTGCTTTTAAATTCTTCCACCTGTAAACGTCCCAGCTCGCTGTTCTTCAGTTTTCGCATACTTCCTGTTTTTCGTTCGACTATGCAGAGCAAAATTAATCTTTTGTCATCCAATATAAAACCCGGGGATCAGATCTTTTCCTCCGAACAAAAATTTCAAACGGATAAAATTATTCATAAATTCGCCCTTATCAAAGTGACGGAAAGATAGAGAGAGAAAAAACAAGGTGACAGGCCTTATTTTGACACATAACTTTAAGATCGTTGAGGAAAGAAAGTATCAATGCAGAAAAGTTAAAAACCTTAAGCTTTGTATATTAAACCTATAAACTATAAACAGCTTGGCATCTACAAAAAGTAAGAAGGAAACGCCGTTAATGAAGCAGTACAACCAGATCAAGGCAAAATACCCGGATGCCCTGCTCCTGTTCCGCGTAGGGGATTTTTACGAAACCTTCGGGGCAGATGCCGTAAAGGCCGCCGGCATACTGGGCATTGTACTGACCCACCGTAACAATGGCGGGGATCGAAGTGAACTGGCCGGTTTTCCACACCATTCCCTCAACACTTACCTGCCCAAACTGGTAAAAGCAGGTGAGCGCGTGGCTATCTGCGACCAGCTGGAAGATCCCAAACTCACCAAAAAGATCGTAAAACGGGGCGTAACCGAACTCATAACCCCGGGTGTGGCCCTGAACGACGATATTTTACATGCCAAGACTAACAATTTTCTCTGTGCCCTGCATTTCGGTAAAAAACAGATCGGGCTCGCTTTTTTGGATATTTCCACGGGGGAGTTTTTGACCTCCCGCGGAAGTGCGGAATACGCGGACAAGCTATTGCGGAATTTCAATCCGAGTGAAGTACTGGTATCTAAGAAAAACAAACAGGAATTCCTTTCTGTATTCGGTAACGACTTTCATTCCTTTTTTATGGAAGACTGGGTATACCAGGAAGACTTCGCCCTGGAAACACTTATGAACCATTTTAAAACAAGTTCGCTAAAAGGCTTCGGAATAGATCACCTTGCAGAAGGCATCGTTGCTTCTGGTGCGGCTTTGCATTACCTTTCGGAGACCCAGCACAACCAGCTCCAGCACATTACTTCCGTAAACCGGATCGCGGAGGACGAATATGTATGGATGGACCGCTTTACGATGCGCAACCTGGAGCTGTATAGTTCTACGGCTACCAATGCCGTAACGCTCATTGACATTATTGATAAAACCATTTCACCAATGGGAGGCCGTATGCTGAAACGCTGGCTGGCCCTGCCGCTGAAAAATGCCGGAAAAATAAAGCAACGGCACCATGTAGTCCGGTATTTCCTGGACAACGACGCCATATTGCAGAAAATACGAAACCAGGTGAAGCAGATCGGCGACATCGAAAGGCTTATTTCCAAAGTAGCTACGGGAAAGATCAACCCGAGGGAAGTCATTCAGCTCAAAAACTCCCTCGAAGCCATCGTACCGATAAAGGCCCTGGCATCGGAAAGCGGGGAAGAAGCCTTGAAATCGCTGGGCGACAAGCTACACTTATGCGATACCCTGCGTGCCAAGATCAAAGAGACCCTGCACGAAGAAGCCCCGGTAAACATACACAAAGGCAATGCCGTAGCTTCCGGGTTCTCCGCAGAGCTGGACGAGTTACGAAACCTTGCCTTTTCGGGCAAAGATTATCTCGACCAGATGCTGGAACGGGAATCGCAACGGACAGGTATCCCTTCGCTGAAAATCGATTCCAATAATGTATTCGGCTATTATATCGAAGTCCGCAATGCACACAAAAATAAAGTTCCCGAAGAATGGACCCGAAAACAGACCCTGGTAAACGCGGAACGCTACATCACGGAAGAACTTAAGGAATACGAGGCGAAAATACTGGGGGCCGAAGAAAAAATACTCCAGTTAGAACAAAAATTGTTCGCGCAACTGGTGGAGTGGATGAAACAGTTCATTTCTCCCGTACAGGCCAATGCAGCATTGGTAGCGCAACTGGATTGCCTCAGCAGCTTCGCCCAACTTGCGGGAGAAAACCATTACGCCTGCCCGCAGATTGAAGAGTCTTTCGAATTGCAGATAAAGAACGGAAGGCATCCTGTTATTGAAAAACAACTGCCCATAGGCGAAGCGTATATAGCCAATGATGTTTTCCTGGACCGGGAGGAACAGCAGATCATTATGATTACCGGGCCCAACATGAGTGGTAAATCGGCCATACTACGACAAACGGCCCTTATCGTTCTCCTCGCACAGATGGGAAGTTTTGTCCCTGCCGATGAAGCCCGTATTGGTATTGTAGACAAGATATTTACCCGTGTAGGTGCCAGCGATAACATATCTATGGGAGAATCCACTTTTATGGTAGAGATGAACGAAACGGCCTCCATCCTGAACAATATTTCGGAACGCAGCCTGGTACTCCTGGACGAGATAGGCCGGGGAACCAGTACATATGACGGAATTTCCATAGCATGGGCCATTTCCGAATACCTGCACGAGCATCCCTCAAAGGCAAAAACACTTTTTGCCACGCACTATCACGAACTTAACGAGATGAGCGAGACCTTCGCCCGTATAAAAAACTACAACGTATCGGTAAAGGAACTGAAAGACAAGGTACTCTTCTTGCGTAAACTCGTTCCGGGGGGTAGCGAACACAGCTTTGGTATTCATGTAGCCAAAATGGCCGGAATGCCACAACAGGTAATCCGGAAAGCAAATAAAATCCTTAAAAAACTGGAGAAGTCCCACTCCGCAAGCGAATTATCCGACAGCCTGAAATCGACCCAGGACGATATGCAACTGAGCTTCTTTAACCTGGATGATCCCCTTCTCGAAGATATCCGCGAAGAAATATTGCATACGGATATCGATACGCTGACCCCTGTGGAAGCATTGATGAAACTGAACGAAATAAAACGTATGCTTATCAAAACCAAATAATAACAAGTACAGGATGGAAGTATAATCATTTCACTTTCAACAGTCTTGTAGATTCGGTGCAAAAAAGCGGGATAGCAACGGTTAAAAAAGCAGTCTTTTTTTAAAAAATTCTTTGCTATTTATAGAAAAGCGTTAAATTTGCATCCGCGATAATCCCCGGAAGGGTACGTTCTTATAAAATGCGAAAATAGCTCAGTTGGTAGAGCGCCACCTTGCCAAGGTGGAGGTCGCGGGTTCGAATCCCGTTTTTCGCTCGATCTCGGCTCCGCTCAATCACCGGAGTTGTTGAAATAATTTAATTTTACGCTCGGGTGGTGGAATTGGTAGACACGTTGGACTTAAAATCCAATGAGCAGCAATGTTCGTGCGGGTTCAAGTCCCGCCCCGAGTACAGAAAAGCCTTGTAAAGTATTTATTTTACAGGGTTTTTGTTTTTTATACTGACAATTTTACTGACAGAATTAGTTCGGATCATTCCCAAAATTTGTGGACTAGGCAAAAAATTCTAGATAGTCTGAATAGGTAAACTCTGTATTCCTGACCCCTCTAAAATGTACTCTAAGGGCTTTTCTTTTGGTATTAAAGGATTTGGCAGAGGCATTGGTGCTTCTGTTTATAAAGTAGTTTAGTATGGATCGATAATTCAGGCTGATACTATTTGCTACCGTTTGGAAACTTTTAAACCCGGATTTGGAAGTCCGATTTTGGGAGATAGTCTTCTTCTTTTGACCATAACACCTCCTGTTCAAGGCGATCATCGACATAATATGGAAAAAATTTTATCCAGAATAATTTCTTCTCCTTCGCGCCCGGCTTTATCAGACATACAAAGAACTCGTCTTGAGTTGTTCTATTACCTACAAAATCATTGCCCTAGTGGCAGTCTGGCCAGTCGCTAAAAATGTCCACCAGACATTTTCTTAACGTTCCTGCCTCCCCTAATTTCGTAATTTTCTCGAACCGTAACGCTGCTATGCTCCCGATAAAATCGGGATCCAAAATTACTTCATTAGTGAACAAAAGCACGACTTTTCGCTCAAATACGACAACTCAAGACGAGTTCAAATAAAGATTACAGAAACGGACCTGGAACTCTTGGAATTACTGTCTTTGAAAGATAATGAAGTCTATGATCTACAGCCGGACTTCAGCAAAGCAGGTTGGACCTATACCAAAAATGAAATTCTTTCGCCATTAAGGGGGAATACCTTCTGTTTACATCACCACATATACCCGCTATCCTTTAAAAGGAAAAGCTCCGCAACTTCATTATAGCTATGACTTTGACCAGAGAGGTAGTGAGTTATCGGAAGGTGTGGCCGACCTTATGAAGGCATTAGGGCCATCGGAAGCCTCCTATTCCATAACATCCAAGGCTCCCGGGTCTACCGTATTGTGGGGTAGTATTCATCGCCACCACCAACTGTACGTCCTGAAGATTACCTACAACTTTCCTGGGAACAGGTGGACTTCGGACATGCCTATGTTTTGCCCCTTATATCTCCTGACCCCCTTCTTAAACTAAGTATAGATAAGCTTATCCAAAAGACAGATCCTCTCCTCTTTCATCTTTTTATCGCCCCTTCGCTTTCGGGATCAATAAGCAACCATCATTTTGAATAAGGATTGTTAAAGATATTTTGGTGTGCCACCGTAGCATTCATTTGGCAAACGCCCTTTATTATGTTAGTTCCCGTCTTCTGTCTTTATCCTGAGATTGTCCAGGTATTTTTGATCTTGCATTTTCATGAACGATCGGACCAATTCAATGTTCAGCAGATCAATCAAACGCCTCATGACCACTACGCTCGAATGACCACAAACAACTATGGGACCAATAGTTAAATTAAAAATTCACCCTTGATTTTAAACTTATCCGCATACCTGTTGCCCCGAAGCAATGGGTCTCGATAGATCGCAATAAAAAGCCTCCCTTAATTTCCAAATACCTTACCCGGAAATCCTCACCCATTTCAGGTAAAAAACAACCTCTCCCTGTTGGGAAGGTATGGGAGGCGTATATATAAGAAGTTCGTCCCCTTCAACACGGGCATACCTCACTTGCTTACTCCCAATCCAATTGGGAAGCAGGCTGCCCTCAACCGTATGTACAATTTCACCGGGGCGTGTTTCCTCATACTTCCCGTAATAAGCCAGGTAGCCATCAAAAGCCATGCGTATTTCCTCCTGAGTACCACTATTGATTGAAGTGGAATTGAAAAGAGGGCGTTCCGGCCTCATTAACTGCGCATTCATCAAGCCACTCTTATCATACATTAATATCCCCTCAACACTTTCTCCGAAATAGTGAACGGGTTTGTTATCATTATCGTAATATACCCATGAAAGCAGTTTCCAGGTACCTACAATTTCTTCCTTAATAAATCTATTTGTCATAATTGGTCAGTTATTTACATAATTCATTCAATAAATGCCTGAATAAAAACATGTGCTTCGATAGTTGCCTTATTCTTTATAATACTATTTTATCCGGTACCAGCGCTCTTACTTCCTCCGCTATCATAGCGGTTAGGTACAAACGATCATTTTCCAGGTAGCGGTGTCCTCCCGGCCTGGAAATCACTTTAACCGGTTGTGAGGTTTCAAAACGCCATTCTTCGACCTGTTCCCTGTTAACACGCTGGTCTTCCTTGCCATGAATGGTTATCAGGGGAACAGGCAACTTTTGCTTCGGGACATAACGGTAACGATTCAGTAGAAGCAAATCGTCCCGTAAGCGTTTTATCAACAATTGAAACAATTCCTTATCCTGGTGTCGAATTTTTTCTAGATGTGGAAATATCCCGGTGAGCTCTGTATCGTTAAATGTACTCATTACTTCCCGGGGGAAATAATTCACAGGCCCGGGCATTCCCGAAAGGATCAGTTTTTCGGGCAAGTTATAATGTAAGTTTCTAAGTTCCCTTGCAATCTCAAATGCCAGTAATCCCCCCATACTGTGACCAAAAAACAGGAAAGGTTTATCCAGGATCGGTAAAAGTTCCGATATGATATCGGTAACAAGCCGATGTATATCCGTATAGGCATTTTCAGTTAACCTCGTTCCCCGCCCCGGCAGTTCCACAGCTACCAGTTCTATATCTGTCCCTAACAGGTGCTCCCATCCCCGAAACAAAGAAGAATCCCCCCCGGCATCGTGAAAGCAAAACAATCTGTATCGGGATTCCGGACGAGGCCGGGAAATAACAAGCCAATCCGTAATATCCACAGCCACCTTATTCGTGCCTGTAGCTAAAGAATGTTCCTTATCTTCCCGATTATCCATAATACCCACAATCAGTGCAGCATAAGCCGCTATGCTAGGATGAGACCAGAAGGCGGAGACCGGTAATTTCAAGGAAAGTTCTTCCTCCAGGTCATTGCGCAGCAGTAGGGTCATAAGCGAATCTACGCCGACATCTTTAAATGTTACGGAAGGGCGGATACGGCCCGGGGGTATTTTGGTGATTCCCGCAACATGCTTCACCAACAGCTGCTCTGCCGCTTCCTGCTTTTCCTCCCTGGAAGAAAGGGATTGAAAACGGGAGAGGAATTCTTCACTATCCTGTTCTTCATCTTGTTCCGGATGAGAAAAGGTCCCTAAATAATGGTCTTGTGCAAGCTGTTCTCCAAGTAGTTTTCCTTCCAGTTTTTTTATTTTCAGTACCGGATTTCCGGTATAATCATAAATAGCTATATCTGCGGAAATGGTCGTCCCTCCCCCTTCTTCATTTTTCAGTATTCCGAATACAATGCTTCCATACAACTCCTGGGCACCATCCGGAATACCGGCTATTGTTATTTCTTCCGCAGCTGTAAGAAATGCAGCCCGCCCGGGTTGTATTCCGGTATTTTCTATGGCTGTATAGTATATCGGCTGAAAACAAGCATCCAGTAATCCCGGATGTACCCGATAGCTATCTGCGGACTCCAGGATGTGCTTGTCCGGCCGGATACGAAAATGTACCTCTTCCGGGAACCTGTCATTCTTGCCGATCTCCCGAAGTCCCAGGAACGAACCCTGATAATCTAATCCCAGTGTTCGAAGGGCATTGTAATAAGATAATGCCTCGGGAATTTCATCCGTCCGGAGGAGCTCTACAGTTTTTGTGAAATGTAATTCAGCCTGTGACCGGAAAACAATCTTTCCCATAGCAACCGGTTCCCATTGACCGTCATCATATATATGATCGGCCTTTACAAAGAATTTAAACGAAAAACCTTTATCCTGACGATCTAACTTGAATTGTATGGTTATACATCCTTCTAGTGGTAAAATAACGGATTTCAAAAAATGTAGCCCGGTAATAACTGGAACATCTGTAGTGTTCTCTTTGCCTACTACCTGTAAGAGCATTTCGATATAAACCGATTCGGGGATGACAAAAGCATCATTAATCCTGAAATCTTTTAGGAAAGGTAACATTTCCAGGCTGATTTGCCTTTCCAGGTAGCGGGTATCTTCGGAATCGGCAAGAGGTATGGCCTTCCCCTCTAACGGGAACCGGGGACTTTTTCCGGTATCGGTCACCAGGTGAGACCTGTCTTTGATCTCAAAATGTTCGCGCTGAAAAGGATAATTCGGCAATACCACATCCGGTGCCTTGGTGGTACCGTAAAAACGGGTCCAATCTATAGTATATCCCTGTTCGTATAAGTTTCCCAGGTTTCTGTACAGTGATGGCAGTTCCGGTTCTTCCCGGTAAAGCGAGGCTGCCGTAATTATTTGTTTTTTAAAATCTCCGGCACACTCCTTTATCGCGTTCGACAACACGGGATGGGGTCCGATCTCCATAAAAACCGTATATCCCTCATTCATCAAATATGTCATAGCAGAAGTGAACTGTACCGTATTTCGCAGGTTATCCACCCAGTAATCTGCATGAAGTTCCTCCCCGTCTACTATCTTATTCCGGCAAGTAGAGAAAACCGGGATTGTTCCGGGTTGTGGTTTAATATCCTGTAGTGCTTCCTTGAGTTCTCCTGTAAGCGGGTCCATTTGCCTACTGTGGGAAGCCACATCCACTTTTACCTGCCGACAGAAAATATCCCGCTGCTCCAGTACGGATTTGACCTTATCCATAACTTTTTGGTCTCCCGCCAATACGGTAGACCTGGGACTGTTGTTTACGGCAACGGACAATTCCGGGTATTCCCTTTCTATCCATCCACTGGCTTCTTTATAGGACAGTTCCGTGACCATCATCGCCCCTCCCTTACCACTCACTGTTTTCATCAGGGCGCTACGCTTACAAATAATACGGGCGGCATCATCCAGGGATAATATCCCCGCAATATGTGCAGCTGCCACCTCCCCCATACTATGTCCCATTACCGCATCCGGGTATATACCCCAGGACATCCAAAGTCTGGCCAGCGCAATTTGTATGGCGCACAAGGCAGGTTGGATGACATCGATTTCCTGTAAACGGTTGATCTCCGGAGTAGCTTGCAGCACCTCCACCAGGTTCCAGTCCGTGTAGGAACGGAAAGCCCGGGCACAGGCTTCTATGACCTCTTTAAACACCGGCTCTTTTTTAAGAAGTTCCTTTCCCATGCCAATCCATTGTCCTCCTTGCCCGGGAAACACCATGACCAACTTATTTATGGATGAGGATAGATTAAGGGGGATGATCTCCTCCGTCCCCTGTGCAAAATTTTCCAGTGCTTCGAGCAATTCATCCCTGTGCTCTGTCGTAAATAATACCCGGTGATCAAAAGCCGGTTTTAACATAGCGGATGCAACACAAATATCCCGAACAACAGTGTCCGGCGCATTTTTTAATATTGCGGCATAAGCCCTTGTATAATCTTTTAAGGCCGCTGTGGATTTAGCCGAGACCGGGAGGCAATACCCTGTTCGGGTAATCGGTGCAGGGGACTTTGTAATAGCGTAACTTTCCCGGTATTCTTCCAGGATCACATGGGCATTGGTCCCTCCCCATCCGAAGGAATTGACCCCGGCTTTCAAACGTTCCCCGTTAAGAACAGGCCACGAAGTGAGTTGATGCTGTACCGCAAGTTTGAGGGATTCGAAGGGAATATCGGGATTCGGGGTCCGATAGTGGAGACTTGCCGGTAACTGTTTGTGTTGCATGGAGAGTACCGCTTTTATCACCCCTGCAATACCTGCCGCGCCTTCCAGGTGCCCTATATTTGTTTTTACAGAACCAATGTACAACTTGTTTTCTTCTCTTTCCCTGGAAAAAAATGTTCCAAGGGCTTTAGCCTCCGTAGGATCTCCCACTTTAGTACCGGTTCCGTGAGCTTCCACATAATGTACTTCATGCGGGGCTATTCCACATTCTTTATAGATTTTATGGAGCAATTGTTCCTGCGCAGGGATACTGGTAGCTGGCAAGTTTGCATTATGGCCGTTATTATTGACGGCCGTATTGCGTATAACGGCATAGATCATATCTCCATCCGCTTCTGCCCGGGACAATTCTTTTAACAGGAGAACCCCTCCGCCCTCTCCGCGAACAAAACCGTCCGCCCCCTTGTCAAATGCACTGCATTGTCCTTGTACAGACAATCCGCCGAATTTCGAAAGCAAAACATACTGCCCGGGATCGAGAAGATGGTTGACCCCACCCGCAACAGCCAGTTCCGTATCTCCTTCCCACAAACTCCTACATGCCAGGTGCAGGGCTACCAGGGAGGCGGAACAACCGGTATCCACGACCAGGCTGGGGCCGGTAAAACCATAAACAAACGAGATCCGGTTGGCAATTATATTGGCAGCCCGTCCTAATGCAGAATGTGAGGATACCAACGCATTTTTCTGCCGGCAATAATGTTCAAAATCATTCCATATGTTTCCTATATACACTCCGGCCCGGCTTCCCTGTACTTTATCGAACGGTATATTCGAATTTTCTATAGCTTCCCATACCAGTTCCAGCATTAATTTCTGGGAAGGGTGCATTTCGGCAGCTTCCGCCGGGGAAATACGGAAAAACAAAGGGTCAAAATCGTGAATATCCGTTAGCATCGAAGCCTCCCGTTGATGGGTTTTATTCACGGCTTCGGGGGAAGGGTCATAAAAATCCGCCACCTCCCATCTTTCTTTGGGTATGGAGGTAACCGTGTTTTTACCTTGTTTCAGTAATTCCCAGAATTCCGATAATGTAGATGCCCGGGGAAAACGGCAGGACATGCCTACTATGGCTATGCCTTTTTGACAAGAAGAATCGTTTCTGTCTGAATAAGTTGGGGCTTTATCATACATGAAAAATCAGTTTTAAGTTTATAAGTCAGGTAAGTATTTTCATCTGTATTGATTATAAAATAGAATCCGTTGACTGGTTAAAACAAAAATATTTTAACATATATTATGTGATTTCTTTTGGGTCAACATCCGAGTATAAATTCATAAATATTTAACCATACTAAATGTAGGAAAAAACAAACATCATACCAATGACACCTTAAGATTTGTGAGATACATAATATCCTCTCCCTCATTCTGTCAAGATGCTAAAAAAACCGGCAGTTCAATCCTGAAAAAGAATATAATCTTCATCTATATCCCGCTAGGAAGGAAGAATAACATTTATCCCCACCCCGCTCTTGGGAACGATATCAAACTTAATCTTGATCCGTTTCACCATTCCTTTTTGGTGGTACAGGATACCCCCCTGGTTCATACCGTGGTGTTCCACTTCGATAATACCAGGAATTCAAACCACTGATCATTAGTTTTATGTAGTAAATAAACTCTTCTGTTTCTTTTTGATACGGACTGAAATCCGGAAGATGGTTTGATAATGTTACAAATTCATCTACAAATTCATCATGAATCCTCATCCCTTCCGCACAGGCTTCATCAAAAGATATTTTGTTATGATGCTGTAATAATGTAATGATATTGAACATCTCTGATTCTATCGGTATCTCCTTTTTGATACTGGCAAAATCATTTTGAAGTGCAACAATTATGGCCTCAAGCATTACCAGGCGCTGGATAACCGTATGATTATAAATATAGTCAGGCAAAGCAAAACCGGTTAAGAGGCTAATCTGATCAATAAATGGTATCATTCCAATAGAATTGGCGCGAATCAAATGAAAGAGGGAAACAGGAGGAATGTCTTTACTGATCTTATACGGTGACTCCTCCATGATCCCATCGGCAATAAAGCGGTACTTATAATTCCTGGCTATCCGTTCTACCCAGAATTCAGGCATCCCGAGGGCGATCCATTCCTTTCTGCCGGTTTGCATTTGACGAAGTATCCCCATTTCTTCCGGCCGGGGCTCGTCACCCATCATTACATCAAAAATCCGGTCCCTGAAAGCTTCTATTTCAGCTACCGGCAAAAGTTCTACATAATCATCTGTTATTGTCATGTAAATTACAAAACGCGCAATAGCACGCACTTTGTCCCGGTCGGTAATTGTAGGTACCATATAAGGCCCGACGTCAACCAATCGCATTTTTTTATATCTCGCCAGCGCTTCTGATGATAAAAATTGATAATCCTGGTCATACCAGTTGTTCTCTTCTTCGTAAAAAGTGCCGCTCAAGGGGCTTTGAATGGTTGGCCAGGGATAGGTGGGTTTGGGGATCTGTATTGCTTTTTGCATGGTGTCGATTTTTAATATTACGAATTTTTAAGTTATAATGTTCCGGTTGTTTTTTAACATGTCCGCCGAGGGAAATCCTGTTGCCGTATTGTAACGGGCAAGATCAAAGGAAACTGTTTTCCATCCGCTCAGGGTCATACTCATATAGTGTACCCAATTAACTACAGCGCTATGCCACTCTCCGAAATCGGGAAGTTTTCGCTGCAGTATTAAAAATTCTTTCAGGTCCTCGTTATGCATACGGATATCCTCGGCGCAGGCTGCTTCGAGGGAGATCCCTTTCTGATGTTCGATGACTTTTACCATATTGTAATAAATCCCCCCGGTAAGCTGGTCTTTCTGTAAAGACTGCACGTCGTTGTACAAAAGCATCATCCGGCTGGCCAGGGCCTGTAACCTCCTGATCACAGGGTGGTCATGAATTTCATCGGGCAAGGTCACCCCGGTGTCGATCTCCGTAAGTTGCAAAAACGGATAAAGACAAAGGGAGGCTTCCCCTATGGCCAGGCATTCGGCAATGCCAGGATATTCATGATTGGCTTTATATATCAACTCCTTTTCCAAACCGTGAAAATAACGGTTTATCATGGTGACAAACCTGTTGTAGGAAGCCGGGGCGAGGTATAGCAAGAACTCTTTTCTTAAAGAGCCTAGTAAAGGCTCCAAGGGAATACGGGAGTTTTCTCCTGTCATCTCTCCATTGAGCACAGCCAGGGAACGATCGCGTATGAAAGGAAGTTCTTCGGGGGTGATCTCCTCGTACATATCATCGTTATACAGCGTCCAGAGCATCAGCCGGCATACCGGCAAAAGGCGTTCGTGGCCCGCTGTGGGAAACCAATGTGAAGCAATATGCGCCGTTCGGGTGTTTTTGTATTTTTTACGAACGGCTTCATTCTCCTGGTAGAGATAAAGATAGGCCCCGTCTATCCATTCATTATCCGTAATGTGTTGCAAGGTGTCTACATACGGATTTTTAAAACAGGGAAAGGGGTAGCGGAATTCATTCTGAAGAATTTTCTTAATGTTCATAATATGATGAATTGGAGCAGGTTTAATATAAAAATCAGAGCAACAACTCCCTGGTAAAAAAACACCAGACGGGAAGCAGTAAGGATCAATGAGGCCAAAACAATTTATATTGTAATGGTTTTCAGATAAAATTAAGTGAATATTCGGGATCTTCATTATGGATTTCCGTAATCAGGTAAAAAATTACTTTTTATATAGTTCACCTAATACATATTCTACTCTCTCAATTCTACTAAGACCTATTCCTGTTTGTTTAAGATAAATTTCGAAAATATCATTCCCGCGTTCCTTCGTCGTTTATCCTTAATCCCTTCTGAAAAGTATGAAGGTGAGTCCAGGGATTATCAGTTTGTTGCTCAAAATGGAAGATTATTTTCGGAAAGATAAAGACAAGCAATAAATATCCAATTCCTCTCTTATGAATACAACAAAAAAATGAATCACAGGGAGGGAGCCTGTCTGCTAGCTGGGTTGTTCCCTTCCGGCTATGGTATAGGACATTCGCAAGAAGGTGACCTATTTCCGATTAACAAGGCTTAATATGAAAACCGATTTTTTAGTCCGATTCCCATATACCAAATTACCAAGAATTTATTCCTAAACTTAAAACAAAGTATAAACGATGTACGCATCGTGTACATACTTTTAAAATACCAAAAAGTTTGATCTACACATGAATCATTGTACAAAGGTAGGCTTAGGGCTGCTGAAGCACCTGTGGGGATGCAGCGGGAAATACCTACTGTGAAACGGAAAAAGACGACCAACTGGAAACCTGGTCTGAAGAGCTTCCGGAAGCGGAATTAAAACTGGAAGACGAGCCGGATAATGCCGCTTTAATCAGCCGTATCTCTGCCCTTGAAAATGATATTGAAGCCCTGCAAAATGCTGAACAGTAGATGTGGGAGATCTATGAATGGTGGATAGTAACCCTCTGGCTGGCCCATAAACTGAAAAATTACGGGGAGCCAATGCTTAGCGATGGACAAAACCATTACTGGGGACGCTGTACCACCGAATACTTACCCTTCCAATTGTAAAATGTCGCCTGACTGATGCCCTGCTCCCGGCTGAGATCAGAAACCGAACGACCCGAATCTTGCAAGGCAAGAATCTTGATGATAATTCATTTAAATTCACACAAGATACGTAAAACCTTATGAAGTACTGATTTCACTGGGTTTTTTATTTTTTAGGTAACAAAATTTTCACTGCCCATTTTTATCCGTTTTGGGTGGCTCACTTTATCCGTTCTTTCCAGCTAAGCATGTCAAAGCACCAAAGGGCTCGACCAAAAAGAAATTAAGTGAACCTGATTTTTCTCCTTTATATAAATAGAACACCCCCTAAATTGGGATTTTGTATCGACTATGTCGAAAAATCCCTTAAAACCTAAAGATAACACATCGATTAACAATTTTCCTATCCAAAAAATTCCCTGAGCGATAAATCTTTCTCCTTCTGGCATAAATGTTTTCGTTTTGGATTTGGGAACTTTATATTGTTTTTGGAGCCTGTTTTAAATAAGACCCCCATTTCAAGTTCGGAGTTTCGAGAATTAGACCTCTGAAATACGACGTGTATGTAAGCGAAATTGTTAAAAACCTTACACAAAAGTATTCCCCCGTTATACTTTTTGTATCCACTTAGGATACCGGTTTTAATATTGAAAGCAGTAATTTTATTTCAATATGCCAGCAGCCGGAGTGTAGTCCTTAAATTTTAAAACGTTCGACTCTCAGTGTCAGGCAAAGCATAAACCCCTATGCTATGAAAACACCATACAACCTGGTCTTTAAACCGCAAGAATTAATATATGCCAACCCCATCGAAAAACTACCCGAATGGTGCCGATTCCCGATCTCTTTTGCCGAGCGGTGCCATTACTACCGTTTACGGGAGATGGAGATCCTAAGCCAGCAAATGCACTGTTCCCCATTTTATATCGATATGTTTGAGATCAAGGCCAACAGGCCCATGGCTGTCCGGTTTAAAATTCCCAGGCGAGAGTTGTTCCTCTATTTTATGCTTGGCGGTACCCTGTCCATTACCTCCGGGAACAGGTGCCCTGTTACCCAGGTACAGACCAATACATTTGCCATGCTCTATTATGGAAGAGGACAGTATACGGCACATACCGGAAAAGGACATCACACCGTTCTGTTTGTAAATATGGCCCCGGAATGGCTGGAAAGCATCAGCACGGACTTTCCCGGTCTCCAATATATCCTCGAAAAATTCAAGTATAGTTCCAGGCCCTACTACCTTATGCATCCCTGCCCTATAGACCGTAAGGTACAGTGCTGGCTTTATAAGGTGTATAGCTACTCCAGGAACAATGCAGGCGCGCTGGACGGCAACCTGCGCAAGTACCTCTCGTATATACTGGGGCACTATAATTCCGTATTGGGGCCACAGTACCACAAACTAGCCTACCGGGTGAAGATGTACCTGGATGACCAATACCGGAACAGCCTTCTAAATGCCAGATTCCTCGCTTTGCAATTTCATGTTACCGAACGTACCCTCCGCAACCACTTTAAACGCGAGTATGGTATAACTCCGCACGAATATTATAGCAAACTCAGGATCACCGACGCCATTGCGCAAATGGAACACAATGATTTAAGAGCAAAGGATGTTTACTTATCTGTCGGTTACAACGATGAACGATCCTTCCGCTATGCCCTTAGCCGATACCTGAAAAACAAGTAAAGCTAAACTTTAACATAAAAAGGAAAAAAACGGAAAGGTTTTGACCGGGTTTGCAGAATTTTTACCGTTTTTTTCTTTCGTGTCGTAAAACCCGGTTCTAATTTTACTGTGTTCAGGGGACTGCTTATATCAATCCCGGAAAAATGAATATTATCCGAGTATAAAAAATGTATTGCGCAATACATACAGGGGAAGCCGAAAACCTGATAGAGTAGGTGTAATTTTTATTTTTTTTAGTCATGAAACGTCTTAAATTGATTTTACCGATGTCGGCCTTTATATTGGCCATTGGAATGGCATTTGCCACCATGACATTAAGCGACCCCACTACCGATTATATTTTGGTAGATGGTGAATTTGAACCATTAGATGTTGAACTGAACTGTGGTGAAGGAAATGAACCTTGCCAGGTTCGAATTGATGGCCAGGTTCATCAGGTTTATGATGCCGAGGACCCTCAAACTGCAAAAGTAGGTGATGGCAACATTATTGACCTTTAATTTTGATTAACTATCCCGTCAAGAATTTTCCTGGCGGGATATTGTTTATAAAAATATCCGAAAGTGGCCTTCAGCAAAACGTTTTTTTAATTTTTCATTACAAATTCAAATAAGTTTTCCTCCTTACAGTATACATTAGCGGCATCCATAATATCTTTAAGGGTTAACGATTCAATATAGTTTTCAGCTTCAACAGAATCGACCCAGGACAACTCATAACGATAATGGTTATAAAGTCTATGTTGCATTTCCCTTGGGGTCGTGGCGTTTGTTTGATTATACGCAGATTTTAGTTCCTTAAATGTTTTTTGAAGTATTTCCCGTGTTACCTGGCCTGATTTTATTTGGTGAATAATCTTTTTGCTGTCCCCTCGCAGTAATGGCAATTCCTTCAATTCACAGTTAAAGTTAATACTGATTTCATATCGTGATTTATCCTTGTTTAACTGTCCGGATGCACTTAGGTCATATAACGAATATCCCTTTTCAAAGCGCAGTGACCAGGCTTTTAGCATGGCAATTCTACCCAAAGCTCGTATTTTTATCTCCTCCCGCCAATCATCCATATCAGATGCTTTTGACATAAAGCGCAAACTATAACTGGTATTATGCATTTGATAATCCGGGGGCGGTATTTCATGGTATGAGAGGCCGTTAGAAGGGGCGTCGGTATTTGCCGGCTTCTGGCTACACTGAGGTGAATCGGATATATCGGGAAGGTTCCCCAAATATTTCTGTACTAAAGGCAATACGGAATCCATAGCAAACGCTCCACTGATTAAAAATGTAAAATCTTTGGCATGACCAAAGAGACTTTTGTATGCTTCATAGGCCTTATCCAGGTTGGCTTGCTTTATACCTCTAAAACGTTTTGTTCCTTGAAGGGCTCTTTTACTGCTCAAAGGGTTTCTTCTCACCGAACTGTCCCCGGTAATTTCTCCAATAGCATTATAAAAATCTGCCTGGATGATGTTAGAGGAGGAATTATAATAGGACTTTTGTTCTTCCAGTTTCCAGTCTTTAAAAGCTTCCTGGTCTTTACGTGGGGTAGTAATATAGAGATAAATCAGTTGCAGCATTTTTTCCACATCATTCAAGGCAGCGTTTGCTGTTATTCCCGTTTCGTAATATCCAATATACGGAGAAACCGAAATACTGGTGTTTGAAAGGAAACGCTTTAACATAAACTTGTCCATAGCCCCCACCCCGGCATTTTTCACAATACCCGGAGCCAGCAGGGCAGCATAATAATCTTCTTTGGAAGCACAAGAGGCTCCCTTCGGGCTAAAGCCATGCAGCATAATCTTATCACTATATACCCCCGGAGATGGTATATAGGATTTTAAGACCACCTGTATGCCATTATCCAAAACCAGTTCCCTGGCCCCGGATTCTCCTATGCCTTTATCTATATAGCCTTTCTCCTTTAGTCCCACAGTCTTCTCAACGGGCATCAACACAGTAGGTGTTTCAGGTAGCATGTAAGGGTGTACCGGTTTCTTAAAAGCATTTTTTATCCGGGAGCGTATTTCCTGCTCTCCATAGGACAACGCTTAATCCCCGGTAGGGACTATGATGCCGATATCTTCCGGCGTCTTGGAGAGAAACTCACGAACAAAATCATTAAAATCTCCTAAAGAAAGATCAGATAGCCACTTTTTTAAAAGGGCTTGTTTATTAGATGGTAGGGCTTGTCCATGTAAAAATTGGTTCCCTATTTCATTGACCCAATATTTGGCATACGCACTGTCCGTATTGTTTATGGATTGAAGCCGTTCTTTTTTAATAGTAGTCCATTCCTGTTCAAGAGCACCATATTTTTGGAGTTGGTGCAATACTTGTATTGTCTGCTGCAATGCTGTCCTTGTTTCATAATGCTCTGCATTGATCTTAATGCCTAATGTCGGAGGGAAGTCACCATATGTGTACGGATCGAAAGCACCTGCATAAAAAGAGTTATAGGCATGTGTAGCTACGTTAAGACGTTCACTTACTAAGGCGATCAGCAGTTGTAACCGGATTAACCTTTTAATGCCATCCAACGTATGCATTTTTTCGGCCACATCCGGGGCCCTGAAAAATAATTGAATTTCAACATCACCATTGTGCATGGATGAAGTTGCCCCTGTTGGCTTTTCCACAACAACATACTGAGACGGTCGTTCAAAATAGATGGAATCAAAATCCACATGTATCCTCGGATTCTTATGGGGACGAATATCGGAAAAGGTTTCTTTTATTTTCCTTTCCATCGCATCCAGGTCCTTTATGTTTCCGATGACGCTTAACGCCATCAAATCCGGGCGATACCAATCCTTATAAAAACGCCTTAATGTTTCTGGCTTAAATGCTTTTAGGTGCTCAAAAAAATGGTCACGGCTTTTTCTTCCCGGAAATAACGCAGCTTGCAAATTTGCTTCTGCAAATCTCTTATTTAAATCTTTGCCGTTCTTTAGCAGGAATTCCTGTCGTAACTCTTCCCTGATATGGTCAATATCGGTATCGGATAAGGTAAGCCCGGTAGCAATATCTTTAAACCATAGAAAAGCGGTATCCAAAATCGCTACATTGTTTATCGGCACATCAAAATTATAATTCGTACCTTTTGAGCCGGTGCTTCCGTTAAAGCGATACAACCCGACCTCCAGGGTATTAAATAATCCTAAAGGAAAATTTTCCGTGGTTTCAAATGCCAGATGTTCCAGGGCATGGGCCAGGTTGAGCTGCCCTTTATCCTCCTGGTTATACCCTGCCTTTACGTAAAAATTTAAATACAGCTTGGGTTGATCTTTGGTTAGTGATTTCATGTAATACGTAAAACCATTAGGTAAACGTCCATGTCTTATACTGTTATCCAGGAGTAAAGTGTCGGCCATAGGGCCAGGCTCCGATTGTGCCATCGCAGGTGTAAAAGAACATACGATAATTGTAACAAAAATGAGCAATCTATATAGAGCGTCCATATGCTAATTGTACTATGATTAAATTAATACCCATTGTTTTGGCCGAGATTCGGGTTTTTTATCCGCTCTTCTTCCGGTATGGGATACCGTATATCGGTATCCTGCCATAACCGATGGCCCGTTCCTAAGACTTCGCTGGCAGTTCCGGTACGCTTTAAGTCCAGCCACCGGTGGCCCCATTCCGTAAAAAACTCTTTCCTTCTTTCTTCCATGATTTTCTCCAGCAAAGCCTCTTGATCTATTCCCGGATTGATATCTGATATTAGATCTAAGTTTGCCCTGTTTCGTATCACATCCAGGTCTGCTATGGCTTCCTTTAGCTTGCCTTGCATAGCTCTGGCCTCAGCCCGTATCAGGTATTGTTCTGCCAATCGAAGTACCATGGAATATTCGGTAATATCTGCTGTACTGTTCCTTATCTTATATTTATAGGCATAATGGACAGCCAGTCCCTCATGAAAACCCACCCAATGCGATAAACGTTTATCCGGGGATTGAAAAGTCCCTACGATATCGTCTGACAATTTTAGGTGTGATAAAGCTGTTATCCTGGGATTAATAATAAAAATACTCCCCTCATTAGTATTCGTTGAAGCACTCCCCCTGCTAACAGGAGATAGCTGCCAAATGGCTTCATGGCTATTGGCCAGAAAAACCTGGTCAGGATCTTCCAGTATTTCATAAGTACCTGCCTGGGAAATCACCTGGGTACTTAGTCTCTCTGCCTCTTCCCAATTTTGCTGATAAAGGTTTACTCTTGCCAGTAATGCCATAACAACAAAAGTGTTGACCTGGGTGCGTTCCCCATTTATATAGTTCTCCTCTAATTTATCCATGGCATCTTCCAGGTCTTCTATAATCTGCTGATAAACCTCTTCTTCCGTATCCCTTACAGCCAACGCATTTACCCTATAATCGGTAGTTAATACCAAAGGGACTCCGCCGTATAAATTAACCAGGTAGAAATAAGTAAAGGCACGAACAAATTTGGCTTCTCCTTCCAATTGGTTACGGATTTCTTCCGTAATTTTTCCGGAATTTGTCAATCCCTCCAATAAGGAGTTTGTCATATAAATGATATTATAGGCGCTGGTCCATACATTAAGGTTCCTGGGGTTGTTGGGCAAAATTTCGTTTTGTTCAAATTCCAGGCGGGTAGGGTCTGTTGTCCTTATGCACCGCAAATTATCGGCAGACAGTCCGGCCAGAGCAGTAACGCTATCCGATCCGCCACTACTGAAAAAAGCCCTGAATAACTGGTTGTATATACCAGTCATAACACTAATGGCCATAGCATCATCGTCAAAGACCGCTTCACTCACTATTTTATGATCCGGTGCGTCTACTTCTACAAAACTTTCACAGGAAACCATGCAACAACAAACCATTATGATTACGAACCGTTTAATATATATTGATAATTTCATATCCATGTTTTTAAAAGTTTAGTTGCACCCCACAAGTTATCGTACGTAGTCCGGCAAATGAGGTTCCCGGGCCGGGCCTTTCCGGGTCCATTCCACTATAATTGGTAAGCGTGATCAGGTTTTGACCATTCAGAAAAAGTTTACACCCTTTTATCCCTGTGGTTTGTAACACTTCAGCGGGAATCGAATATCCCAGGGAAAGTGTTTTTAACCGTAGAAAGGAGGCATCTTCAACAAGGAAAACGGTATTTAAGACATTAGAATAAGCCGTAGTAGCCTGTGAAGATTGTGAAATCCGTTGAAACTTGCTTCCCTCTTGAAGCGCCTGCATTACCTCCATACGTGAATTCCCATACGGACCTGCCTCCATAAGCGAACTTATCTTCCCTTCTTGTTTGACAAACTCCCATAAAAATTGGAGGGAAAAATTCTTATAGCTTATGTTGTTGCTTATTCCTCCGAAAAATTTCCGGCCCCGGTCCCAAATCACCACGCGGTCTTCATAATCCAGCCGGCCATCTTCGTTGATATCGGCTATACTATAAAAGCCTGTCTCCGGATCAACACCTTCATACCTGTACAGCAGTGAAATATTGAGCGGATGTCCCACACGGTAGGTATTGGCATAGGAAGATTGCTCAATATCAGGATAACTAACCAGTTTATTTTCAGTAAAACTGATGTTAAAAAAGGTTTGCCAACGGAAATCTTCAGACCGGATATTCAGGGAAGACACTTCCACCTCCCAACCTGTATTTTCTACGGTAGCCGGTAAATTGGCCTGGACCGTAGGAAAACCGGTAAGCCCCGGGAGCGGGTAGCCTACCAACTGGTTGGAAGAACGGTTGCGGTACCAGCTCAAACCGAGATTTATCCGGTCCGCAAGAAAACCCAGTTCTATGGCTGCTTCCAGCTTTTTATTAATCTCCCAGGAATAATCGGGATTGGAAAGCCCGGTAGGATATAATCCACCAGGGCCGGGTGTGGCTTCATAAGCATCCAGGTAACCGTAATCCCCGATCTGGTCATTCCCGGTAGTACCATAACTTCCCCGTAATTTGCCAAAGCTTAAAAACGGTATATTGTTCTGAATAAAAGGTTCTTCCGAAAATATCCAGGCACCACCAACGGCACCGAAGTTTGAAAAACGCTTACCTGGTCCAAAACGGGAGGAGCCATCCCTTCTCCCGGTAAGGTTTATAAAGTATTTTTGCTTCCAGTTATAGCCCAAACGGGCAAACAGGGCACTATATGCATACGCGGTGTTTTGGCTGGTTCCATTGACCATACTTTCTGCGGCATCTAAATTGCCGATTAACGATTCGGCTACATAGCCTACACCCTGTACACCTAAACTACTGTTTTTACTTTTCTGAAAAGTTCCTCCCAACAGTGCATCCAATTTTCCTTCCGCGATCTTCGTACTATATACCAACTGGGGTTCTATAATCCAGGATTTCCTGTCGGATTGTAGATGTAGGGACCTATGGTCTATATTTCCCCAATTCGAAGGATTGTATGATCTTTTAGGCATTTTCATCAATTCCTGGCTATGGAAATACGAATACCCTACATTAGTTTTGAGGCTAAGCCCGGATAAGAGCTGGTAAGAAATTCCCAGGTTGGACACCAGATTACCTGCCTGTGTCTTACTGGTATTATAAAAGCCGGCTAAAGGATTGTCCGCACCTGCCTCGTTCCATGCTACCCAATGCAAGCTACCGTCTTCATTAAAAACAGCAGGAGCGTTCGGTGGCAACATAAATACATTGGAGGATACATTCACATTCCCTACCAGGTTGTTTGTATCCATCCCATAATTTACCGAAAGGTCAATGCCCAGTTTTTTGCTCTCCGAAGTATGGTTGAGATGCAATCCCGCGGTTAGCTTGCTATAGTCATAATCTCCGGGATATACTGTTCCTTGCTTATGGTAAGAACCTCCTATTCTAAAAGAAGTGGTTTCATTACCTCCGGAGGCCGCTAAATTAACATCCGTAATGTATGAAGTACCACCAAAAAAGAAATCCTGCCAATCGGTATACCGGTTTTGGTCCCATAAGACCAAATCATAAGCATTGGATGCATCGGGTACTACACCATCGTTCTCAAAAGCTTTTTTCCGGATTTGCAGATATTGCTCCGTATTGAGCAAATCTAACCTATTTGGCACTGTAGCCATACCTGCATATATCCGGGCTTCTATTTCCGTCTTTTGTTGTTGCCCTCTTTTGGTAGTGATCAAAATTACCCCGTTAGCCCCCCGGGAGCCATAAATTGCCGTAGCATCGGCATCTTTTAATACCTCGATACTTTCTATATTGGATAAGTTCAGATTGTTTAAAGGATCTATACCCGTACTCCCCAAAAGGCTGTTGCTTTCCATCGGAGTGGAATTCAGGGGAACCCCGTCTATAATATACAATGGAAAATTACCTTCTGCACGCAAACTGTTCTGTCCCCGGATGCGAATCGTAGAGGCCATTCCCGGTTGGCTCCCTCCCGGTAAAATTTCCACACCGGCCATGCGGCCCTGTAGAGCCTGTATAGGGCTTACTACCGGTTGCAACTCGATTTCTTCAGAGGTAACCCGGGATATATTCCCCGTCCGTTCCTTCTCTTTTACCGTATAGTACCCCGCATTCACCGTGACCTCTCCCAAAGCGGTAACATCCTCCTCCATCACCACATCAATAGTAAGCCTACCTCCTACCCTTTCCTCCAACGTCTTAAATCCAACGAAGGAATATACTAAAGTATCCAGAGGAGAAGCCATAATAGTATACGTTCCGTCAAAATCAGAAATCGTCCCTTGTCGTTTTCCGGAAATGATGATATTAACACCACCCAAAGGCTTCCCGTTACCGTCCGTTACCGTCCCGGTAATTTGGTGTTGAGTGAAAGATTGAAAAGGTAGTGATGCTTTAAGGGACACCGGTAGGCTAAGTAAAATTAAGGCAATAGTAATGGGGCACCAGCAGGAGAACCCTGCTAATGTGGCGTGTTTCATAATTCCGATATTTGAGTGTTAGCTAAAAATTCCTGCGGGGTTACAGGTTTTCAGGTTGCAGGTGCCAAGTTGAAGGTTGGTTATATGGGCATGCCTGAATATGGTTGCCTTTTTTCTGGTTAATAATTAATCTTAAATCTCGGTTTTTGTTCAGGGGTTAACCCCTGAACAAAGGTTTCAAATTCTACAGGTTTCATATTTTTTAGTGAACCATGTGGACGTTGATAATTGTACTTTTCTACGATTTTTTTTATCAATATTCTCCCTTGTTTTAAACTGATATGGGAGTGGTCAAAATCGATATATTCATTTTTTAATATGCCGTTTAAAGATTCTGCATGAGCATTCTCCCAGGCTTTACCGCCCATGCTAGGCTGTACCTGATTTTCTGTATGTAACTCAGCTAATCGCTTATAAACGTATTGGCTGCCTTTATCCGAATGAAATATGAGTTGTTTCCGTTCGGTTTTAGCAGTCGTGGCCAGGGCTTCCCTATAAGCTACAACTATAGTATCCTCTGCGGTCAGGGTGGCTGACAAACTCCAGCCTTTGATTTTCCTACTGTACACATCCAGGATCAAGGTCAGGTAATAAGGCTTCTTAGCCGATACAGCGATATAGGTAATATCACTCACCCAAAGCTGGTTGATCCCGGTTAGTTGTAAATCAGTGATCCGATTAGGATACCAATGCTTCCCCCCATAAGTGGTACGGTAACGGTTGCGCTTGCGCTTTAACCTAAAGCCATGACTCAGCAATAAGGCCTCGGTCTTGTCCCGACCCATCCCGGTAGGCTTGAGCTCCGCATAGAGCTTCCTACAACCCAGCCGAGGATGGCCCTTACGAAGCTCCCTTGCGCCTTCCAGAACACTATTCCTAACCCGGAGTTGTTCCTGGTGG
>NZ_JBRKIS010000023.1:0-19699 GCF_052983315.1 Sinomicrobium endophyticum
CAATAAGATGTACCTTTTATGTAAGGGCTCAATTCTTACTATACTTATTCTTCCAATCCAACATTCACTAAGGCTTTAGAAGAATTGAAATATAGCACTAATCGCCTGTCTGTATTGGACAAATATAAAACCTGGTAATAAGCATAGTTGAACCCTTTTATGGATCCCTCTTCGCTTTCTACCTTTTTACCCAAAAATTTTAAATCTATCAAAGTAGTGGTTCTATCGGGGCCATGGGGTATCACCCTTTTGGTTTCCACTATTTTGTCTCCTATTTTAAAGGTTTTATTCCCATCAATGCCCAATAATACCGTATTGGTGTTAATATCAAAACGTACGATTTTATCATCAATAGTATACACTTTATTCCTATTGTATGTATATATTTTCCCTTTTCTATTGGCCATTTCAAAAATGTAGTCCTCAATGTCACTCGGTGCACCAAAAACCTGGGTTGCCCTGGATATATTATCATCAGGATAAACTTTAGCCTGAGAACCGGATTTCGTAAGATAAAGGGTGTTTATTTCTATTGTTTGTGCACTTAGCGGTACACTGACTAACATTAAAACCATTAAATAAAAAAATGTTTTCATAATAGAATGTATTTAATATTGAATGTCCATTGAATATTATAACTCGGATTAATAATTTAATAACAAGGAGAAGTTCCCTCCCCGGTTGTTTTATCAAAGGTTGTGGCTATATACGGGTCCGGGTCTATGGATTCGCCATCTTCATTTCTTACCTGTATGTGTGTATGAGGAACCACTCCATTAGCTGCAGCATTTCCCGTAGTCCCCGTAGTTCCTATGACGGCTCCTTGTTCTACCTGGGTTCCGACTTTAATCTCTGAATTTACGGAGTTCAAATGGTTGTACTTTAGGTAGACAACCTTGTTATTAACAATACTTTTGATCATTACAAAATTTCCATAACTGTCAGCAGCATATTGCCCGGCAGAAAAACTTGTCCTGATAGATATGACAACTCCATCATACATCGAGTACAATTTGCTATTGGGTTCAGCCACAATATCCATACCATCGTGAAATTTGGTCCCTCCGTTTCTTGTATAACCATATGTGCCGCCCTTATAATTCCCGGCACTGGACGGAGCTATACTCGGATTTCTTATGGGATCGCCTTTACAGGGCGTATCTATCCCATTGCCATCATTGCTTACGCTATTTCCGCCACCAAATAATTAAGAAATATTAATTTTTACCTCTAAGAATTGGGAGCATCTTTTCTTTCAATAATTTCTGATATTTTTCATCTGAAATCTCTATCCCGCCTTTGGGTTTTTGAAGATCATGGTTGACATCTGAATAATTAAACGTAATTGTTTTCATATAATATAGTACCTTCTCGTTCAATATGCCTTCTAATACTAACCCCGGAAGACCATCTATACCCGTAGGGCCAAAAGAGGCCGGAATTTCCGGTGTAAACCAGGCAATCATTTTATTCATTTTTTTTGTTCCTTTTATAAGGTCTTCCCCCTCCACCAGGGCTTCGGCTTTATAGCACAGGTAATCCCCTATTTTTTTAGTTTCCTTGGTTATCTCCCATTGGTATTGCTCAAAAGGATAGATTACACAGAAAGTCTCCCCTAAAGACTCCCGTTGTTCGATTTTCAGCTTCTCTTTTAGGTTCTTATA
The DNA here is from genome assembly GCF_052983315.1 of Sinomicrobium endophyticum. Taxonomy (NCBI): domain Bacteria; kingdom Pseudomonadati; phylum Bacteroidota; class Flavobacteriia; order Flavobacteriales; family Flavobacteriaceae; genus Sinomicrobium; species Sinomicrobium endophyticum. The sequence continues at coordinate 1,665 of NZ_JBRKIS010000023.1, forward strand.
TTGAATTCCCCCGGCAAGAGCTGCAGCCATCGTATATCCAAAATCACGACCAAACCCTAACTTTTCTTTTCGGCGAAATAGACTGGATGTTTCATCAAAGAAAAGCTCACATTCTACATCTTTCAATCCGTTAACCATCTGTTTGTCCATATCTTTCTCTTTTTGTGAACCGGACTCTACTTTATTAATCAGCCTGATCCCATAGGTGACATAAGTAACATTGCTATTCCTTTGGGCAAATGTGCTCGCCGGTAGCAAAAGAAAAGTGAGTATAATAGAAAATAAATAAAGTTTCATGATCTTAAATATAATAGGCATTAATGTTATTGATTAGGATAAGGGAGAATGTGTTACACTTCTCCCTTATCTTTAACTTTGAGTATCTTTTTTACATATAAGACTCACAATGGCGATAAGTGTCTGAGTATTCCTGTTCCGCTGCTTTCGTAGACCCAGTGTCTTCATATACTTTTTTTGCAGCGCCATCTGCTATTTCCCCGCAAAGACGGTCATAATAGCCACCTATTACAGTCTTTAACTGATCGCGATGAAGTAACTCATCTTTTTGGATCCCTAAGCCTTTTAAACTTAATTTTTTCATAATTAATAAATTTGAAATTAATTTTGCCCTGAACATTTAATGACCGTCAAGGTTTCGGTCGGGCTTCGCGAAAGCGTATCGTACATAGCCCAAGGGTTTCTTTGGCTATTTTTCTTTAAACCAATACTTCTTTAAGGTCTTCTATCTGATATTCCTTTGGTAATTCATACCCATTGATAAATATTGTAGGGGTTTGGGTTATATTTTCAATATCACACCATTGTCGCATAGCTGTGATTTTTATACGCTGTTCTTCCAATTCCCTGTTCATGGGATATTTTTTAGCAAACAACTCGTAATCTTTCTGTTCTGCCTTATACCAATCATCCAGGGCCCGTTGCATCACATCATTATCTCTTTTGCCATGGATAGCTAAAAAATGCTTTACTGGTTTTGTCCTTGGGTCCTTTTCATGAGTGGTTGCTGTAAAAAGTATTTGTAGATTGATTTTGCCGGAATTTATAAGATCCTCTAAAATCAGGTGTGCATGGGCACAGGGGTTGCAATAAGGATTACATACCTTAATGACATGGTATTTTGCCGTGTTTTTGTTTATGGAAATTCCCAGTCCCGTAGTTGGTGTTTTTAATTTCCGGGATTTAGCCAAAAGTCCAGTAAATACATTTGGGTTGTTCTTTATTTTTTTCAGTCCTCTTTGATATATGTTGGATTCTTTTTTAGCCTTCAACAGGGGTTTTAACCATGTCCAGCCCCAAATTGGAAGTAATGTCAGAAATAGCAAAAGAGGTAAAGTTTCCCAGTGTATGGATTCCAAAAGGAATCCTCCAAAAAATGCAAAAATGATCTCAAAGGTTAGTACACCTGTGATAATTATACAGAACTTACACCATTGTTTAATCACAGCCCCTTGATAATAAATTGAAAGTATGCTTACTGGCAAGGTCATGAAGCTCAACATAGCTAATACTGAAAACGAACTCGAAGAAAACCCGGTCATTGTCAAATACGATAATGTCCCGAAAAAATAGGAAAAGCTCAATAGACCCAGACTAAGGCTATCATTAAAAACTTTAGCATATTTAGATTCGAGAACGGCATTACAATTAACCTTTATTCCACCTGAACAAAAACGCTGTAAAGTAGGATTGTATTTATCCACTTCGTACCACAACAATAATACACCTGTTGCCAGTCCGATAAGTTTTGATAATATGCAGCCGATCAAAAAGTTGGTAGACGAACCTTCTATCAAAAAAGGTTTCATCAATATGGGAGTTATTACAAAGGACAACAAAATTATAATTGCTGATGTTAATGAAGTTCTTATGTTGTTTTCCCTCTTCCTTCTTCCAATACCAGGTTCGGCAGATTCTTTAGAGACCTCTACCAAAAGACATATGCCTGTCCAGCGATCTGAAAACTCTTTCGTAGATAATTCTACAGATTCTTTTTTATTACCTTTAATAATGGCTTTTTCTTCCGAGAATTCTTCAAGAATCTCAAAAACTCCACCACGGTCTGATAATTGGACGACACATGGCAGGGGAAGTTCCAATAATTTTTCGGGAGCCACTTTTACGGTAAGGTTTTCGATGCCGTATTTTTCCAAAGTATCAGAAATACACAATAGACTGGGGTGATCCGGGTGGGATAATATGGAATCTTTTAAGAATGTATTGGTATGCTTGATATCAAGCAATTGCAATATTTTCTTTGCAATACGAACGCAATGATCCATAACATATCAGGCTAATTTAAATAATAAAGGAAGGGGAAATCCTGATTGCTAAACTAATATATCTCATTAAAATCGACTTTAAACTAAAATCTATCACCTGCATATCGAACGCGTTTAAACTTTTTCAATAGGCTCACTTTATTAAAAGATTGTCTAAAGAATTCATTTCTCTCAATCTCTCCCGTAGTATAAGTCCAATATATCATCGATCTCATCCCCTGTTTATATATTACAATTTTTCAAAAACGGGTGACAAAAATTGTCATAAATGTCTATCCAGGGGTTTTGTTCAATTATATTACTTACTCAAAACAGGATATTTTGTAGTGACCGATTCTTCGTCAAATTTGGGAGAATTTTGAATAGTCGCTTTCAAGATATTGTAAGAGGATACCCATGTCACTCAACTGGACAGGCTGGAAAAGCTTTTCATGTTGACCATGATCGCCTTTGTCTGGTGCTACAAAATTGGGGATTTTGTGGATAGGAAGATCAAGCCCATTACCTTCAAAAAACACGGACGAAGAGCCGTAAGTGTCTTTAAATATGGATTGGATTGGATTGGTTATCAAATTGGCTGTTGACAGGATTTAACAAACTCAACATCAACTTAATGGATTTTTTGTTATGTACTTAGAAAATAAGATTAAATTATGGTTGTACATCTCAAAGGGGCAGCACCTAAAACTAGGTCAACCTAAGTGCTGCCATATTGAGAAGTCGTTTATACTAACTTAGTAACCTATAGTAAATCGTTCATAATGATGTGCAGGATTTTCTAGCTCATCAATCATTGCCTTTGCATAGTCTTGAACAGATATTTTACTTTCTCCTTGGTCATTGATGATTAAATCATCTTTCCCTAAGCGGTAGTTTCCTGTACGCTCTCCAGGTTCTATGATACCTGCTGGTGAAAAGAATGTCCAGTCTATATCTTTTTCTGTTGTTAAGGTGTTTAGGTAAAACTCACCTAATGATTGTACACCTCCCATAATTTCTTGTGGTAATGCGTCTGTATCTACTACGCGAACTCCAGGTGCTACAAATAGAGTACCTGCCCCACCCACAATAAGAATACGCTTTACTCCGGCTTCTTTTACTCCTTTTAAAATAGCTGGGTACGTGCGCAATGTTTCTTCATAAATAGCAGGATTTGTCCAACCTGGATTAAACGCACTAATTACAGTTGAGACTCCCTTGGTTACTTCAGTAACTACGGCCGCATCAGAAACATCTGCTTTTACAATCTTTAAATTGGTATGGGTAATCTTAATATTTTCAGGATTACGCACAACTGCTGTGATGTGTATTCCTCTCTCTAAAGCCTCACTAAGAAGTGCAGATCCTATAAATCCGCTAGCTCCAATTAAAACAACTTTTTCCATTTTGTACTTTTAAATGTTTAATGAAACAAAAGTACTGTGCAGTGGTTACAACCCTATAATAATTTCCCGTCTAAAAATGGTAATTATCCGCAATTTCGAATTCAATAATGCTTTTTACGGAATTCAAAAGGTGTAGAATAGACATGTCGCTTAAAATATTTATTAAAATAGGAAGGTTCTTCAAAACCAAGGCTGTAGCCAATCTCTTGAATACTTAAATCACTATATATAAGCAATCTTTTCGCTTCCAGAATTATTCTAGAGTCTATGTATACTTTAGGTGTTTTTCCGCTAAAAACTTTAATTTCTTTGGCTAGCTTCTTTTCATTAACACTCAATAGGTTTTGGTAAAATTCGGTAGTTCTATTTTTTTTATAATGATTTTCAACTGCATTGTAGAAGCGTCTGGCAATAGAATTAACTAAAACTGTAGCATCTTTCGAAAATTGCCGTTCCGATTCAAAAAGAATAATACGAAGATAACTTTGTGCTATAGCTATTTGAAAACTGGTTTCTCCTTGCATCAGCTCTTTTTCTAATAAATATACCAAAGGTCTCATTTGATCAGGACGAATAGCTATCTTCTTATGCAGTCGTATGGGATTTAATAATTCTGAAGAATATAAAAAATTAGCATCGATTTCACTACCATTAAAGAATGAACCGGTAAAGAGAATCAGTTTGCCTTCATAGGCTGATTCTGTATCAAACGCACATATTTGTCCAGGAGTAATCATTAAAAGTTCATTGCTCTCTACCCCAATTTCATGAAAATCAATATTCATTTTAGCATAGCCTCTATCTAACCATAAAATTTGATAAAAAGCAACCCTGTGTGGTTGCCCCAACATTTCAGGTAACTCTTTTATAAATTTCAAATCTTTTACCTCAATATCAATAGGCAGTGCTTTAAAAGCAAATGTTTGAATATCTGTTTTCATGGCACAAAGGTATTTATTTCTATAATTTACTTTTGATAAACTTGAATAAACACAACTGTAAAACTACCATTTCAATACAGCAATAGCTACTCTATCTTCAATTCCAAACTCCTATTCCCCATCAATTCACCTACCTCTAATTTCAACTCCTCATGAGCCCCCACAACTGTTTTAGGCAATACCAATACCCGGTGGCTTGCGCCTGTAAACCACTTCCTATGCCTATCATTCCTAATAGTATTTTTATATATTTCATCATCATTTTCATCTTTCTTTTAATTCAATTCATTTTTAACTATTATAATTCTGGTTTTAAAATGAGTTCATACCCATCATCAATGGTGACCTTTACTCTTCGGTTGTTGCGTTGCAATAGTTGCTGTAAAAAGCTGGTTTGAGTCGGAAACGCCGGAATACTAATCTCTCCAATAGTCTGAGTGACCGCTTCCTTGGTCGCCTCTGCCCGAAAGGAATTCACGGTATAGATACCTTCACTCCCATCCTACTTGTCATATGCTTTGAGACTCACTTCCATCGTTCCGATATGGGTAATATGTAACAAAGTTCGATTCGGTTGAAAAGACACAAATCCATACAACCGCGTATACCGCTCAAACTTCTGCCCACGAATCCTTGCAGATTTCATAAGCTCCATTTCTAACCGATACTTACTTTGTACCGTTTGGGTTCCTCGAACCTTTACATATAGCAGCGCATCCGTATCTGCAATCAAATCCGCATCCTCCAACTGCACTCCTGCAAACAATACCTCTTGTTGTTTAGCCAATTCCTTTAGAAGCTTCTCATTATCTTTTTCTTGATGCACCTCCCCATTACCTTCCTCACGAGCTTCTTTGAGCCAAGTAATTTAAGGAATTTCTTCTTTTGCATACGATGTATACTCTACAGAACCATCACCTTCAGCAACACCTTCCTCCACAACCTGCAAAGAATCTATCGTAATTCCCATACTATCCAATTCCTTATCATCATATATACTGGGTGGCGTAAACTCCCGCTCCGGCTCTAAGGCATCTACCGCTTCTTTTTTATTATCAAACTCCGGTTCAGAAACTTCCAATTCCGGTATTGCTACGGTTTCTACTTCAGTAACTTCCCAATCCTCCATGCCAAACTTCCAATAGGCATAGCCGACGATAAATAATACCACCGAACCTATAAGTCCTATAAACACTAGTTTTTGTTTTGTCATATACTAAAGAATAAATTATTATTTACTTGAAATAACTCCACTAATTTAGTAGTACAGTTATTATCGAAGTAATCATATAAATATTTTCTTTTTCTTAAATCTCGATTAACGGACAACGATAACCTCTAAGAACACGAGTGTAAAGACCTGAAAATCATGTTGTTTTAAGTAGTCGTTGATGCATAATATAAAAGAACCGGTTTTCAAACGTATACACAGTTCAATATTCATCTAATTCGTATTTTTGTAAAGTGCTGATTACAAGATTCAGATAAAAATGATTAAAGTATTATTAGTAGACGATCACCCCCTTATAAGAAGAGGAATTCGTTCTTTGGTTTTAAAAATGGCAGATGTCACTGCGATTGCGGAAGCAGAAAACGGGGAAGAGGCATTAAAAAAGATATTTCATCACAGGCCGGATTTTGTGTTCATTGATATATCCATACCTCGTGTAAATGGTATTGAGGTCATAAGGAAGGTGAAAAAAGAACTCCCGGAAATAGCATTCATTGTACTCACTATACACAATGACCCTACGCATTTCCAGGAGGCTATGGCTGCCGGGGCCATAGCATATTTGCCTAAAAAGGCTGGCTTTAATAAGGTACAGGAATGTTTGGACGCTGTATTAAGGGGGGAGACGTATGTAGATGATTTTTTGGAAAAAGAAGCTACCGCAGCAAATTCCGCTATTTCGGGTTTAACAAAAAGGGAAACCGACGTGTTAAAAGGGGTAATACACGGAAAAAGCAATAGGGAAATTGCAAGCAACCTTTTGTGCAGCGAAAAGAACATTGAAAAATTCAAGACCAAAATAAGGAAAAAACTGGATATACCTCCTTCTTACGGAGCTTTGCTTGACTGGGCTATCCACAATGAAGTTTACTTATAAAAGTATAAATTTTGCGCATCAAAGGGTGGTTTCCCTGAATATAATACCCCTTCTTACTTCAATTTGCAACGATCCTATCCTGTGTTAGAAATAGGGAGCCCCCTACTCTTTAGCTTTTTATATTCTTGTAGTTTTAAGGTATTTAATTATCCTTTTTTTTATTCAAAGCAATAAAAAAACTAGAATTACATAAAAAAACAGGAATATGAAAGCGTCGGATGCCATGGATATTACGGAAGAGCTTAATGCCATAAACTGTACGGAAGACTTTAATGCAGCAGAAATTATGGAAAGGCTTAAAAAGACCCTGGGGATCAGGACGGATGTAAAACTCTCTAAGCTTTTAGGGATTGAATCCAATACGTTATCCACATGGAAAGCAAGGAACAGCCTGAATTTCAGACGTATCATAACTGTTGGAAGAAAATATGGCCTGGACTTAAATATACTGTTTTCCAACGTAGACATATCGCGATCATATCATAAAAGCATGGTGGCAATTCCCAGGGAATACCAATACCAGTATGTAAATAACAGGAATAAGGATTCCTTTATTAACGAAATGCCCCGGTATAACTTCCCTTATATAGGAAATCACAATACAAGAGCCTTCCAGGTACTGGATTTTTCGCTATTCTCTACGGATAAGGGAACTTCTTATGCTATTGGTGAATGGGTTGGACACACTGAAGACATACTTAATGGTGAAATATACATATTAGTGAACAGGACGCATGGCGTGTTTATAGGTAGGGTGGACATCAATAATAACATTCCCGGCACCCTGTTCCTGATCAATGAAGATGCAGGAGAAATGCCCTATAAGACCAAAATATACATCAGCGATATTGTTGAGATATGGAAAGTGTACAGCGTGGTTTTTTCAAGACATTTTGTTAAAAAAGAGGGGGCTTCAGCATCATAACAACCGGAATTTTCTTATTTTTATAACACATTATGAGATTAATTCGGAATTTCCTTAATGATCATGAAAAATTTTATGACCCCACTTTGGAGTATTTCCCAGGCTAAATCTTCAAAAAAATCGACTGTTTGTAGAAGTGCTAAAAATGTGTTTTAAAAGACATAAACTGTCCAACCGTATACATCAGGTTCTTATAAAGAGCGTTATACTTATTGTTTTTCTTTTGTGTACGGAAAATATTCACGGCCAGGAATATTATTATGAGAAGTACGACACCAAAGAGATTGGTTCAGAGAGCATGAGCAAAGTAATACAGGATAAAGAAGGAACGCTTTGGTTTTGCAGTTATAACGGATTATTCTCATTTGAGGGCAAGGAATTTACGGGCTATAAAAATGGATTAAGCCATGCAGAACTAAGTGATGCCGTGATCACACGGGATGGCCGTTTTTTTGTTTTGGCAGCATCAGACGGCCTCCATGAATTTACGGGAAAAGCGTTTATCCCTGTTTCGGGTGTCGATCGCAATACAGAAGAGCTTTACATGCAGGTCAATGAAATTTCCGAAGGCGTATTGCACATATTGACCACCGAAAGATTTATCGAATATAACTATATCAAAAACGAGATCGCAAAAGAATTCGACGGATTCAGGTATGCCCGCCGCTTTGAATATTTTAACGGTAAAATATGGATCGCGGATATGAATGACGGCATTGTTGTCATTGACAGCGAAAAAAATACGGTTAAAAAGATCACCCCGTTTTCGGAATCAAATTTTTACTGCATAAACAAAGACAAGCTGGGAAATGTATGGATAGGAGGGAATCGTGTGGTGTTAAAAATGTCGGGGCAGGAAAAAATAGAAGCCTATTACAGGAGCCCTGACAATGCTTCATTACGAATAATCGACATTCTTCCCACTAAAGACAATACGCTACTTTTAAGTACTTTTGAAAAAGGCATTTATTCCCTGAACCCGGATAAAAGACCGGCCAAATTGAATCCCGGTGTCGATATATTTGATCTTGTTTACGCTGATATATTCAAGGATTCGGAAGAAAATTACTGGTTGCTTCCCGTTACAGGAAGCAGTCTCGTTAAATTACGGTTGAATATTTACAAACACCCTTTAAAACCACAAGCGTATACCTTTAAGTTAAATTTAAAAAATGACAGTACACTACTTTGTATAAATGCCAAAAAGGGATTGGAGGAGATCAACCTCGGCAATGGAGAGATAGATACCTTACCGGTATCCAAAACAGTAGAGCCGCGTATTACAACTTTTTATGATTATTGCTATTTGAAAAATAAAGAGACTCTCGTGGCGACAGATGCCGGGATTTTTGTAGCGAAAGATTCACTGTACGCGTATACGGATAATCGCAATACAGACGCCGATATATTTCATCTTTTACCGGTAAATAACGATAAGTCGGCTATTGCTTTTGGAACTACATCCAAACAAGGTTTTGTTCTGAATATAAACCCAAAAAAAGAAATGAAAAAATATAAGGACTACCGTCCGAGGATCTATATGTTTGCAGATTCCATAGACGTCGGAACTTATTTTTATATTGATCGTAAAGGATGGTATGTTCACAAATTCTTCACTCCGGATCCGGATCAGGAAGAACATTTAGTAAAGAAAAGTACGTCTGTAACGATACCGATTAAAATATCGGACAGGAAATACCTCTATGTGCAGTCAGATACCATAGGTATTGGAGAACTCTATAAGACTTCGGCCAAAACAGATTGGAAGGTTAAAGAAACAGCATTAAAGAACGAGCGGTTACCGCTAAAAAACCTAGGGTTTTCTGCGATAGATTCCAGCGATAATATATGGGCGGTTAATCGTTCCAGTATATATAAAATACGGATCGACTCTTTAAAGGGCCAGGTAAATGTAACCCATAGATACCGGCTTCACGAAAAGAACGCCAATATTAAAACAGAGAAAATAGTCGATGTATTAAAGGAGAAAAACAAATTGTTCATCACCACGGATAAAGAGCTCATTATCTGGGAACTTACGGAAAAAATGACTGCATTGCCCCCAGAGATAAAGCATGTTGATCTTCCGGAAGGAATTAAAAATGATACTATAAACGCAAGCGGAATTCCATATGATATAGAACTTCCTTATAATAAAAGCCATTTAACCCTTCACTTTTCGAGTAACGAATTTTTTCTTCCGGCTTCGATAGATTATAGTTATAAACTTGTTTCGGAATCTCTTTCTGCCCAAAGCTGGTCGGCACCTACTACTAAAACATCGCTTGACTTTTCCTTTCTGGCGCCGGGAAATTACACCTTGCTATTAAGGGCTACGGACAGGTTTGGGAGATGGTCTGAAGGCCATACCGAATATACCTTTAGCGTGTCCCCCCCGTTTTGGAAGACCCCCTGGTTTTTTACAGCGGTGGGAGGAGCAATTTTATTGGCATTATATACGCTGCATCAGATCAGGGTCAATTATTTAAAGAAGATCAACAGGGTACAACAAAAATATTCACACCGGCTCATTGAGGCGCAGGAAGATGAAAGAAAACGGGTGGCCAGGGAACTTCACGACGGGGTCGGTCAAAGCCTGGTCCTCTTAAAGAATGAGGGAAGCACTCCGGAATACGAATCTAAAATTGACCTGTTGATCGATGATGTGCAAAGAATATCCAACAACCTGCATCCGGAATATATCCGCCGGTTAGGGCTGACCAAAGCCATAAAGTACCTTCTAAAAAATATGGATGAAGTTTCATATACGTATTTCAGATGTGAGATAGATGACGATATAGATCACCATTACGAGGGAGAAAGAGCGTTACATATATACCGGATCGTACAGGAATGCGTGAACAATATCATAAAGCACGCCGATGCCCCCGATGCATGGATATGTCTCAAAATAAAAAATCAGCGGTTAAAGATATGGATCGCAGATAACGGAAAGGGCATGAAAGCCAACCCCTTAACTTTGAATAAAGTCAACTCCTTGGGGCTTAAGAGCATTGAAGAACGCATCTTTTTACTCGGCGGAACATATAAAATGAAAAGGAAAGGGGAAAAAGGAGGCTTTGAGATCCTTTGTAAAATACCCCTTTAATGCCTGTTATGGATAAACTGATCAAAATATTACTGGCAGACGACCATCTGTTACTCAGACAAGGGTTACGGGAGATACTTCAAAATAATTTCAGGGATATCATTGTCAGGGAAGCAGAAGACGGGGAAGATACCTATCATAAGGTCATGAATTATAAACCGGATATCGTTTTTCTGGATATTAACATGCCTCGTAAAGATGGCCTGGAGATCTTAAAAGAAATAAAAAGTAAAGTTCCGCAAACCGTGTTTGTGATCTTAACCATGCATAATAATATCCATTACTATCGGGAAGCCGTGGAAGCGGGGGCCAAAGGATTCCTTTTAAAGACACACGCCTTGGCAGAGATCTGCGAATGCACAAAAATGCTGTTGGCCGGAGAAAACTATTTGAAGGGTTTTGACGAATTGAACGACATCCCGGAAGACTTTGACAAACTTACCGTCAGAGAGGTAAAAGTACTAAAAGGGATCATAGAAGGACAATCGAACAGGGAATTGGGACAAAACCTGTTCTGCAGTGAAAAAAATATCGAAAGAATAAAGACCAAAATGAGAAAAAAGCTGAACCTCACCTCTTCTTACAATTCCTTATTATTCTGGGCCTTGCGAAATAAAGAATATTTATAATGGGGTCAGGGCCTGTCAACACTACACACTCAAAGCGGCTTTTCCGGGAAATTACACATTCTACACTTTTAACCCTGTTCAGATCATTTCCACAAAATCAATTCAGGAGGCGGTATTTTAACAGATCATCTCAATCTTTGACCGCCCCTCTGAATTTACCAAACAACCTGATCTAAACAAATCGTAAGAAAACAATAAATAAGGTTTTTCTTTATATCTTAATGATTATAAATTCACTTCTCCGGTTCAACTGGTGTTCTCCCTCGCTGCATTTTACGCCATCGGAACAGCTGTTGGTCAATTGCGATTCTCCATACCCCCTTCCGGAAACCCTCTCCCGGGAAATACCGCCCTTATTAACAATATAATCTATCGTGGCTTTGGCCCTACGCTCTGACAATTGCGTGTTATAGGTATCACTGCCCCTGCTGTCGGTATGGGATCGTACCTCTATATCAATATCCGGGTGCTTGCGCATCACTTCGATGACTTTGGCCAGTTCTATTTCAGAACGTTTACGTATAGCGGAGCCGTCAAAATCGAAATAGATGGACTTCAGTCTCAGTTTTTCCGTTAGATCATCTCCCGTAGTTACGGCAATATTTTCCTTGTTCAGTGCTACGACCAACTTCCGTTTCTCGCCTTCGGCCAGTTTGTCGACAAACTCTTCTGCGGTCTGATAGTCCTGCTTTTCAGCGCGGAGATTATAATTTTTTGCCATTAGCACTTCCATACAGAAATCGCCCTTATGATCGGTACTGTCTTCTTTCAACACCCTGTTTTGTTCATCATAGAGAGTGATCCTGGTGCCGGCCAAAGGCGCCCTGGTCATACTATCCTGTACATGCCCGCATAAGGCTGCCCTAAGGGAAACAGGCTCTTTATCCAACAGGCTGTATATATTGTCAAAACCCATAGCATTTTCCCTGTTTGATGAAAAAAAGCCACGCCCGGTATCCTCATTGATAATATATCCGAAATCGTCTGAAGATGAGTTTACCGGACTGCCGACATTCACCACATGATACTGTCCGAAGGGATCTTTTATCGTGGCGAAAATATCCAGCCCCCCCAGGCCTGGATGCCCGTCAGAAGCAAAATACAACACCCCGGAATCACTTATAAAGGGAAAGGTTTCCCTTCCTTTGGTGTTTATGGTGTCTCCAAGGTGCTGTACCGGGCCAAAGCTACCGTTTTCACGGATCTCTGTGACAAACAGATCTGACAATCCCAGCGTACCCGGACGGTTGGACACAAAATACAACTGTTTGCCGTCCGGGCTCAGGGCCGGGTGAGCGGATGAATGATCATTACTGTTAATGGGCAGGTCTTCAACATCCTTCCACTGCCCATCCTTAAATGTGGCCCGGTATATTTTTAAATGATTGACACCGTCTTCCCCTCTTCCATACGTTCCGGGGATATAATTGTTCCTGGTAAAATACATGGTCCTGCCGTCACTGCTCATGGTTGGAGTGGATTGGTGATACTTCGAATTGAGGCTTCCCCGGAGCTCTTCCGGGTTTTCCAGCGTACCTTCACTGTTTATCGCGGCACTATAGAGTTTTAAAAAGGGCTTTTCATTCCATTGATGGGTCCGCTTTACAAATATCCCCGTATCCCTTGCCGTAGCGAAGATCACCTTGTCCTTACCGTAAAAAGCAGGGCCGAAGTCTGTATATTCCGTATTGATGCCTGCATCCTTGACTTCATATCTCGCGGATAAACGTCCGACTTCCTCAAGTTTTTCGGTCAGGGACATTTTAGCTACGTTTTCCCGGCCGGTCAATTCGTAAAACCGGTTCAATATGTTTTCTGCCTCCTCATGGTTCCCGGATGTTTTCAGGCACTGGGCATATCTGAAATAATACTCCGGGCCTGTTTCTCCGTCGAGGGCGAACATTTTTTTATAATACTCAAGTGCTTCCGGATATTGCGCATTGAAGTAGTAGGTATCGGCGAGTTTGCCGTAAAGGTCCCGGGATGCATTGTCCTGGTCCAGGAGTTTTTTATACAGCTCACGGGCCTTTATATAGGCGAATTTTTCGTAATTCGCATCGGCCCTGGCTTTCCTGGCTTCCTGGGCATACAGGCTTCCCGTGATAACAAATATTAGAGTAATGAGTAATTTTTTATACATATCCTGTGATTTGTCGGGTTAGATTAAAAAAACCTGGGAGAACGCATCCTGCTTCGCCCTGAGGACACAAACTCAAACCGGATAAATACTTCGTGCGTTCCCGAATTGTAATTTCCCAGCCTGGAAGTATCAAAGTCATAGGCATAACCGATCATCAGGTTGTCGTTGACCTGAAACCCTGCCAATCCGCTAAGCCCTGCATCCCAACGATAGGCCGCACCCAGGGTAAGGATTTCGTTATAGAGAAAATTGGCAGAAAGGTCCACAGCCAAAGGTGCCCCGGATACGGCCTTGATCAGTGCTGCAGGCTTGAACTTCCAGTTGTGATCCAGATCGAACACATAGCCTCCGATCAGGTAAAAATGCATTTTTTCCTTAGCCATGGATTGCTGGATGTCGTCATAAAAACGGGTTTCCAGCAGTGCAGGTACCGACAGCCCTACATACCAGTGATCGGAATGCAGGTAGGCGCCGACCCCTATATTGGGAGAGAACCTGCTCAGCCTCCCGCTAAGCGACGGGTCATCCGGATCATGAACGTTCAGCTTGTCATAGTTCACCTCCAGAAAACTTCCCCCGGCCATAATCCCCAGGTTCAGCCAGGTAAAAGGATCCAGTTGGAGCTTATAGGAAAAACTGGCATTGACATAGGTATCCCTGGAGGGGCCGATCTCATCATTGATCACGGACAACCCCAGGCCATGCCCCTGTCTACTAATGGGAGAATGGACCGATAGCTGCGCCGTTTTGGGCGCCCCGTCCAGACCTACCCATTGCGAACGGTATAGGCCGAAGATGCTCATCACCCCACGGGTCCCGGCATAGGCGGGATTTACGCTCATGGTATTGTACATGTACTGCGTATATTGCGATTCCTGCTGCCCGTAGCTGATCCAGGAACCCAACAACGCCAATACTATGATAGTTTTCTTCATCTGTCTTGTTTTTAGTACTGCCGGAGCCCTCTCGTGTCCCCGGCGGCTTGTTTGTTTTTTCACATTCCTGTTTTCTATTTCAGGGCACTAATTGATATACAGGTACCCCGACCTGTCTTTGACACGGTTGTCACTGGTGTATTCCAGGATATAGAAATAGGTTCCCGCAGGCAGTAATTTTCCTGTGTTTATAGTGGCACGGCCATCAGAATAACCTTCAAAACGAACGTCGGTATTGTTATACCCTTTGGCTTCATACACTTTTACGCCCCAGCGGTTGTAGATCGTCACGGTATTGTCCGGGTAGTGCTCTATGCCCTTAAGGTAAAAGAAATCATTCCGGCCATCCCCGTCGGGAGACACCCCGTTATACACCTCCAGGCTGCCGTCCGGCTCTTCTTCGGCCATGACCTTGGCCAGGGTAAATATGCCATACCCGGATACTGCCGTGGTCACGGTCTTTTCATCGCGGTTTTCCACACCGCCTTCGTCTTTCCATGTTTCGTTGATGTCATCCCAGCGTACAATGTGTATTTCCTTACCCTCTTCTTCGCTTAAGATATCCAAAGGGGTGGTCTCTTCGTTCCACGTCAGAGTCAGTACGATATTGGAGGCCCCGTTGGTCCTGTTGATTTCCCAATATTCCGCATTGTCTATCAGTTCTACGCTTTTCGCCCTGTCGGCGTGCGGATGGAGGGAATTGGAATTTTCCAGCAGGTATTGCGAGGTAAAATGGTCTGCGTTACCGGAAGGGGCGGACATGAGTACCGGCCGGTAATAGCCCTCATCCCCTATGGGATGATCAAAAGCCTCGTTCCCTGTTTTCCGGACCTGGCCGTCGACAAAACTGTGGTCGGACACCAGTGCGTGGAAAGCCCCCTGCTCAAAGGTGACCAGCCCACCGTGCTGATCGCCGTCCACGATGCCGTCCTGAAATTCGGCCTTCCCGGAAATGGAAATATCCCCGGAAAGCGCAAAGGCCGGTTGTGAGGCCGGGTTGTTGAACAGCACATGAAAAAGACCGGAAGGCATGTCACCCGATATGGCCTGCTGGCCATGTATTCCTTCAAAAAGGGTCAGGCCGGTGGCCTGGCCGGGACTAAAGCTCACCATGCCATCATTGTGGAAGTTGTTGTAAACAAATAACTCCCCGTCGTTGATAACATCGCCGGTTTCCGTGTTCTCAAAATCGCCCAGAGTGGATACCTGGGTATCGGGAGCAATAACCAGCTCCCCTGTATTGACGGTCTGGCCACACACATAAGAAGCCAGGTTCAACACCGTAAAGACACTTATTATTCTTATCGTTGTAATTTTTTCCATTTTTAAATGTTTTGCTTATATGAGGGACTAAGGAGGTATAACTTACCTGTTTGAAAAAAGAGCCAAAGCGTCAGTAGTGATAACAATATCACTCTTAAAGAGGCTATTTAATTTATGATAACATTTAAATTCCTTTATCAATTTAACCTTTGAGCGGTCATATATAAATAAAAATTGTTGGCATCCTGAGTAGCAAACCAAGTACACTGGTACCATTCGCCGGTATCAAAGGTCAACATTACATTCACATATTCACCGTTACCATTTGGTGATGCCCCAAAAATATCATCTCCATCCACCAAATAATTATAATGATTCGAAGCAATGGTCGTACCGATACCATCAATATAAGCGTCATTGGTAGATAACGAGGATATATTGTATACGATGGCATTGGCGGTGGTATTGAACAGTTTTGGGGACACTCGGGTAGCGTCATATGCCAGAAAATCCATCCGCAATCCGTTGATAATAATAGGTTCCCCCTGAGAATCGCCCACCATTTCATAAGCCGATTTGTCCTGTCTAAAATTGCTGGTATCACCTAAGCTTTTTCCGGTCATCTCATTTATACAACATACATCCTCTATAAAATCGGCTGCAGGCACTATATACCTTATCGATCGTATTTCATTCGGGTTGAAAGGGTCTTCACCCCCACCACTGCCATTACCGGCCGTGCCGCCTATGGCCTTCCATTCGGTACCGTTCCAGAAATAGAACCCCTGTTCAAAAGTATTCCCGATATTAAAGATCAACAGCCCGGTGGCCTGCCCCGGTTGCCCATCCAGATCCAATGTCCCGGAAGTAAGGTCTATCCTTGGCACCAATATTCCCTTATCCGTAGCTGTGATATCGAGTACGGATGACGAGTCGGGGGTTGTTGTGCCTATTCCCGTTTGCTGGGCGTATCCAACCTTAAAAACAAGCCCGAGCAATAGTATTAATACAATTCGTTTCATTTCTTTCTGCTGTTTATTTTTCCTTTAGACTATTTTGATAAGCCTGCCGGCATTTGCGTTTTTAGTGCCTGCCGATAGGCCTGTACATAGGCATTATGATTATTCCTTAAAAAGTTTCTCCAACCTGCTCAACCGCTCTTCCATGGCTTCCTGCTGTTGTTGGAGCCTTTCTATTTCATGGTCTTTGTCTTCCTGCCGTTGCCTGAGCCTTTTTATTTCCCTGTCCTTGCCCTCCAGGGCTTTTTGCTGTTCGATGGTATGGAGATAGAGTTCTTCTACCTTTTCGAGCAACTGCACCGAAAGCTCCGAAGGATTGATCACATACTCCCCTTTTTGGTTTTTGCACAGGGCATCTATTTTGGTAATGCCCGGTAGGTGCCTGTTCCTGTTGATAAAGTCCTCGACCTCTTTCAGCGATTTGAACGTATAGTCTTTGTTCAGTTCTGAAAAACCTTCAAAATAATCTTCAAAAACATAGTCAGCATAGATGGCAGAAGTAGTCAGTATGGCCCCGTTAACAGCCAGTGCTACATCCGGGTTCTCCGTACCCAACATGTCGTCCG
Source organism: Sinomicrobium endophyticum (assembly GCF_052983315.1). NCBI lineage: Bacteria > Pseudomonadati > Bacteroidota > Flavobacteriia > Flavobacteriales > Flavobacteriaceae > Sinomicrobium > Sinomicrobium endophyticum. The sequence goes on from NZ_JBRKIS010000023.1 coordinate 18,985, forward strand.
TGCCAATACCCACTTTGCCCATCTGGTAAATGTCCTGGTCATTTTCGGTGGCCTTGTCGGTAGTGCCCTGTACCAACCAGGGTTCTACAGTTAAAGCAGAAGTATCCGTAAACAGTGATCCATCCGTGCCGACTGTAATGGCATTGTCGGCATCTGTTGAAATCAGTGGTATATTGGGGTTGTCATTACCTTCATTAGTATATATCAACTCGCCGTCTGTCAGGGCCAATATGGTATTTGTTTCATTGGCCGCAATGATCGAGGCCATGTCCACCGTCTGGGCTATACCTTCCTCGTTGGTATAGGTGATCGTACCGTCGCCGTTGTCCACCAGGTTGGTCACGGTCTCATCATCCACGATGCTGTTGATGTCGATCGTGGTCGCTATACCGTCTTCATCGGTATAAGTTATCGTGCCGTCGCCATTGTCTTCCAGGGTGGTCACGGTCTCATTGGCCGTGATGATCGAGGCCATGTCCACCGTCTGGGCTATACCTTCCTCGTTGGTGTAGGTGATCGTACCGTCGCCGTTGTCCACCAGGTTGGTCACGGTCTCATCATCCACGATGCTGTTGATGTCGATCGTGGTCGCTATGCCGTCTTCATCGGTATAAGTTATCGTGCCGTCGTTATTGTTCACCAGGGTAGTAATCGTTTCATTGGCCTGTACCAGTTCGGAGAGGTCAATGACCTGGGTATCCCCGTTCTCGTCGAT
>NZ_JBRKIS010000024.1:0-84388 GCF_052983315.1 Sinomicrobium endophyticum
AGAGTACATAAAGGGTTGGTTTTGATAACTGTATGTTTCGCAACACAAATATCTTCAACCCTTTTTTATTTTTAAAAAAAGTTTAAATCACTTCACTAAGTGAGATTTAAATGCTCCGATGTTTGCGTCGAAAAGTAATCTATGGTTTCCGCCTCATGCCTCCCGGCTTGCCCCGAGGTAGTTGACTGCTTTGGGCACAGGGGCGACGTTAACGCTTGGCTTAAAAAACTTTGCATATTTTCGAGAAAGATGTCGTACCCATTGTACATGGCGCATTACACCGTGTTATGGCTGTCGCATAATAAAAAATCCCGTTCGGTTAGATTCGAACGGGATTGTCTTTTCTACATGTCATAAAGTTCAAGGGACTATTCCGTAGCCTTATCCACTACCGGCCGGTTTTCGCGGTTGGCGATCTCCCAGGCGGTATAAAATACCAGCCGGGTACGATTTTCCAGCAGGTCGTAATTTATTTTGTCCGGGGTATCTCCGGGTCTGTGATAATCTTCGTGCGTACCGTTAAAATAGAAAATAACGGGAATATTGTTTTTTGCAAAGTTATAATGGTCACTGCGATAATAGAACCTGTTGGGATCGTTATCGTCGTTGTAGGTGTAATCCAGTTCGATATTGCAGTATTTTTCATTTACTTCCTCAGAGAGGTTGTGCAGTTCCGTACTTAATTTATCCGAACCGATCAGGTAAACATAATTTCTGTTTCCTTCTCTTTTCGGATCTATACGGCCGATCATGTCGATGTTAAGGTTGGCTACGGTATTTGCCAAAGGGAAAATAGGATTCCTGGTATAATAATCAGAACCCAAAAGTCCTTTTTCTTCTCCGGTCACATGAAGGAATACTACCGAACGTTTCGGAGTATTTCCTGCATCTGCAGCTTTTTTAAATGCTTTGGCAATTTCCAGCAATGCGACGGAGCCGGAACCGTCATCGTCCGCCCCGTTATTTATTTGTCCGTCTTCGGTTATACCTATGTGGTCCAGGTGAGAGGATATAACCAGGTATTCGTCCGGTTTCTCAGAACCTTTAATAAAAGCTACTACATTTTCCGAACTGATCTCTTCGGATTCTCCTGTGAATTCCAGTTGGAAGTTTACCGGGATAGCAGCGCCTTTATCCAGGTTTTCAAGATCGGCACTGATCTGTCCGGCTAAGTTTTCATTAATAAAAGCAAAGAAAAAATCGTCTTCTTCCCCTATTTTCAGTTGCATTCTGCCACCTATGGCTCTTTCTTTCATAAACTGGAATTGCTGGGCGATCATCTCGTAATTGTTCTGATCCAGCATCAATACTCCTTTCACTCCTTTCTTCATGGCAGCATCCAGCCGGTCGGGCATGGATATTTTAATGTCGGACCATTTAGATGGTGAAGTAGTTCCGGAAATAACATAAGTACCGTCTGTATTTTTTGGCTCACTTACTATGGTTACGATTATTTTACCTTCTACGTCCAGGTCTTTGTAGTCGGAATAAGCAGCGTCTTCTATACCGTATCCGGCAAAGATTATCTCGTTCGCATTATATTCGGTTTTGGCAGGAGATTGGAAAGAGACAAAGTCTTCTCCCATTTCAAATTTTTTATCGTTTATGCTCAGGGAGCCGTCGGGCATTCCGCTGATTTCCAAAGGTACTTTCTGGAAATAATCTCCATTGCCTTGTGCGGCAGGGATGCCGAGTTTTACATAATGGTTTTTCAGGTATTCCACAGCCATTTTTTGACCGGGTTTTCCGGTTTCCCGTCCCTCGAACTCATCCGATGCATAGGTGTAGAGATGATCTTTAAGATCCTGTTCGGTAATGATTTTAGCATAAGGCTCGGGATCATACGAAGGGGCCTCTTTAGAAGGTGTCGTGGTTTTTTGGGAGCTATTGCATGCGAAAACCACGGATAGCGCCAAATAAAGTATTTTTCTCATTGTAAACTATATAAATTTGTCAAATATATATAAAAAGGGAAATATAGGAATCAATGTTTTCCTAAAGTTTCGGTAATGAGGTTTGGTATGGTAAGAAGGGGGCGAAAAACCGGAAAAATATCGTTATGAACACCGTTTTCCGTTCGGTGGATATCGGGGAGCAGAAGAGGTGCTTTGCCGGTAATGAGCTGTTAATTGGCTACTTCGCTTATAAATTTAATACGGTACAGGCGGATCTCTTCATCTTCATAGTCACCGTCGAACTCGTTCATAGCAACAGAGATTTTGTCCGATTCGGCGTCCAGAAAATAGTCGTATAACTCTTCCTGCTGGTCTTCGTCGAGTATGTCGTCTATCCAGTAATCTATATTCAGTTTGGTACCGCTGTATACGATCTGCTCCATTTCTTTGATAAAATCATTCATGGTCAGGCCCTTGGCATTCGCAATGTCATCCAGAGGCAGTTTGCGATCCACATTCTGAATAATGTAGAGCTTTAAGGCGGAATTGGCACCGGTACTTTTTACGACAAGGTCATCCGGACGAATAATATCATTGTCTTCCACGTACCGGGTAATGAGGTCCGTAAACGGTTTGCCGTATTTCTTTGCTTTACCTTCGCCAACCCCGTGGACGTTGAGCAGTTCTTTGAAGTCTATCGGGTATTTGAGGGCCATATCTTCGAGAGAAGGGTCCTGGAACACAACAAATGGCGGAACACCCATTTTCTGGGCTTCTTTTTTCCGTAGTTCTTTCAGCATCCGCAGCAGGGTTTCATCGGTTACTGCTGCTCCACCCTTTTTGGCAGTAATAATGGTGTCGTCCTCTACCGTTTCGTAAGTATGGTCCGCGGTCATCATAAAGGAATGCGGGGATTCGAGGAAGTCTTTACCTTCTTTCGTAAGGAAAAGCACTCCGTAGGTTTCGATCTCCTTTTTCAGCAATCCGGCTACCAATACCTGGCGAATAAGGGCCATCCAGTGTTTCCCTTCTTTTTCCTTACCCGATGCGAAGAACGGTTTTTCATCGGTTTTATGAGATTTTATAAGGGCGTTGACCTTGCCAACCAGGACGTTTACTACTTCTTTGGCCTTGAATTTCTGATTGGTATTTTTTACTACGGAAAGCAATTTAACCACATCGTCTTTGGCTTCGTGTTTTTTCTTCGGGTTCCGGATGTTGTCATCCATATCTGCGCCCTCACCGTTTACTTCGTCAAATTCTTCGCCGAAATAATGCAGAATGAATTTTCGGCGGGACATGGAAGTTTCGGCATATGCTACCATTTCCTGTAAGAGGGCATGACCTATTTCCTGTTCGGCTACCGGTTTCCCGGCCATAAATTTCTCCAGTTTTTCAATGTCCTTATATGCGTAGAAAGCCAGGCAATGGCCTTCGCCGCCATCTCTCCCGGCTCTCCCTGTTTCCTGGTAATAGCTCTCAATGCTTTTCGGGATGTCGTGGTGAATGACAAATCGTACATCGGGCTTATCGATCCCCATACCAAAAGCGATAGTAGCCACAACGATGTCTACATCTTCCATGAGGAACATGTCCTGGTGCTTGGCCCTGGTCTTGGCGTCAAGCCCGGCGTGGTATGGTACGGCACTGATACCGTTTACCTGGAGTGTCTGTGCCAGTTCTTCCACACGTTTTCTGCTCAGACAGTAGATTATACCCGATTTTCCGGAATTTTGTTTTACAAAGCGTATGATGTCGGCATCTACATTTTTGGTCTTCGGACGTACCTCGTAAAAGAGGTTAGGGCGGTTAAAGGAGGCTTTAAAGGTGTTGGCCTCGGTAATCCCGAGATTTTTAAGGATGTCTTCCTGTACTTTCGGCGTAGCTGTGGCGGTTAACGCAATAATGGGAATATCATCTCCCAATCGTTTAATAATGGCCCGGAGGTTTCGGTATTCCGGCCGGAAATCGTGTCCCCATTCCGAGATACAGTGTGCTTCGTCAATAGCCACAAAAGAGATCTTTACGGACCTCAGAAAATCGATGTATTCTTCTTTCGTAAGGGATTCGGGTGCTACGTAAAGTAACTTGGTAGTTCCTTCCCGGATGTCCTGCATCACGGTTTTTATCTCATTTTTGGTAAGGGAAGAATTAAGCACATGGGCAATACCGTTATTGGAAGACAGCCCCCGAAGGGCATCCACCTGGTTTTTCATAAGTGCTATCAGGGGAGAAACCACAATTGCCGTGCCTTCCTCGACCAATGCCGGTAACTGGTAGCAAAGCGACTTTCCGCCGCCAGTAGGCATGATCACAAATGTGTTGTGATTATTAACTATACTTCTTACGACACCTTCCTGTAATCCTTTGAATTGGTTAAAACCGAAATATTGCTTTAACTTCTTATGCAAGTCAATTTCAACTGAACTCATTCTATCGTTTTACTATTTTACATACATTTGCACAACTAAAGATATAACATTCTATAATTATTACAAACAATAAATCTTTAAAAAAATTTTGAGTAATAACGACGTTATAAAAGCGGTTGCAAAAGAAGTAATTGAAATTGAAAGTAGCGCTATAAGTCACCTGAAATCTTTGATAGATGATGAATTTTCTAACGCGGTGGAGTGTATTTTCAACAGTAAAGGGAGAGTAATCATAACCGGGATCGGAAAAAGTGCGATTATAGCTACAAAAATAGTGGCTACGTTAAATTCTACCGGAACTCCTGCCATATTCATGCACGCCGCGGATGCCATTCACGGAGATTTGGGAACCATCCAGGAAGACGATGTAGTGGTCTGTATTTCAAAAAGCGGGAATACCCCCGAAATAAAAGTTCTGGTACCGCTGCTCAAAAATGGCACAAATAAACTCATAGCCATTACTTCCAACAGGGATTCTCTTTTAGGGCAACAGGCAGATTTTATTCTTCATGCTTATGTGGAAAAAGAAGCGTGCCCTAACAATCTTGCGCCTACTACCAGTACTACGGCACAGTTGGTTATCGGGGATGCCCTGGCCATTTGTCTTTTAAACCTGAGAGGATTTACCAGTAAGGACTTTGCCAAGTATCACCCGGGAGGGTCACTCGGTAAAAAATTGTACCTTCGGGTGCGCGATATTTCGTCGGCCAATATGAAGCCGCAGGTAAGTCCGGATATGGATGTAAGGAAGGTTATCGTAGAAATATCGGAAAAAATGCTCGGGGCTACCGCAGTGATAGAAGAAGGGAAGATAGTTGGGGTGATAACGGACGGAGATATCCGGCGCATGCTTAATAAATACGATTATATAAACGGCCTCACCGCCGGGGATATTATGAGCAAAAACCCAAAGAGCATTCAGGCCGACGCTATGGCAGTTGATGCTATGGAAGTCATGGAAAAAAACAGTATATCGCAACTCCTTGTGGAAGAAGACGGAGAATATGCCGGAGTTATCCATTTGCATAACCTAGTAAAAGAAGGAATTATATAATGGCAAAAAAGAAACAGGAGGAGATGTCTTTCCTCGACCATCTGGAAGAGCTTCGCTGGCATCTAATACGGGCTACACTGGCTGTGGTAATTGTGGGATTTCTGGCATTTCTGGCTAAGGACTTTATTTTTGACACGATTATTTTCGGACCTAAAAAAGCGGATTTCGTAACTTACGAATTCTTTTGTAAAATATCACAGAGCCTGGGGCTGGACGATAGTTTCTGTACGGAAGAGCTGCCGTTTCAGATTCAGAGCCGTACTATGGCTGGCCAGTTCTCCGCGCATATCTGGACCGCCATCTGGGCAGGGTTTATATTGGCCTTCCCTTATGTATTGTACGAATTCTGGCGTTTTATAAGGCCGGGATTATATGATAATGAGAAAAATAATGCCAGAGGTTTTATTGTCATTGCTTCCCTGTTGTTTTTTATGGGGGTAGCATTCGGTTATTATGTCATATCTCCACTGTCCATAAACTTCCTGACTTCATATCAGGTGAGTCCGGAAGTGCATAATGATATAGACCTTAGTTCCTATATAGCTACGGTACGTGCTTCGGTGATTTCCTGCGGACTCATCTTCGAATTACCGATTCTCATATATTTTCTGACTAAAATAGGGCTGGTGACCCCGGAATTCCTGAAGAAGTACCGAAAGGTGGCCCTGGTTATAGTGCTGATACTTTCGGCCGTGATTACGCCTCCGGATATTACCAGCCAGATTGTTGTATCCATCCCCATTATCATCCTGTATGAAGTAAGTATCGTCATATCCAGATTTGTGCTTCGTAGGCAGGAAAAAGAAGCAAAAGCGCTGAGGAAATCGTAAGAGGATAACGAATTTAAAGAACGGGAAAAAATGGCAGATATAGTAGAAGAATTCAACGATTACCGTTCCAGGATGAATGATCGTATTCTGGCGGATAACAATAAGATCATAAAACGTATATTCAACCTGGATACCAATGCTTATATGCCCGGTACCCTGGATGTGCGTACCAAGGAACTTCTCGGTTTGGTGGCTTCTGCCGTACTTCGTTGCGATGATTGTGTTAAATATCATCTGGAGAGTTGCCATAAAGAAGGGCTAAGCGGGGAAGAGGTTATGGAAGCCCTGGGGATAGCCACCCTGGTTGGGGGAACCATAGTGATTCCACATCTGAGAAGGGCCTATGAATTTTGGGATGCGTTGGAAGCCAAAGCAGGAGAATCCCGCTAACCGACAGGTACAAAACGTTGATATTTTGCAAAAAATAAGGCTTTCCGGATAGTTAAAGGAAACCTAAACCGGCAAGAGGTAACCAGGCAGCCGGATGTTTTTTGTATTTTTACTTTCTAAGCAAAGTCGCAAATGAAGCTGAGAGCTGAAAATATAATGAAGTCCTATAAGGGACGACGAGTAGTAAAGGGAATTTCCCTGGAAGTGAACCGGGGGGAGATCGTGGGGCTTCTCGGGCCTAACGGAGCGGGAAAGACCACTTCTTTTTATATGATCGTAGGTCTTATCAAGCCCAATGGAGGTAATATTTATCTGGATAGTCTGGATATTACCAAATACCCCATGTATAAAAGGGCGCAGAACGGTATCGGTTACCTGGCACAAGAGGCTTCTGTATTTAGAAAGCTCAGTATCGAAGATAATATCCTGAGTGTTTTACAACTTACCAATCTCTCCAAAAAAGAGCAGCATATGAAAGTGGAAGCGCTTATCGAAGAGTTTGGCCTGGGGCATATCCGTAAGAGCAGGGGCGACCTGCTTTCCGGGGGAGAACGAAGACGGACGGAAATAGCCAGGGCACTTGCCACGGATCCTAATTTTATTTTACTGGATGAACCTTTTGCCGGGGTCGACCCCGTTGCCGTGGAGGATATACAGCGCATTGTAGCCCAGCTCAAGAATAAAAATATCGGTATCCTGATTACCGACCACAATGTTCAGGAAACCCTGGCCATCACCGAACGGTCTTACCTGATGTTCGAAGGAAGTATCCTTAAAGCGGGAGAACCGGAAGAACTCGCTGCGGATGAAATGGTCCGGAAAGTGTATCTCGGACAGAATTTTGAACTTCGGAGGAAAAAACTGGATTTTCACCAATAAAAAAACCGTCCGGAAAGACCTTTTTCAGCCGTTATCCGGACAGTTCCGGTTGGGGTAGTTCTAATGATTACAAGGTGTATGGACGGATATTTTTTAATATGGTCCGCAGGGTATCTATACAGTTTGCATAAGCTTCCGGAGATATATTCTCCAGGGTTTTAACTATAATCTGCTCTTGTATTTGCAATACTTCGTCGTGTACCTGTTTTCCTTTTTCGGTGATAAAAATATGATGACGATATACCCGTATGAGGTTTTGTGCTTCGAAGCGTTTTACCAGTTTCTCCATCCCGGTTTCATCTGTAAAGAAGTCCAGTAATTTTAATGTTTCACCCGAAGGGATATCTCCTTTTTTGTGGATAGTGTTCAGGAACTGCCATTCCAGGCGGTTAAAACTTCCGTATGAGGTTGTTGTTCGTACTACATTCGAAAATGTATCATCAGCCATTTTTACCCAGTATCCGACAGGCCCTTTTTCACGAAATACCTGCATTATTTCTGTGTTTCTATCTTCTTTTTCTTTCATATGTATTCTGTTTCATTATGTTAGCCTACGGAAATCATGTTGCCGGATTCCCTGGCTTTTTTGTGAAAAATGGCGTCGGCATACCAAAGGAATTCATGGAGAAACTTTTCTGTATTGCCCGTAACAGATTCCTGAAGCGGTACGTTGGTGTCGTCAAAAGCACGGTGTATTTCCGGAACAAGTAATTTCAGGGGTAGGGCATAAGCTCCCAGGCTCAGGATAACATGTTGTAATTGCGAAGAAGCATTAATGCCTCCCATTTTCCCGGAGGATGCTGTAGCGACACCTATGGGTTTCTTCTGGAATTCGGACCAGTAATAATCGAGCATGTTCTTCAGGGCCCCGGAAAAACTGCCATGATATTCCGGTGTAACCAGGATCAGGGCATCACTTTGTCCCAGTTTCCGGCCTATCGGGGCTATATGGGCCGTGTCCGGTTGGTCCATGCCATAAACAGGAAGGGGCGTTATACTCAGATCTATAATATCCGTATCGATTCCTTTTACGGATAGTTGCTGCTTTATAAAGTATGCCAGACGATGGGAGTGCCTTTCACTTCGTACGCTTCCGATAACAATGGTAATTTTCATAATAGAGTTTTTTTGAGTGAGATTTCTTTTTTGATGTTTTAAAATTAATCGATATTATCGATTGTTTTATAGTAATTCAATAGATTGTAGCTATCACTTTATTTATCCCGTCAATGGTGATTTCCGGTAAACATGGAAGAAGTGGAGAAGCAAAACCTTTGTTGCAGGCAGGTAATCAGAAGGATGCTGTTTTAATACATTCGGATAACGAAGGCTGGACGAAAGGAAATACGCCGTTTAAAATGTGGTTTGTTGTATAGAAACAGACCGGGAAAATATTCATAACCTGTTAATAAATATCTTTCTGTAAAATTTATAATTAAGATATATTTGTAGTTGAACATAAGAAATCTCCTTTTGCGCATTCTTTGGAGGAAGGAGCCTTAAAAACTAACAGATGAAGTTTATTGTATCCAGTTCGTATTTATTAAAACAACTACAGGTTTTGGGTGGGGTGATCAACAACAGTAATACCCTTCCTATCTTAGATAATTTTTTGTTCGAATTAAACGCGGAAAAGCTTACGGTTTCCGCTTCGGACCTGGAAACTACCATGAGCTCGGTGCTGGACGTGGAGTCCGACACGGAAGGAAGTATTGCGGTACCGGCCAGATTGCTTCTGGATATATTGAAGACATTCCCGGAACAGCCCCTTACTTTTGTCATGGAAGATAACAATACGATAGAGATCAGTTCTAATCACGGTAAATATGCACTGGCCTATGCAGACGCTTCCGAGTTCCCGAAAACAGTGGAACTTACCGATCCCAGTTCTACTTCTATTGTAGGGGATGTGCTGGCAACAGCAATAGCAAAAACCATTTTTGCCGCAGGTAACGATGATCTTCGTCCGGTGATGAGCGGGGTGTTTTTCCAGTTTTCTCCGGAAAATCTTACTTTTGTAGCTACCGATGCCCATAAACTGGTTAAATACCAGCGTACCGATCTTTCCGCAAGTGAAGTGGCAGAGTTTATTATGCCCAAGAAACCACTGAACCTTCTGAAAGGTATCCTCGGAGGAAGCGAAACGGAAGTTACCGTAGAGTATAACGAAAGCAACGCTAAGTTTACTTTCGACAATGTAGAATTGGTATGTCGCCTTATCGATGGAAAATACCCGAACTACGAAGCTGTGATTCCGAAAGAGAACCCGAACAAACTGAATATCCACAGAACACAGTTTCTCAACTCCGCCAGGAGGGTCAGTATTTTTTCAAACAAGACAACACACCAGATTCGTTTGAAAATAGCAGGAGCAGAACTTAATATATCTGCTGAAGATATAGACTATAGTAATAAAGCAGAAGAAAGGCTTACCTGTGAATATCAGGGAGACGATATGCAAATAGGTTTTAACTCCAGGTTCCTTATCGAAATGCTGAATAACCTGACTTCCGATGATGTATCCCTGGAAATGTCTTTGCCAAACAGGGCCGGAATCCTTACCCCGGCAGACGGACTGGATGAAGGAGAGTACATCACCATGCTGGTAATGCCTGTGATGCTAAACAATTAGATACATTAAATAAGTGTAATATACAGCCAGCCGTTCCGTTAAGGAGCGGCTTTTTTATTGGATAATGCCCGGGTATATAGCACATTTCCCCCGGAAAAATAAGAATTTTAGTATCTTTAAGCTTAAGAATAATATTATTCGAATCTAATCAGCAGATCAATCATTGAGACTTTTAGAGATTATTATTGCAAAAGAGGATAAAGAGGCCGTAGAAAAACTTCTGAGTGTAGAAGAGGTTATAGATAAATGGATTTCCGAAACGCTGGATGGCCATCTTATAATTAAGACCCTGCTCCGGGACGAACATACCAAAGAACTACTGAATAACCTGGGAAATATGTCCAATTGCCGGGTGGTTATACATCCTGTGGAGGGAATTCTGCCAAAACCGGAAACACCGGATAAGGAGGAAGAAAAAAAGATAGGTTTCGGCAAATTTATAACCATTAGTAAAGAAGAACTTTACAGTGATATAGATGAACCGGTGAGCCTTTCCACAAACTTTATCTTAATGGTGGTGCTGTCTTCTTTTGTTGCGGGGATCGGTATTCTGAAAGATAATGTAGCCATCATTATCGGGGCTATGGTTATTGCCCCTTTCCTCGGTCCGAATATGTCCATGGCTTTCGGAACCACACTTGGTGACTGGAATATTATTAAAAAGTCGATGATCACGGGGGTTGTCTCTACGGTTATCGCTTTGCTTATCTCTTTTTTCTGGGGTATGCTGGCAGGCGATGTGGGTAATATTACCATGGACCCGAAATTGAGTACGGAAGATGTGGTCCTGGCTTTGGTCTGCGGATTCGCCGGGGTGATCTCTGCCCTTAGCGGACAGGGAGGATCATTGGTGGGGGTGATGGTTGCGGCTGCACTCGTACCTCCGCTCGTCAGGGCAGGGCTTTTGCTCGGAGGAGCTTATTACGGTAATGCACTGAATTCATTTCTTATTTTCTCTACGAATATTATCTGCCTGAACATTGCCGGGATCATTACTTTCTATCTGGCGGGGATACAGCCGGGGAAATGGTGGGAAAAAGAAAACGCCAAGAAGAAAATCCGTAACGCCTTTCTGATATGGTCCCTGGCTTTGGCACTTATTATTATCGCCGTTCTGCTGATACGGAAAATAGGAACGGAATGAAATAGCTTCGAAGAGACGGAGTAGCGGCAGCCGAAGCAGAACCCATAAATTAATCGATAGAGGGTATAAGAGATTCGTTTAATGAGTGACGGCTATAAACAGCAGGTGCCCGTTATACCAACGAGCACCATGTTCCGGATATATCCGAATGCTATTCGGATGCGATAGTGTCTTTTTTCTCCAGTTTTTTGATCTCCTGTACATATTCGTTCAATGCTTTGCCGTATTTGGAAGCGGCAACTTCGGAAGATAAAGAGTTGTTTATAGTGTCCAGGTATTTTAGCCTGGCATTGGGAGCATCCGCGAGAGCGATATAAGGCGCTACATAGGAATCCCTGTTACCCAGGGCAAAATTCAGGGTGTACAGATAACTTCTGGTAGTATTTTTATTGGCCAGTTTTGCCAGGGAATCTCTTTGAATAGAATCGTTTCCGGCCCTTAATTGTGCGGCTACGAGTTCCAGGTTTTTCTGACGGAAACGGCGCATCATTTTTTCGTATTCTTCGAGTTTTTTATGTGTTTCGGAGCCTTCTATCCTGGCTTCGGCAGAAAAATAATCCCAGCTTGTCTGGATATTGATCTCTCCCTTTTCTCCGAAAAACAGCAGGCTGGTATCTTTATTAATGCTGTTATGGCGGTTAACGGAGAGATAAAATACTTCGGGTTCTTCTATTTCCGTAGTAAAATCAAAATTACTGTCACCGTCAATAATAAGAGAATCGAGGGTAACCAGGGTGGAATCCTGTATTTTCTGCAGGTATATTTTTCCTTTTTTCAATCCTTTTACCTGTCCGGTCAGGTGCATGACATTTTCGTTTCGATCACAGGAAAAAAACAGCAGAAGGCCGGCTGCAACGGCTATGGTCTTGTTTACGGATATCATAATTTTTTACAAGATTAGATTAGAGGTGCAAATATCTTTATTCTGATCCACATACACTATACCGCGGAGGCAAATTCCATCAGCCATGCGCACAACATAGCCCCATAAGTTCCCACAGCATATCCGAATACCGCCAGAAGCACTCCTACGGTAGTCAGTGAGGGGTGAAATGCGGCTGCTACCACAGGGGCAGATGCGGCCCCTCCTACATTGGCCTGGCTACCTACGGCGAGAAAGAAGTACGGAGCTTTGATCCATTTGGCAACAAGAATAAGAAGTCCGGCATGTATGGCCATCCATACCAATCCTATGGCAAGTAAGCCGGGATTATCAAAAACGGTACGCAGGTCCATTTTCATACCTATAGTGGCCACAAGGATGTAAATACATATACTCCCCAGTTTACCTGCGCCGGCACCTTCATAATTTTTAGCTCTGGTGAAAGACAAACATATACCTATGGCAGTTGCTATGGTGATCATCCAGAAAAACTGGGACCCGAAAGAAGACAAGGCACTTTGTTTATCCCGGACTGCTTCGAATGTAGAAGTGAGAAAGCCGGATATTTCCGAGGCGCCCCAATGTGCTACACCCACAGCAGTAAAAGCAATGGCAAGTATGATCATCAGGTCGGTAAGCGATGGCGTTCTGGATATCTTTTCCGCAAAGGCGGAAACCCTGTGTTTTAATTCTTCTATGGCAGAATCGTCTGCTTTCAGCCATCGGTCTATTTGTTTGTTTTTTCCGATACCTAAAAGTATCACGGCCATCCAGAGATTGGCAACTACGATATCTACAAGTACCATGGCCCCGTATTTTTCGGAGTTGTAGTGGAAGATTTCCAACATGGCCGCCTGGTTAGCTCCGCCACCGATCCAGCTTCCCGCAATGGTTGCGAGTCCCCGCCATATGGCATCAAACCCTGCGCCGCCTACCGTATCCGGGGACACCAGTGAAATAAGCAGGATAGCCAGGGGGCCGCCTATGACAATTCCCAATGTTCCGGTGAAAAACATAATAAGAGCCTTTGGCCCCAGGTTGAAAACCGCTTTCAGGTCTATACTCAACGTCATTAACACTAAGGCAGCAGGAAGCAAATATCTGCTGGACACATAGTACAAACCGGAGATCCGGTAATCAATCAGCCCGACAGAATTAAATATGGCCGGAATGAGGTAACACATCAAAAGGGAAGGGACGATCTTATAGAATTTACTCCAGAATCCCGTAGTTCTGGAAGAAGTGTAAAAAACGAAACCAAGAGCCAGCATCAACAAGGCAAATACTATAGTGTCGTCCGTAAAGACAGCAGTCTTTTCCATATAAGGTGTGGTTATTTCGCGGCAAAATACAAAAATACAACAGAACGGGACGGAAGATTTATATTTTTTCCGGTTCTGTATGTTAGCGGTACAGATCTAAGTCTCACCAATCCCCCCTTTTTTTTTTAACTTTTTTATTTAGAATAATTATAAGCAATGGCGTAATTTAGCTTGAAACCTTTTGTAAATATGGCGAGTAATAAAAATGAAGCTTTGAGAGGCGTGTTATCTGTAAAGAGAAAGGAATTTATAACCCCGCACTATATCCGGGTAGTACTTGAAGGAGAAGATGTCCCTCAATTTGCGGATACTACGATAGGGGTCAATAACAAAATACTGATCCCGCCGGAGGGGATTGACGAAATCCACTTTCCGAAATACGATAACGAGGAAAACCGATGGATACACCCGGAGGAACATTTGCGTCCTGTTGTACGCACCTATACACACCGGGGAATTGACCCGGAGAAACAGGAAATGATCATAGATTTTGCATATCACGGAGATTCCGGTCCCGCATCCCGATGGGCGGGGAATGCAAAAGAAGGGGATAAACTGGGGGTGCTGATGAAAGCGGGTAAAAAAGAATTATTTCCGATAGCCGACTGGTACCTGCTGGCGGGAGACATAACGGCCATTCCCGTGCTAGGCGCTATCCTGGAGCGTTTACCTGCTACGGCGAAGGTTATGGCACTGCTGGAAGTTCCCGGAAAGGAAGATGAACAGGAATTGTATACCCGGGCCCAACTGAAAATTCGTTGGCTATACAATCCGTCTCCGGAAAACGGAGGGATGCTGGCCGATGCGGTTAAGCAGGTAGAACTACCGGAAACCGGTACGAAGTTTGGCTATGTGGCTGCGGAGTTTTCGAGTGTAAAGGAGATACGGCGCTTTTTGCGTAAGGACCTGGGGTGGAATACAGACGAACTTTACGCGTATTCCTATTGGAAAGCAGGTATGGCCGAGGATCAGTCCGTAAAGGACCGCCAACAGGAAAAGAGCAGTGTGTAAGCATGATCTGATTTTCCGGTTTTTGACCGGAAGGAAACCTTAAAATACCTTTTGGATATATTTAGCTACCCCGTCTTCTTTATGATGAACGGTGATCGCTTTTGCTGCGGCTTTTACTTCGTCCCGGGCATTGGCTACGGCTACACCGTGACCGACTGCAGCTATCATTTCGGTATCGTTGTAATTGTCGCCAAACGCAACGGCTTCTTCCAGGGAGATGCTGTAATGTGTCAGCAGCTTTTGTATTCCGGTTAGTTTGGAGACTTCCTTGCTGGCTATTTCTATATAAGTGTCTTTGGACCGGTAGAGGTGCAGGTCTTCTCCAAGATGTTCTTTAAAATGTTGGTAGGCCCTTTCTATCAATGCCGCATCGCCCATACAGGTTATTTTGTGTGCGCCTTTTTGCAGAGGCTCCCATTCCTGTACTACCTGCCTGTTAGATCTTATTTCCGGACTTATCTTTGTGTTGTTCTCTTCGCGTTGCGCCCAGTAGTCATATTCTTCCACATACCACGAGTTGGTATTGAAAAGGCTGATGTGGAATTTTCCGTCCGGGCTATTGTGATTAAAGTCCACAACTTGTTTTATGGTATTCAGGGAGATTTCCGTAGAGTGAATAGGATTGTCATTCACCAGTACCAGTGCACCGTTATAGCAGATCAGCGGTGTATTGCGTATTCCCAGTTTGTCCTGCAGGTGGTACATCTGTTTAGGCATCCTGGCCGAAACCAGGATTACAGGTATTTGCTCACGAATCCTGGTAATTTCGCTTATGGTGAGTTCGGACAAATCCCTTTCGGCATTCAGTAAAGTGCCGTCTATATCGGAAAACAGTATTTTGTAGGCCATAAAGTACTTGCAATTTTTCTAGCGCAATAAAGCGAATATATTCCGGATACCAAACTTCAGGGACACGATTTTTGTGACCGTTTTACCGGAGTATCTCTAATTTTTGATAAGCAATACCTCTTGTCCGTTTTGTTGCAGGGTAAGCCCAACGATGGTGCCGTTTTCATCCGCTTCGAAAAATAGTCTTGCCAGAACATTTTTATAAAAGAAACGATGATCTCCGTAATAATACACGGGGAGTTCCGGTTGTGCCGCAAGACGTGCATACAAAGTATCATCTTTTACCGTGATCTGCATACGCAGCCCCAGGCCGTTATTCTGGTAACTCCCGGCGTAGTCCTGTAACACTTCGGGGTCTGTTTCCCTGGCTTCGGGGGTGGTCAGAAGTTTGTGTTTTTTCGGGGCGGCGAGATACATGCCAATATCATCTAAGGAATTGCTGCTGGTGTTGGTTATCATAACCACAATTTTCTTCTTTTCGGGACTGAGGGCTATAAAAGAGTGAAAACCACCCGTCCCTCCGCTGTGATGGGCAATTTCTCCCGAGTAATGCCATGCAAGGCCATATTTTCTATGGTTTTTGTCCGTATAATGGGGCTGAAGGGTAAGATCAGCAGCTTTTTTCAGGGGATTTTCAGGGTCCAGGTAAGATTTGCCGTAATGCAAGAGGTCGGTAACACTTGTTTTTAGTGCTCCTGCACCTGCCATAGCCTTGAAATCCCATCGGCTTACCGGTCGATTGCCCATGTAACCCGTAGTTGTGTTTGCAGCCTGTTCCTTAGGAATTTTAACATAGGTATGTTCCAGTTTTAAAGGAGATAGTATACTTTTTTTGAGTAAGGTAGAATAGTCGGTTTTACCTTTTATGGCAAGAATTTCCCCGAGCAGGCCTGCTCCCAGGTTAGAATATCCGTAACGTTCTCCTATATGTGTTGCCTGGTATTGTTTTAAAAATGCCAGAAGGTTTTCCCTGGTGTAATCCCGGTAAGGGTTATCCATGGATTCCGGAGCCATATTTCCCGGAAGGCGTGGTAATCCGGAAGTATGTGTTGCCAATTGTTTGAGCAGTATCGGGTTACCTTTTCGGTCCCTCAATCGTATACTGTCCGGAAGAAGTGTATCAGCAGGAAAATCAAGAGCCAGCTTTCCTTCCGTTACAAATTTTGCCAGGAGCAGCGCGGTATAGGTCTTGGTAATAGAACCTATTTCATATAAGGTATTCCTGTCTGCTTTTTCTTTTCGCTCCGCATTTTTAAATCCGTAGGTGAAATAGGTTTCTTTTCCTTCTTCCCATACACCGAGAACTACAGAGGGGTAGATCCCGTTATCCACCCTGGTTTTTATTTCATTTTTTACAGGTTCCGGTATCTGGGCAAGGCACCATGGTCCGGTGAGGACCAATAATGCAAAGGCGGACAGATGCCTCATCTTTTTTGTCCGTATCATGAATCATTATTGTTGGTAACAATTAGGTTTGTCCGGCAAAGTTAATAATGTTAAAGTTGTGTTGAAAATTCCGGCAGCATTTTTACAGTAACTACGTTGAAATTTTATCTACATTCACTGTAATTCCTGTTTTTCAGGGATCATACGCTTTCTTTTATTCCTCGCTACGTGATTTTTTCAGAATCACCCCGGAAGAGCGGTACCTGATTTTAACTTTTTCCTGTTCCCTTCCTTTGATAAAGATATCTTATTTTTGAAGTCTTTCGAAACAAGATAAATCAAACAGCAAAATATTATGAAGGGAGCCGTTATTTTACTCTTATTATTTATAGGAAATGTGGCCTGGGCGAATAGTGTGGTTTGGGGGCCTACGGGGCACCGGGTAGTTGGCGAGATTGCAGAACAATATCTGAATGGCAGGGCCAAAAGAAAGATAAGTAAGTTGCTGCACGGGGAGAGCCTGGCCGTTGTAGCCAACCATGCGGACGATATAAAATCGGATAACCGTTTCCGGAAATACGATGCCTGGCATTACGTGAATATTACGCCTGGAAAACAATACGGGGAAGAACCTGTAAGTGAATACGGGGACCTGGTTACTGCCATAGAAAAGTGTGTTGCCGTAATAAAAGACGATAATGCCGATGACAAGGACAAAGTATTTCACCTGAAACTTCTGATCCATTTTATAGGAGACCTGCATCAACCGTTGCATGTGGGCAAAGCAGAAGACAAAGGAGGTAACGATATACAGGTACGCTGGTTTAACAGCGGGACCAACCTGCACAGTGTATGGGATTCCAAGATGATTGACCATTATAAAATGAGCTATACGGAAATAGCAGACAGCTATCCGGATATTTCAAAGCAGGAAGTTAAGCGCCTTCAACAAGGTGCTGTCCTCGATTGGGTGGAGGAATCACGTCACCTTGCTGATGAAGTATATGCTTCGGCGGAAACAGGGGAAAAACTTGGATATAGATATATGTACGATCATTTTCATACCGTGAAAGGGCAATTGCAAAAAGGGGGACTTCGCCTGGCAAAGGTGCTTAACGATATATTTGGTTGATATCCCGGTTTTCAAAGGACATACGATTGAAAACCCGGAAATACGGTGGTTTTTTAGGGTAACAAGTGTGATTTCGACTTTGGCATGAAGATTGTGTTAATCTAAGCGAAGGCTAAAAGCAAGGAAATTAATGCAGATATCCCGGTCGTATTAAAGGCAGTGATTAGTTTTCTTTTCAGGGAATAAAACATACAACGTCCGCTCCGGCGGACGTTTTTTTTATCCTTTTCTTATTTTCCCGATATCCGGATGTTTCTGAAAGTGAGGTTTATTCGGGGACCTGTTTTCTTCGCGGTTTTAGGTATCTGATGTAACCAATGGTGTTGTGTACTCCCTTTCATAAGCAACAGGCTTCCGTTTTCCAGGAGAAGTTTGTGCCGGAATTCCTTTTCTTTTTTGTGTTTAAAGTGAAAATAGCGTTCACTTCCAAGGCTTACCGAGGCTATTACGGGGTTAGGGCCAAGCTCCCGCTCATCGTCTGCGTGCCATCCGTTGCTGTCTTTTCCGCTGCGATAAAGGTTTAGCAGGCAGGAAGTGAAACTTTCCCCGCATACGGCTTCTACTTTTTCTTTTATCTCTGCCAGTTCCGGGAAAAACGGATGCGGATGCATGGTAATACCCGAATAAGAATAAGAGGCAAGGTTGTCTGCGTAAAGGGCAGTGAGCCTGGGTTGCGGATGGGTTTTTCCGAAAAGTGTTATCTCATCCTGTTGCCAAAGGGCTTTTTCCATCAGGGATTGGTAGTAGAAAAGGGATCTCTCCATAGAGAAGATTCCCGGATAGTACAACACTTCGGCATCTTTGAGCGGCAGTCGGTATGTGGAATTTTTATACAAGGTAACGGGTATTGGTGTGTATATTTTCTCATAATGTCCTACCAGCTGAAAACAGCCTGGAGTTCATGTCGGTATTCGGACGGGCTCTTGCCGGTAAATTCCTTGAAGGACTTATTAAAATGCGAAAAATTGTTAAACCCGCTTTCCAGACATATTTCGGTGATGCTCATGGGTTTTTCCGCCAGGAGTTTTGAGGCGTGCACCAGCCGGTATTCATTGACAAACTTGGTAAATGTCTTATTGTTTATCTTTTTAAAATAACGGCAAAACGAAGGTACGGTCATGCTTACCAGTTCCGCTACTTCGTCCAGGGATATTTGTCTTTGATAGTTGTCTTTGACAAAGTTGAAGACCCGGTTTATCCTTTCATTATCCTGAACTTCGGTTTCCATGGAAAAACTTTCCGCTGCGTTAAGGATCTTATATTCTTTGGAATCCTGCAGATCGTGCAGCACACTAAGAATAGTGAGCAGCCTGTTGAATTGCGATTGCATGGACATCCCCTCTATTTTTTTGCCGATCTCCTTTTTGGTATCTCCATAGAAGGCGATCCCTCCCTTAGCCCGGTCAAAAAGGGTTTGTATATTTTTCATTTCCGGTCTTTCCAGGAAATCATTACCCAGAAAATTGGGTTTCATCTGTATTACGGTTTCGCTTTTGTTACCGGTAAGTTTATCCGTAAAACCGCAATGGGGCAGATTGCTTCCTATAAGTATGAGGTCTCCTTCCGTATAATAGGATATATGACTACCTATCTGCCTTTTTCCGGCACCACCGTTTACATATACCAGTTCTATTTCCGGATGGTAATGCCATATTCTTGCTTTGTTGTTTTTTTTCTGGCTATACCTGGTATAGGAAAAGGAATTACCAAAAGACGGGTGTATTACCTCAAATGACGGCTTTAAATTCTTTAATTCCATAGTTATACCTTTTTGAGTGAAAACCTATTAAAAATAAATCATCGATTTTGTCGGTTTATATGCAAAGTTAACAATAATATATGAAATATTAACCTTAACATTGGCTTAACATTAGGTGAGGGGTAAAATAGCACATATATTGGAAAATTTAATAGTAGTGAGATCGTTGTGGGCATAGTACTTTTACATCGTCAACAAAGCCTAATCTGTTTAATTAAAAAAAATTGCTGTTATGAAAAAATTAACCAAGATCAGTATCGTTGCCGCTTTAATGTTTATGGTGGTGACAGCAGGAGCTAAGACAGGAGAATTAGACTTCTCTTTGGAAGTAAAAGGATATGAGGGGAAAACTGTGAGTTTTGTTGTTAACAACGTGCAGAAATCCGTAGGACTTTCCCTTATCGACAAAAACAACAGGGTGTTGTATGCAGAAAATATAGAAATCGACGGAGAATACAAAAGAACCTATAACTTCGACAGATTGCCCGAAGGACAGTATTTTCTCGAAGTGGAAAGCGCTACTAAAGTAAAGAGGTATTCTATAATAGTAGATGCATACTCCGCTAAATTGTACTACAACGAAAGCAATGAAATGTACAAGCCCATGGTGTCCGTAAGGAATAAAATGGTTTATGTAAACCTTTTGAGCCTTGACAAATCCCCGCTTCATGTGGAGGTTTACGACGCAAACAGCAACCTTCTTTATCAGGAAACCTTGAAAGGCGGTTATGAACTGGGCAAAATGTACGATTTCTCTAATGTAAACAACGGTACATATACCCTGGTAATGACCCACAAAAACAAAACCTTTGTAGAAAAAGTAAAACCTGCAAAGTCTTAAATAAACGGGAAAAGAAAAAGATTAATAATATTGGGTTTTTTAATAGATTGATTGATTTTAAAGCGAAAGGGGCTGCAATAAATTTGCAGCCTCTTTTCGTTTAAGAAATTGTTACCTCAACTTTATTCACGGTGCAATCCCAGAAATTAAAGGGCAGGCAAAAGCAACTGAGGGAGTATTTCCTTTGGCCTGAAATTACGAAATTAAAACAGGACTTCCATATCGCTCTTCTGTGTAGAAGCACTCAGCCGCCTTCATAGGCGCCATTAAGTTGTCAAACCTGCAACTCTTCCGTGGCATCGTCATTCCCCAATAATCATAACCTTCAATCGCCTTCATTTTAAACCCGGCCCCTTATTCAGGATTGTTCCTGTATCCAGGTATCTATTCTTTCTTCCAGCAGTTGCAGTGGCAGGCATCCGGGTTCCAGTACTTTATTGTGAAATTCTTTGATATCAAATCGGTCTCCGAGCGCTTTTTCCGCCCTGTTCCGCAGTTCCAGTATTTTCAATTGCCCCACTTTATAAGACAGAGCCTGTCCGGGAATTGCCATGTAGCGTTCGATCTCCGAGGTTATACCTGCTTCGGACTCGGCTTCGTTTTCCATGGAATAACGGATGGCCTGCTCCCTGCTCCAGCCTTTGGTGTGTATCCCGGTGTCTACTACCAGGCGGATCGCACGGTGCATTTCGGCGCTGAGCATACCAAAATATTGATAAGGGTCGGTATAGAGCCCGAGTTCTTTACCCAGCGATTCGCAATACAGGGCCCATCCCTCTCCATATGCGCTGTAGAACAGTGTTTTTCGAAACATCGGCAGGCTGTCATTTTCCTGTTGCAGGGATATTTGATAGTGATGCCCGGGAATGGCTTCGTGTAAAAAGAGGTCTTCGTCAGAAAACATATTGTATTTTTTTACATCCGGAACGGGAACGTAAAATATCCCGGGGCGCGTACCGTCCAGAGAACCGGGATGGTATTCTGCGCTGGCGGATGCTTCACGGAATGCCTCCGTACGCCGTACTTCAAAGGCCGTACGGGGAACCATATCGAATAATTTGTCCAGTTGAGGTTGCATTGTCTCATGGATATCACCGAAATTGTCGATCACTTCCTGCGGATCATCAAAAGGCATAAGTTCCTTTTTGTTTCTTACGTAATCAAAAAATGATTTGAGATTTCCTTTAAACCCTACTTCATTTTTTACCCTTTCCATTTCCGAAGCTATGCGTTCCACTTCCTTCAGTCCCAGTTTGTGTATTTCAGCGGCGCTCAGGGTTGTGGTGGTGTATTGTTGGATAAGATGGTCGTAATAATCTTGTCCCCCGGGCAATTCGGATATACCGGAAGTTTTTCTTCCTGCCGGGAGGTATTCTTCCTTTATAAAAGTATCCATTTTTTTAAATGCGGGAATGAGTTTTTCCGAGATCATACCGGCATATGCCTTTCGGAGTTTGTCCTTGTCCTCCTCTCCGAATGCTGCGGGGAAGTTTTCTATGGGTTTGTAGAACATGTGTTCCTCAACTTCGGAGTTTGCCAGGCCATCTATTTGCGGAATGACTTTTTTAATGAGAGATACAGGCAGAACATAACCTTCTTTCATCCCCCTTTTCATATAAATCACGGCGGTATCGCACCATGTCGCGAAAGCATCGGCGCGTTTCAGCCAGTCATTATAATCTTTGACGGTTTTAAAAGGATGTGCACCTGCTCCGCTTGCCAGTTGGGTAACGGTCAGATGGAGAGAATAAAACTGATTAACAGGCATGAGGTAGGAAGGGAACTTCAGGTCCCGGAGCTTCATATTACACTCCCACTCCAGAATATCATAACTCAGTTGGTCATTTGGTGTGAGCGAATCTTTGTCGTAGTTGTTTAGTTTTTCCTTGTAGGAAGTATAAAAAGTTTCCAAAGAATCCCTGTATGCCCCGGAGAGATAATTTGGCAGGAGATCGTTATAACGGTAGTCCCCGGCATAAGTGGCGCTTAGCGGATCCAGCTTTAGACTTCCCTCATGGTAATCGGCAAAAACCTGTGCTATCGGGGGATGATTTTCGGTTTTTTGTTTTTCTTCCTTTTTGCAGCTTTGGACAATTACCAGGACAGCTCCGGCAATAAGAATAAGTTTGTTTTTCATAACAGGATTAATCGGTTGAGTTGGTAAATATAACCCGGAAAAGAAGATTGCGGCATTATAACATACTGTTTTAAGAAGTAGCCGATGTATCCGGCCGGATATCCTTGCCTTCCATTTTACCGGAATGGTTATTGTTGTGGCCCGAACGGATATATTCCATTTTTCTGAAGCGCAGCGCTTCCCAGTCTTTATTAATGGTGAGACTGTCCACACTGTCATAAGAATTTCTGGTCAGGGGAGCCCAGTCATAGGCATTGGTGATGTCGGTGGTGTAATTTTGTGAAATTGTCCTGGGATGCGCTACCCACAGAACAACATCATCCTTGAGTTTGGGGCCCAGGGTAAGCATCTGCTGTTCAAATTGTTTGATGGTAGTCACAAAAACCAGGGCAAATTCTACCTTGTTGACCTGTACCAGGGATTCGTATACTTCGATACCCACCAGTTCAGCCAGTTGTTTTGTAAATCCTTTAGGCTCGTTCAGTACCAGGATCTCCTTTTGGTTTTCCAGTTTTAATTTTTTGAACAGGTTTTTCATCTCTTTTGAAATTGCAGAAGGTTTCAGGTAAAAGACCGTGCCTTATAAAGATACAAAAAAATACCATTCGGACAAGGTTGTAAATAATCCTTTCCGATATGTTAGGAGATCCTGGAAAATATACGGTCCAAGTCTTTTTTACAGCTTTCTGCCAGTAAAGGATGTGATGTAATCTGCGGAATATGGTCCGGAACCGGTTTGTAGAGCAGGGAGAACACTTCCTGCAGGCTAAACCGCTGTGGGTCCTGTTCTATAATTTCCACGGGGTCTCCTGCTTTAACGGTGCCGGGCGTAAGGACACGCAGATAAGCCCCTGGACGTTCGTAAGCGATAAAATCTTTAAGTACTTTCTGGCTGTCAAATTTTATACCCAGCTTAAAGCAGGGTTGCCTGGGTTGTGTTACCTGTACGGTAGCATTGCCGATTTTAAGGATGTCACCGATGTGTAAACGGGATTCGTCCAGTCCTTCGATGGTGAGATTTTCTCCGAACATCCCCCAGTCCCATTCCAGGTCGGGATAGCGCTGTTTCCAGTACGGATAATGATCTGCGGAAAAAGCATAGCACGCCTTGTCCGTGCCACCGTGATATTTCCGGTCAACCACCGCATCGCCCTGAACATCCTCCTTTTCCAGTAATATGGATGAAGTTACCGGATGTTTATAGATACCGGTAAGTACTTCTTTCCCTTTCCATGGAATGGCTGTAGGTTTGGCGATATTGACGGCAATGACTTTCATATGGTAAAATTACGGTGAAAAAACGAAAAAAACCGGAAATTTTCCAGGGATTTATATACAAAACCTTACCCCGGGTAAACAAAAAAACCGCTCCGGGGAATCCCGGGGCGGTTTTTTGAATGTATAGCAGAAAGAACGAACCGACAGATATGAAAATTAAAGACGGTCCTGTCCTGATTGCTTCGTATTTATTTTATCATATCAAAACTCCTCTTGATGAAGTTAGTGAGCTCTTCACCTTTTAAGAGTCCTTGTGACAACCGTGCCAGGTCCAGGGATTGTCTGATAAGCCTTTCCTGTTTGGGCTTGGTTTTGGTGCTTAATATCTGAGATACCAGTTCGTTGTTGGTATTCACCACAAGGTTGTACATTTCGGGCATGTGGCTCATGCCAAACATTCCGCCTCCGGTTGCATTCATCTCTTTCATCCTTCGCATAAACTCCGGCTGTGTGATGAGGAAAGGAGCCGCATTACTGTCCATAGCCTCCATTTGTACCGTATATTTTTCTTTCGGAACAGCCTCGGTGATGATCTCTTTCAGTTTGTCTTTTTCTTCATCCGAAAGTTTGGATATCTTTTCCTCGTCCTTTTTAATGATGTTGTCAACAGGTTCGGAATCTACCCTTACAAAAGAGATATTCTCTTTTTCTGTTTCCAGTTTCTGGATGAGGTGGGCTACGATAGGAGAGTCCAGGAGCAGCACTTCATAACCTTTCGCTTTGGCTTCTTCTATATAACCGTGTTGTTCCTCCTTATTGTTGGTGTACAGGATAACCAATTTGTCATCTTTGTCCGTCTGGTTGTCCTTGATTTTCTCACTGAGTTCTTCAAAAGTATAGAAGGTATCGTCTACTGTCGGATACAGGGCAAACTTATCGGCTTTTTCAAAGAATTTTTCTTCGGAAAGCATACCGTATTCAATAACGATCTTGATGTCGTTCCATTTTTTCTCAAAGTCCTCCCGGTTGTCCTTGAACAGGGAACTGAGTTTATCCGCAACTTTCCTGGTGATGTAGTTCGATATTTTCTTAACATTACCGTCTGCCTGAAGATAACTTCTCGACACGTTCAGCGGAATGTCCGGAGAGTCGATAACCCCTTTGAGCATGGTGAGGAATTCCGGAACAATGCCTTCTACGTTATCCGTAACAAAAACCTGGTTCTGGTAAAGTTGTATCTTATCCTTTTGAATGCTGAGGTCGTTTGTCAGTTTCGGGAAAAAGAGGATACCTGTCAGGTTAAACGGGTAATCCACATTCAGGTGGATATGGAAAAGCGGCTCTTCGAACTGCATCGGGTACAGCTCGCGGTAGAAATTTTTATAATCTTCATCCTTGAGATCGGCCGGTTGCTTTGTCCACGCCGGTTCCGTATTGTTTATAATATTGTCTACTTCTTCGGTAGGTGCCGGATCTTCTTCTTTGGCGTCTTCCGGTTTTGGCAGGGTTTCCGTCCTGGTGCCGAACTTGATCGGAACAGGCATGAACTTATTGTATTTAACCAATAGTTCACGTATTTTGCTCTCTTCGAGGAATTCGGTGGAATCGTCCGCTATGTGCAGTATAATTTCGGTTCCCCTGTCTTTCTTGTCCGATTCTTCCAGGGTGAATTGCGGGCTGCCGTCACATGTCCAGTGTGCAGCGGGTGCATCCGTGAAAGATTTGGTGATGATCTCTACCTTTTTGGCTACCATAAAAGCAGAGTAAAAGCCGAGACCGAAGTGGCCGATGATCCCGGTGTCTTTGGAATCTTTGTATTTTTCCAGGAATTCTTCAGCCCCGGAAAAAGCGACTTCGTTGATGTACTTTTGTACTTCATCGGCTGTCATACCGATACCCTGGTCCAGGATATGAAGCTTTTTACCTTCCTTGTCTATTTTAACTTCAATAACGGGATTTCCATATTCTACCTTGGCCTCGCCGATACTTGTAAGGTGTTTTAGCTTTAAGGTAGCATCCGTGGCATTGGAAATAAGTTCCCTCAAAAAGATCTCATGGTCGCTGTACAAGAATTTCTTGATCAGCGGAAAAATGTTCTCTACAGATACATTGATATTTCCGGTTGTCATTTTATTAGAATTTTAATAGTGATTTTCTTCTAGGGCAGTTTCAAAAAAAGTACCAATGCAGGAGGAGGTGACAAAGTGGCATTTTAAAATACGATGTCAAAAGTCAGGAACCGGATGATGTGATAATTCGACAATGGGTCAATAAAATAAAAAAACAGGATCAAAAAGGATTGTACTCTTTCTCTTTTTGGGAGATGCCGAAGATGGGGGTGCGTGAAAATTTTTCTGAAACCAGGAACTACTCAACTAAACAACAGTAATCATAATCCCCTGGTCCCGTAATTTCTTGACTAAAGCGGGAGAAATGCTTTTATCCGTGATGATATGGTCTACCTGATCCAGTTCACAGATTTTTCCGAAACCTTTCTTTCCGAATTTCGTGGCATCGGCAAGAACAATAACTTCCTGCGCGGAGCGTATCATCTTCTGGTTGAGGTGTGCCTCGGTAATATCGGTAGTTGTAAGCCCGAAGTCCAGGTCTATACCATCTACACCTATAAAGAGTTTGTTACAGGAAGTTTCTTCCAGTATCATTTCCGCATAATGCCCGGTTACCGAAGAGGAACTGTGCCGGGTATAGCCGCCGAGCTGTAATACTTCGATATTCGGATGCCTCAGCAACTCCATGGCAACATTGAGAGCAGAGGTAATAACGATCAGTTTTTCTTTAGGCTGAATTGCCCTTGCAAAAGCAAGTACGGTAGTGCCCGATGCAATGATGATAGATTCGGCAGTATCCACCAGTCTGGCCGCTGCGGCCGCTATGGCTTTCTTTTCTTCGGTTTGTACTTTCTCTTTTTCGTGGACATGCCTGTCATTCACATACGGATTTTCCAGTGAAGCCCCGCCATGAGTACGGAACAGGAGCCCTTTTTCTTCCAGCAGGCGCAGATCCTTACGTATGGTAACGGCAGATGTTTGAAGTTCCTTGCTGAGTTCCAGAACTTCCACATGCTTTTCCTTAGCCAGTTTATCCAGTATCTGTTTGTGTCTGTTCATCATAAAAAGCCCGTTTTCAGTGGTAAAAATACATAAAAGTTTGATAAAACCGTAAAATGAGCAATAAATCGAAATGTAATATGAATTAAAATGAAATAAAAGGAAATAGTGTAGGATCATACTATTTGGAGGTGTATGATGTGTTTTTTAACGGAGAATAAGGTTGGTATTGGTCATAAATATTCAGGTGAATAAAAAATAAAGGATTTTTTTGGGAAATTAGCAAATATCATTTACTTTTGAAAAGTTTCGTTATTTATGTATTTATTGATAAACGAAACTTTTTGTAAAAAATGAAAAGAAAAAGATGGGTAATGAAACTAAACGGTTCCGGAGGGAAGAATTGCTCAGGGAACTGGAAAAAAATGAAAAATGGGATGTTATTGTTATCGGTGGTGGAGCAACAGGGCTTGGGGTTGCTCTGGACAGCGTAAGCCGCGGGTATAAAACCCTGGTATTGGAGCAGGCCGACTTTGCCAAGGGAACATCCAGCCGCAGTACCAAACTGGTTCACGGCGGTGTCCGCTACCTGGCACAGGGAAATATAGGATTGGTACGGGAAGCCCTGCGCGAAAGAGGGCTGTTGCTTAAAAATGCGCCGCACCTGGTGAAGAACCAGTCGTTTGTTATTCCCAATTACCGGTGGTGGGGAGGTGCCTTTTATACCGTCGGCTTGAAAGTGTACGACCTGCTTGCGGGAAGCCTTAGCCTTGGCTCTTCGGTATATATCCGAAAAGATGAAGCGTTGCGGAGGGTGCCGACAATTAAACAGGAAGGATTGCGAGGCGGCGTGCTGTATCACGACGGACAGTTCGATGATTCCCGTCTGGCGGTAAACCTTGCCCAAACCTGTGTAGAGCACGGAGCAGTAGTGCTAAATTATACGGAAGTTAACGGATTGCTGAAAAAAAACGACAGTATAGACGGCGTTATAGCTACCGATAAGGAAACAGGGAAAGTATATGATCTCCGGGGGGATGTAGTGGTGAATGCCACAGGTATATTTGTGGATAACATTCTGCGTATGGAGACGCCGGGGAGTAAAGACCTCGTGCGCCCCAGCCAGGGAGTACATCTTGTGCTCGACAAATCCTTTCTCCCCGGGGAAGACGCGGTTATGATACCGAAAACAGATGACGGCAGGGTGCTTTTTGCCGTGCCATGGCACAATAAAGTGGTGGTGGGAACTACGGATACCCCCCTGGATGAACACAGCCTGGAACCTCATGCCCTGGAAGAAGAAATCGTGTTTATACTGAAGACGGCCGGACGATACCTCACCAAAAAACCGGCCCGGGAAGATGTTCTGTCCGTATTTGCAGGATTGAGGCCGCTTGCTGCTACCGAGGGAGATTCCGGGAAAACCAAGGAAATTTCCAGGAGCCATAAAATATTGGTGTCGCAAGCAGGACTCCTTACCATAACCGGGGGGAAATGGACGACTTTCCGGAAGATGGGAGAAGATACCATAGATAAAGCCGTGACATTGGGGAAATTACCGAAACAAGACAGCAAAAGTGCTGCAATGGCCATTCATGGAGCGAAACCATCGCCGGACTTTAACGATCCTTTGTATGTTTACGGAAGCGACCGGGAACACGTTTTGGCACTGATCGAAGAAAATCCCGCATTGGAGGAAAACCTCGATGATGCTCTTCCTTACAGGAAAGCCGAGGTGGTATGGGCTGCCCGCTATGAAATGGCGAGAACAGTAGAAGATGTGCTGGCGAGGCGTACCAGGGCACTTTTCCTGGACGCAAAGGCTGCGGTACGAATGGCAGGAAAAACAGCAGAATTACTGGCTATAGAACTGGGTAAGGATGAGCAATGGCAAAAAGAACAGGTGCACGCCTTTGAAAAAGTAGCCCGGAATTATATTATTGAGTGAAACGAACATGATCAAAATTCATGGAAATTAAATTTTTATCATGTACTAAACATTTTAGCTTAAAAAAATAAACGGAAAAGTCAAGATGAGTTCAATACAGTCTACCCTAAATAACCCGATACTATGAAACAATATATTTTAGCCTTAGACCAGGGCACCACCAGTTCCAGGGCGATCCTGTTTGATGAAAAGGGACAGATCGTTTCCGTAGCGCAGAAAGAATTTACCCAGATATTCCCCAAACCGGGCTGGGTGGAGCACAACGCGTTGGAAATATGGTCTACGCAGGCGGGAGTAGCGGCAGAGGTAGTAACCAAAATAGGCCTGAACGGTAAGAGCATTGCCGCAATGGGAATTACCAACCAGCGGGAAACTGTTATTGTTTGGGACCGGAACACCGGTACTCCCGTATACAATGCCATTGTCTGGCAGGACCGCCGTACCGCCGGGTATTGTGCGGAACTGAAAAAGCAGGGGAAAGAGGAACTCATACGCCAAAAAACCGGACTGATCATAGATTCGTATTTCTCTGCGACCAAGGTAAAATGGATACTGGACAATGTTCCCGGGGCCAGGGAAAAAGCAGAAGCAGGCGACCTGGTTTGTGGTACGGTGGATAGCTGGATCATCTGGAATTTTACCAAGGGAGAACTGCACATAACCGATGTGACCAATGCATCCCGGACCTTGCTTTTCAATATCAACAGTATGGAATGGGATGACGAATTGCTGGAACTGTTTACCATTCCGCGAAGTATGTTACCCGAAGTAAAACAATCCAGTGAAGTGTATGGACATTCCAAGACCACGGTATTTGCTACGCCTATTCCTATTGCCGGTATAGGAGGAGACCAGCAGGCAGCACTTTTCGGGCAGATGTGTATCACCCCGGGTATGGTAAAGAATACTTACGGTACCGGGTGTTTCATGCTGATGAATATCGGGGACAAGCCCAAACTTTCCGAAAATAACCTGCTTACTACCGTGGCATGGAAGATCGACGGTAAAACGCAATACGCCCTGGAAGGCAGTATTTTTATAGCCGGTGCCGTTGTACAATGGCTCCGGGATGGCCTGAAGTTTATCCGGACGTCCGATGAAATAGAACAACTGGCCACACAAGTGAAAGACACCGACGGCGTATATTTTGTTCCCGCCTTTGCCGGGCTGGGAGCCCCCCACTGGGACCCGGATGCGCGGGGCACTATGGTGGGGTTGAGCCGGGGTACGACATCCGCCCATATAGCCCGTGCGGCACTGGAATCCATAGCATACCAGACAGCCGATGTGCTGAATGCCATGCAGGCCGATGCCGGGCTGAAGATCAAAGAACTTCGCGTAGACGGCGGTGCTGCAGTAAACAATTTGTTGATGCAGTTTCAATCCGATCTCCTGCGATGCGATGTCATAAGGCCCAATGTTGTGGAAACAACCGCCCTGGGAGCAGCTTACCTTGCCGGACTGGCAATCGGGTACTGGAAAAATATCGATGAGATACAACAGTTGTGGCAGATGGAGAAAACGTTTACTCCCGATCCGGAGAAAGAGATGAAAGAAGGAATTGCCGGGTGGAAAAAGGCTATCAAGGCCACACGAAGCTGGAGCGAATAAAATTTTCGGAACCGGGATTACCCTTGTCCGTGATATGTGAAAAAATGTTTAACCCGAAATATATTCATAATATACATGACACCATTTGTGGCTGAATTTTTAGGAACCATGCTCCTCATTCTTTTAGGGGACGGAGTTGTTGCCAATGTAGTGCTGAAGGATACGAAAGGAAATAACGGGGGGTGGATTGTCATTTCCACCGCCTGGGCCCTGGCCGTTTTTGTGGGCGTAACCGTGGCAGCACCATATAGCGGGGCCCATATAAACCCTGCGGTAACTATTGCACTGGCCGTAGCGGGGCAGTTTGCCTGGGGAAGTGTGGCATCTTACATTATAGCCCAGGTATTGGGAGCTATGGCAGGGGCTTTCCTGGTATGGCTTATGTACCGGGACCATTTTAACCGCACGGAAAATAAAGGAGCAGTACTGGCCGTTTTCTGTACCGGCCCGGCAATCAGGAGATATTCCTCCAACTTTATCAGTGAAGTGGTTGGTACCTTTGTCTTGCTTTTCACCATTTTTTATATCACCGGGGCGGAAATAACGTCTTCCGCAGAACCCATAGGACTTGGATCTGTAGGCGCGATCCCTGTTGCTTTTCTGGTATGGGCCATAGGCTTATCGCTCGGGGGTACCACGGGATATGCTATTAACCCGGCCAGGGATCTCGGACCGAGGATGATGCATGCCATATTGCCTATAAAAACAAAAGGAGGAAATGACTGGTCTTATGCCTGGGTCCCCGTGATCGGCCCTGTTATGGGGGGTGTCCTGGCGGCGGTTCTTTTTATGGTACTTCAATAAAAAGCCGGAACCCGGAAAAGCGCTGTTTGTCTCTGGCGCTTTCCCGGGTTCCGGCCGGTATGACAGGTCTGTACTCCTGTTTATTCTTTATTCTTCACATATTTTTCCAGCCATTGATCCTGTTCCCACAAAATGTGCAAAATAGATTCCTTAGCGGCATAACCGTGACTTTCTTTAGGTAACATAACCAGTCGGGCAGGGGCGCCGAAGCCTTTCAGGGCATTGAAATAACGTTCGCTCTGCATAGGATAGGTCCCGGAATTGTTGTCTGCATTCCCGTGAATGAGCAGTAAGGGAGTTTTCATTTTATCCGCATGCATAAAAGGCGACATACCGTTATAGATTTCCGGGGCTTCCCAGTAATTTCGTTCCTCGCTTTGAAAGCCGAAAGGAGTAAGGGTACGGTTATAAGCTCCGCTACGTGCTATTCCCGCTGCAAACAGATCGGAATGTGTAAGCAGGTTGGCGGTCATGAAGGCGCCGTAAGAATGTCCGCCTACAGCAACTCTTTCCCGGTCCACATATCCCAGGGCATCCACCGCATCTATCGCTGCTTTGGCATTGGCCACGAGTTGTTCCCGGAAGGTGTCATTCGGTTCTTTGTCCCCTTCTCCTATGATAGGGAAGGCGGCGCCATCCAGAACAACATATCCCCGGGTTACCCAGAATACGGGAGAACCGTAGGAAGGGAAAGTAAAGGAGTTGGGATTGGACGTTGTTTGCGCGGCACTGCTTTTGTCTTTGTATTCCCTGGGGTAAGCCCAGAGGATCATCGGCAGCTTTTCTTTTTTGTCCGTATCATAACCTTCCGGCAGGTACAGGGTGCCGCTCAGTTCCAGTCCGTCGTCCCTTTTGTAGGTGATAACCTCTTTGTGTACATTTTCAATACTTTGGAAAGGATTTTTAAAACTGGTTACGGCAACCGGCGCCATACGTTTTTTCAGGTTGCGGAGGTAATAGTTAGGGTATTCGTTTTTAGATTCGATACGCACCAGTATTTCTCCTTTTCCGGCATCGATTACAGAGTGGATGTTTTCCAGTTTGTCCGTGAATTGCGATTGGTACAGGCGGTTCTTTTTCAGACTGGTCAGGTTAATTTCGTCAAGGAAAGGAAACTGACCTTTATCCGAATACCCGTCTCCGATAAGAAAGGCGCTGTTACCATCCAGTTTCAGAGCATACTGACCATATTCGTTTTTCTCCGTTTCGAAGTTTCCGGGGTCGCTGTATTTATCCTGGTAATTCCG
This sequence comes from Sinomicrobium endophyticum, assembly GCF_052983315.1. Taxonomy (NCBI): domain Bacteria; kingdom Pseudomonadati; phylum Bacteroidota; class Flavobacteriia; order Flavobacteriales; family Flavobacteriaceae; genus Sinomicrobium; species Sinomicrobium endophyticum. Next base: position 32,473 of record NZ_JBRKIS010000024.1, read on the forward strand.
GTCAAATACTACTTTAGCTTCTTTCCCCGCTTGGGAAGGATTGAATATATAGGTTTTCGTATTCCGGTCGTTCCACCACCTGTCTGTCAGAACCGCAACGCGGTCATTTCCCCAGGTGATTCCGGAAAACCTGTTGATGGTTTTTACCAGAGATTCCGGATTTCCCTTAAACGGGGCTTCCAGGGTAAATACTTCGTCCCGGAAAGGAACTTCTTTTTCCGGATCGCCACCATCGAGGGCTTCTACCCATACTACGGTAGCTGGCTTGTCCGCACGCCACGAAATACTTCTCTTTCCTTGTTTTGTTGCCATAAAGCCTTTAGGGAGGTCTTCTATAAGAGGGGTTTCTTCCACGGTTTTTACCAGGTTGCCGTCCAGGTCATATATGTTGATTGTTGAAGGGAAGCGGTATAATGGAACTATGTAGGAAAACGGGCGGTGCAGGGTAGTTATCATTACATATTTTCCATCCGGGGAGAAGCGTTCGCCTGAGTACATGGCTTTTTCTTTCCAGAGGGACTGATTACCTTCCAGGTCTACGCTGTACAGTTCCGAAGTAGTAAGAGTTTCAAAATTGAATTCATCGGCTTTACTTTTCAGCAGGTCCTGGTAAGTCCGGTTTTGGGCAAGAATACCGCTGCTCACCGTTACAGTAGGCCCGGAGGGTACGGCTTCTTCCGTGTCTATAAGTTCCGGCCTGTTTGCCGGGAGCATCCGTACAAGGAGAGATTTTCCGTCTTTAAACCAACTGAACGGATTGCCCATGTTGGCATTGGCACTGGCATCAGTCAGTTTTTTTGCCGCCCCGCTTGCCATGTCCAGTACCCATATTTCCACCCCGGTATCGGTAGTGTTGGTGAAGGCTATTTTCTTTTCGTCCGGCGAATGGGTGAAGTAGGACAACCTGGGATTTTCCGGAAGCCCCGTAACCTGCTTGGGTTCGGGGTCCTTTAGTTTCTTATATTTTATATTGTTGATAAATACGGCCCTGCTGGATATATTGGTCTTAGGGTTGATACGAAGACCGGCGAGACGAAGTTCATCTTCGGACAGTTCCGCTATGGTTTTGTAACTGTTGCGGTATAGCAATAGCATATTTTCCTTGTTGTTGTCTATCCGTACGGAAGGAGGCCGTTGAATATCCACCAGTTCCAGGATTTCTTTTGGTGGTTTTTGATACGTCAGGTTCTCCTGTGCCGGGGAGAAAAAAGAAAAACCGGCAAAGAGGAGTGAGGAGAGGAATACATTTAGTTTCATTGTGGAATTTTTATAATTCCGGTAAAGTTGCTAAAAAAAGCTATAAATAAACTTAAATATTTCTTAAAATGAGATAAACATACGGGTTTGAGAAATGAAAAAGAGGGTTATTGAAGTTCTGGTATATAATTGTTTTATCTCTTATAACTTTAACCGGATTCCCGCCTTGGACAACAACCTGGCAAGGCCTATCATGGCCAGGGCCCAGGCTAAAGACCCGATGACAGCCAGGAGCGGGGAATGTTCCTGTTTGTAAAAGAAGAAGGGGAGGTGAAATCCCCAAAGAATAAAATATAAGATATCCGGAGCCAGATAGGTGGTCAGTGAGTTTTGTCCCGCCGGCAGAAAGACGTTACCCCACGAAATGATTTTCCGGAAGTCTATGATATAAAATAATATACAAAACACGAGAATACTAATGCCGTTACAGACCATTGCCCACGAAGGCGTACCCGAAATTTTGGAAAGGATAAACCAGTTTCTCAATACAAATCCTGTGCAAAGGATCAGAATACCAAAAGGGATCAGGATACGGAGCAGTTTTGTGAAATGGTCCTTATTCCTCTTTAAAATAACTCCGGTCAGGAGACCGCAAAGTACAATGGAGGGTGTGGTGCCACTAAGTAATACCCCGAAATAGGGCTGTATGGGGTTCAAAAAGGTTAACAAATCGAGTTGGGAGAAGATGTTCAATGCGATAAAACCTATCCAGACCGCAAAAATACTTTTCAGGTTCTCTCCGGTTAGTAAAAGAGTAACGGCCGCTGCAAAATATCCCCATCCTATAAGTCCCAGTATGCCCCACCATTGCGGGGAAATCCATTCCGGGTCTTCCGCTGTCCCTGCCCGAAAGAGAAAGGCCAACAGTATTAGCCCTGCAATACCCGTTAAACGGAGACTTCGATATAGTTTTTGTCTCCCCGTGTTTTCCGGATATTTATTCCAGATGAGGAAGATACATAGGTATACCAGGATAGCCCAGGTGTAAGTACCTATACCTGTAAGTTGTGGATTCAGCGTGGAAACATTCACCATAAAAACCCCGATAATAAGCAAACTTACAGTTCTTCCTATAATATGAAGGAATATCTTTCTTTTGTTTTCACCTCTTTTTTTTCTTGATATAAAGGCGAACGGAATAGAAAGACCAACCATAAACAGAAAGCCGGGAAATACCCAGTCTGCGAGCCCCATGCCGTCCTCTGCTGCCTGTGTGTGTACCAGCCATTTGGGGACGCCGGGAACAAACAGGTCATTGACAAACAACATGAGGACGAGGGTAAGTCCCCTCATTATATCTATGGAAGCTATTCGTGTCTTGGTTGGTGCCTGGGGAATGGTCTGCATGGTCTTTAAAAAATTAAATATAGCAGTTTTTAGCGGATTAATTTATCTTCTTGAAGATACTGCAATAAAAAAATACTGTTTTAAGTAAGTGTTTTTTATAAGTTGTACATATTCACTAATTTTAGGTTAAATTGCATCCCTGATTTAGATTTTAACAAAAAAAGATACCTTAAAACAGAAAAAATGTATAATTCTAAAATTTCCGGTCTGGGGTATTATGTCCCCGGGAACGTGGTAACGAATGACGATTTCTCCAAAATAATGGATACTAATGACGAGTGGATACAGGAGCGTACCGGGATAAAGGAAAGGCGCCATGTAGTACGGGGAGACGGGGATACTACGGCCACTATGGGAGTGAAGGCTGCGAAAGTGGCTATAGAAAGAGCCGGAATAGATAAAGAAGATATAGATTTTATTGTGTTTGCTACCCTTAGTCCGGATTATTATTTTCCTGGGCCCGGAGTGATGGTGCAGAAGGAGCTTGGGATAAAAACGGTAGGTGCCCTGGACGTAAGAAACCAGTGTTCTGGTTTTATTTACGCGCTTTCCGTGGCCGATCAGTTTATAAAAACCGGAATGTACCGGAATATCCTGGTTATCGGTTCCGAACTGCATTCCACCGGATTGGATATGACCACCCGTGGCAGAGCGGTGTCCGTGATCTTTGGTGATGGGGCAGGAGCTGCGGTGGTAACCAGGGAAGAAGATAATACAAAGGGGATTTTATCCACCCATCTCCACTCCGAAGGCGAGCATGCGGAAGAGCTGGCACTTACCGCCCCGGGAATGGGAGGGCGCTGGGTGAAGGATATCCTCGAAGAAAACGATCCGGAAGATATATCGTATTATCCGTATATGAACGGCCAGTTTGTCTTTAAGAATGCCGTTGTGAGGTTCAGTGAAGTGATCCTGGAAGGATTAAAGCAAAATAACCTGCAACCCGGGGACATAAACATGTTAATCCCTCACCAGGCCAATCTGCGGATATCACAGTTTATACAACAGAAATTCGGACTTTCCGACGATCAGGTGCACAACAATATTCAGAAATACGGAAATACCACGGCAGCCTCTATTCCGATTGCCCTTACCGAAGCATGGGAGGAAGGAAAAATAAAAGAAGGAGACGTTGTGGTTCTCGCTGCATTTGGTAGCGGATTTACCTGGGGAAGTGCTGTTATCAGATGGTGATGATCCGGGTGAAACCGGTGTTTGTAAGCAAGTGTGTTATAGAGTCTCAACAAAATATACCAAAGGACAAAACATAGACAGCCGGTCTCCAGGCATTTTCCTGAAAGCTTTTGTCTCGCATAAAACTTCAGCCCGGAGTGTTTTTCCAGTATTAAGGGGTATCCCCTTCGGTGGTTATCGTAAATGTTCCGAAGTTAGCATTTTGTCCCAGGAGTCTTTCTTCATTGGCATTCAGCAGGATCATTTTCTGGAAATTGATCTGGTGTGAAAAACCTGTTCTGTCACTTGTTTCTGTCGTGGTGATTGCTATTTCGCCCTGGATAGCTTCATATCGCGCTAATTGTACAGGGGTTTCCGGTTTTTCCTCCAGGCAGAAATAATTGTCGGGCACTTCACCGTCGAATACATAAAAGAATACCCTTGATCCTTCGGTACCGATGGTACTTATTATAGGACTGTCTTCCTCTGTTTCTTCATTGCGGAACAAGCCTTCTTCCAGGTCCAGAACCAGGGCAATTCCCCTGTCGGTATTGTCGGTACCTGCTTTATATACCAGCGTGTCGTTGCAGTGTATGACATTGCTGAATTCGGCACCGATTGCCGCACTGGGCGGGATAGTGGTGTATGTTCCCAGGGGAAACCTGTTTTCAATTACCCGTTCCCCGGCATCATTCATCAATACTGCCCCGTGTATTACGATTCCGTGATTAAACCCGGTGCCGTCCGATTTGGGTGTGGAAAGGGCGCGTATAACCCCTCCCGTGGCTACCACTTCCTGAAGTACTGCGGGAGTGGAAGGCGGAACGGTGTTGCAAAAATACTCATTCGTTACGGCATTGTCGAAAAAACGATAGTATAACTGGGAATTTCCGGGAATGTTACTTTCAATACTGTCTGCAGTTACCCTGTTCCTTAGAAAATTGGATTCCAGCTGCAGTATGAGGGCTTCGTTGTCTGCAATTTTAAACAAGAGCCCGGTGTCTTCGAAATTAGTACAGCCTGTAATACTGCTTTCGGAAAAATCTACACGTTCTATGTCCAGATCGCCATCATTACAGCCGGTCAGTAATAAAATGGCAGGCAGTATTCCGAAGAAAGTATTTTTCATAAAAATATGTTTCATAGTAATATTTTCTCTTTCCGACAGGCCTGTATTTTTTAATACACGGGTATCTCTGTCTTTTCCCGGCAAAACCCTTAAATTTGCGCAGGCATTTCCGAAACAAAAGTAGTGGAAATGTATGTATAACGGACAATATTCCACATAATTTTAACAACCAATGCACAAGATATATCTGGATAATGCAGCTACGACAAGAGCGCGGGACGAGGTGCTGGAAGTACTCGGTACATCTCTCCGTGAAAACTATGGTAACCCTTCTTCTACGCATAGTTTCGGGCGCTCGGCCCGGACATTGATAGAAAAGGCACGTAAAACCATAGCGGGATATCTCCATGCTTCTCCGTCCGAGATTATTTTTACCTCCGGTGGCACCGAAGCTGATAATATGGTACTCCGCAGCGCTGTTCGGGATCTGGGAATACAAACTATTATCACTTCTAAAACAGAGCATCATGCGGTGTTGCATACGGCAGAACAACTGCAAAAGGAATACGCTATTGCTGTAAAGTACGTGGTGCCGGATCCGGATGGTACACCAAATCATGAACACCTGGAATGGTTACTCCAAAACGACGACAGCAAAAAGCTGGTAAGCCTTATGCATGTGAATAATGAGATAGGAAACAAAATAGATATCGCTGAGGTTGTCAGGATATGCAAGGAAAACGATGCGTTGTTCCATTCGGATGCGGTACAATCCATAGGGCATTGGGAATGGGACACGCAAAAGATCCCTGTAGATTTCCTCGCCGCTGCCGCACATAAATTTCACGGGCCCAAAGGGGTCGGTTTTGCGTATATCCGTAAAAAAACCGGGCTGAACCCCTTGATTTTCGGAGGTGAACAGGAAAGAGGATATCGCGCCGGAACGGAAAGTGTACACAATATTGTAGGGATGGAAGAAGCCCTGAGGTTGGCATACGACCATCTGGAAGAAGAAAGAACGTATATACTGGAGCTGAAAAACTACTTTGTAGAGCAACTCAGGGAAAAAATACCGGGAGTGGAGTTTAACGGAGGCTGTGCGGATAATAGCAGGAGTACATATACCCTGGTAAATGTACGTTTACCTTTTACCAGGGAAAAAGCGCAAATGTTGCTGTTTCACCTGGACCTGAAAGGTATAGCCTGTTCCGAAGGCAGCGCCTGCCAGAGTGGTAGCCTTACGGGTTCGCATGTACTCAGTGCCATACTCAGTGAAGAGGAATTACAGAAGCCTTCCCTGAGATTTTCATTTTCTTCCTTTAACACGAAAGAAGAACTGGATTACGTAGTGGAAACCCTGAAAGAATTCCGGGAAAGCTAGCTGATTTTCTTCCGAAGGTCTGATAAAAAATGGCATATATAGGGTTTCGATATATGCCATTTTTACAATATGCTTAAATCCCACCGAATCTAAAATCTAAAATCTCAATTCTAAGATCTATTTATCATACGGAAACTTCCTGGAAGCCTTTTTCATAATAGACTCTATAATATCACGGGTATTTTTCCCGGATTTTCGTGTTATGGTTTTTTCAAACTTCCACAGCAGTTTCCCGGTTTTTCCGTCACTGAGTTTTATAGCTATCCTGCCATAATCGCTTTTACCGCGTATAATATCAAAAAGGCTTGGGTTTTCCACTCCCTTGGAAATTAATTTTCGGAGGGTGAGGTTGCCGCTTATTATACCGTCAACATCCAGCAGTTTACACAGTTCTTCTGAAGTGTAGACATCCAGGTTTTCGATAGAGATTTCGTTTTTATTGAGAATGGCATTCGTGTTTTTTATATTCTGAAGGTTTACCCGGAACCCTTTGCGGTTTTTCTTTTTGGAAAAATAGCTTTCCAGGGCATTCTGTACCGCATATCCTTCTTTGGCCTCCAGTTTTTCCAATTCCTCTTCCGAGAGGTTTTCCATGTTTTCCAGTTCGAGGGTAGCCAGGAAAGGAAGAATGGCAAGCGTTTTATGATCTTTGGTTAGTTCTTCGAATTTCTGGCTTTCATAAATCGTTTTTTGCGCAAAAACCGGGGCTGTGCATAAAATAAATAATAAAAACAATGCTTTTTTCACTTGTAAGGTTTTTAAGCTGAATAACTCATCTCCTGGTGGTGTATCCGCAATGTCCGTAACGATTTTACCAACTGTGGTTCAGATATGTACAAAAAGCTTTTGTATACGGCTGGCCGGTCATTTACGATCTTTGGCATACGGTGGTGCAAAGGTACTGTTTTTACTTAGTTGCCCTATAAAATGTAGCGTTAAATGTGTTGTTGTTCCCTACATTATCCGTGACAGAAAGTTCCAGTTTGTGTTTGCTGTCGTTAAAACGGATGTCATCGAAATTATAGGTCAGGGTGTTGTCTTTCGGTTCGTATTCCATTAATATCCACCGGCCATTGATCGTTGCACGGTATGAAGCTATACCGCTGAGGTCATCGGATATCTTTATTTTCAGGTAGCGGTAATTGGATAGCCACTGGTCTTCCTTGAAATTGACCGGGGTTATTTTCGGGGCCGTGGTATCTTTTTGAAGGGTAAAAGTGCCGAGGTTCTTCGTATGTGTGGAAAATGTATCACCTCTTTTGTAAGTAGTCTCATAAGAAGGGCGCTTCCGGCGGTCCAGACGTGCAATGAAAAGTTGTTTTCGCTCTTCCTGCGGATAAGTGGAAACATCAAAAGACAAGGTGAAATTCCTTTGAAGCGGGACCTCGTCATTGTGAATTTCATAGGTGCCGTCACCATTATCCTTCAGGTCAAAATACAGGTCTTCGTAAAATGTGTGCGAAGGGAAGAAAACGGTAATATCGCCGGTAGCGTATATGTTATCCCGGTTAGTACGCAGGTAATTGGGAGTTATCTGTTTTTCTTTTTTGTGTACGATGTCCTGTTTTTTACCCGTTATCGGAATTTTAAGGATACTGTTGTTCCCCTCAAAGTCGTGTACTTCGATGATGATGTTATAATCCGAGCCGTCCAGGACATCAATAACTCCTTCATGCAGCCTTTTACTGTAAATACTCAGGCTGTTTCCCGGAGAAATAAAGCATTTTTGTATTCTTTGTCTTTCTCGGATATAATGCCCGTAATCGATAAGAGTGTTTATATGCCTGCTCTCCGCGAAAGAAAAGGTTTCGAAATCATAGTATAAATGTGTAGTTCCGTTAACAGACATCTGCACGGCATATGCCCCGTTTTTATTGTATGCCAGGTCCTGCCTGTCATAAGCACGGATACCAAAACCGATAGGGCCGTAAGCCTCGGTCTTGTCTGCCAGTAGCGTGCCGTCCGGTTGCCTGCTGAAATGTATGGGGAGCGGCTCCCCGGAACGGTTTACCTGCGAACTGTCGCTAAGCGGGTATGCATAAAGGTCTTGTATAAAAGGCGGTTCGGAATCTTTTACCCGGAGGCCGAAAAACAGCGGGTTTATCGGTTTTTCCGTTTTAGTGTCCCGTATTTCAAAATGAAGGTGGGGGCCGCCGCTGCCACCGGTGTTCCCGGTATAAGCGATGAGGTCGCCTTTCTCTACCGGCAATTCTGCAGATGCCGGGAAAAGTTCTATATCAAAAGACTCCTTACGATATTGCCTTTCTTTTATATAAGCTTCTATTTCGGGAGCGAATTTCTGCAGGTGAGCATAAACGGAAGTAAACCCGTTGGGATGTGTAATGTAAAGCGCCTTGCCGTATCCCCAGGGCGAAATTTTTATCCGGGAGACATATCCTCCGGCTACGGCATAAGTCTGTAATCCTTCCCGTTGCTGTGTTTTTATATCGGTTCCGGAATGGAAGTGGTTGGAACGCAGTTCACCAAAGGTACCGGAGAGCAGGAGCGGAATATCCAGAGGAGCGCGAAAATAATCTTTTGGATATGTTTCCTGGCCGGAGACAGTAATAAAAGTCAGGCTGGCAAAAAGTATGTGGAGTAAACGCATGAATAATTTCGGTTATGTGGCGCTAAAATAAAGAATAAGTACAAACAAGACAAAACAGTTGTTATCCGTTGTTTTAACACACGATCGTTTGTCTTCGGCAAATCCCCGGTGCTTAGGTCGGAAGCAGGATTGATTTTGTGTCTCACGTTTAGTATCTTGTGTGCCTGGAGGGGGGTGTGCTGACATCTTAACGTAATTTTTAGAAACCGTACCGCAAAGAATTTTATCTTTACCCCTCTAAAATTCGTATTAAAATTATGCCCGCAGAGTGTCTTTCATTCAGAAAAACCGGATATTTTTCGAAGCTGATATGTGATTATACGGAAAAAAAACAGGCCCTGAAGCCTTTTTACAGCCGTTTTCCGGAAATAAAGGCTTTCCGGGAGCAGATCGAAGAAAAGCACGCTTCTTTTCCAGCCGGAACACGTCGTGTATTGGTCGGAGCACTGGAAGACCAGTATAAAAACACGGATACATCCAGGGAAACCCTGTTTAACCTGCAGGCCTTATCTTCCGATAATACGTTTACCGTAACCACAGGACACCAGTTAAACCTTTTTACCGGTCCGGCCTATTTTGTATACAAGATAATCACTACCGTAAACCTGGCCCGGACCTTAAAATCCGAGTACCCGGATTATCATTTTGTTCCGGTGTACTGGATGGCGACGGAAGATCATGATTTTGAAGAGATCAACCATTTTAATTTGCACGGCAAAAACTTTCGCTGGAACAGGTCTTCCGGGGGGGCGGTAGGTGAGTTTTCCACAGACGGGCTGGAAGAAGTATTCCGGTTGTTTGCTGCCGAACTCGGACCGGGAGAGCATGCGGAATATCTGAAAGATCTGTTTCGGCAAGCTTACCTGGAACACACCGGCCTGGCCGAAGCCACCAGGTTTTTGGTAAATAAGCTTTTTAGTGAATACGGGCTTGTAATTGTAGATGGAAATGATCCGGCGCTTAAAAAACTGTTTATTCCGTATGCGGAAAATGACCTGCTTCGGAATACGGCTTATCACAGTGTCTCCGAAACTTCGGAAGCTCTTAAAGAAACGGATGATGATTACGGATTGCAGGTGAATCCGAGGGAAATTAATCTTTTTTATCTGGACAAGGGCCTGAGGGAACGCATAGAAAAAAACGGGAACAGTTATTCTGTTCACGATACGGATATGAAATGGGAGAAAGACGAATTGTTGAAACACCTGCACGAAATGCCGCAGAAGTTCTCCCCGAACGTATTGCTCCGTCCGTTGTACCAGGAGGTCGTATTACCCAATCTCTGTTATATAGGCGGCGGTGGAGAAATAGCTTACTGGCTGCAGTTGAAAGGTTTTTTTGAAAAGGAAAAAGTACCCTTTCCCGTATTGCTGGTACGTAATTCTGTTCTGCTAACAGACACTGTACAACGGGAAAAACTGGCGAAACTGAATATTACCCCGGCCACACTGTTTCTGAAACGCGATGCTTTTATCAATAAAAAAGTGCGGGAGATAAGTGATATTGATATCGACTTTTCTCCGCAAAAGAAATATCTGCAGGAACAGTTCAAAGGAATGTACGAACTTGCCGAAAAGACCGATAAAACCTTTTTAAATGCTGTTAAAGCCCAGGAAGAGAAGCAGCTCAAAGGTCTGGAAAAACTGGAAAAACGACTTTTGAAGGCGCAGAAGCGCAAATTATCGGACCAGGTGGTCCGGATGACAGATATACAGAACGAATTGTTTCCCGGGCAGTCCCTGCAGGAAAGAACGGCAAATTTTTCGCAGTTTTACCTGGAGTATGGCGAAAAACTTATTCCCGGACTCATCCGGGAGTTAAAGCCCCTGGAAGGAGATTTTTGTATTCTGACGTTCTGATGGTTTACGGTACGAGATAGTTGCTGTTCCAGGAATTGCCTTTCCGGGTATACAATATCCGCAGGTGGTTTATTTTTTGCAGCTTTACGTATTCTATCTTTTCCGGAACCAGTCTCAATACGGTAAAATAGTGAATATTGTCCTGGTGCTCCACATCCGAAGGGTCCTGGATCATGGTTCCCGGCGGTAATTCCGTAATATAATCTTTCCTCGACCTGGGTTTTATCCGGTTCCAGAGTTCCAGTATAACCTGTTCGTCTTTTTCTATATGTACATTGGCGGTCATGGTTACCTGGACAAACTTCGAAGAATTAAAAAACAGGAGGCTTACCTCGCTGTTTTCCCGGATATGCATCATTTTCTTGGAACGACTGTCCGTATATGCTGTAAGCGTAAAGTCATCTGCCACATTCCGGAGTACCAGTGTGCGCTGCCTTACATGACCGTGCAAACCGCAGGTGGCCATAGAAAAATAGCGAAAACGGTGTTTGGGCTTGCCGATTGCTTTTTTCAGGTCGTTTTGTATGGAATCAAGAATATTCATAAGGTCGGAGTGTATTTAGAGCATTAATTTACGATATATTTTTCATTCTTCACAACAATATGTATTTTCCATATGCGTATTTTACAGTTCAGTGCTAAAAGGACAATAATGTATCTTTGTGCGAAAAGAATCGACATATGCATAATATAGATATGGATGTGGTAGAAATGACGCTGGATGTCATGAAGTATGCCATAAACAGGATTACCCAGACCTCTCCGGAACTGGGGCATCCGAAAAAGGAGGAAGAACTTCGCAGGCTGGTCGGAGAAACCATTACCCCGGAAGGAATCGGAGGGGAAAAAGCCTTTCAGTTGTTCCGGGACATATTGGTTAAGGCAACAGTCCCTATAGATCATCCGAGACATCTTGCCTTTGTACCTGCTTCCCCTACGCGTGCAGCGGTGATGTTCGACCTGGTTACCTCGGCTTCCAGTATTCATGGAGCTTACTGGATGGAGGGAGCGGGCGGCATATATTGCGAAAACGAAGCGATGAAATGGCTGGTGTCCCTGACCGGGCTCCCGAAAGGGGCTTTCGGGGTATTTACCAGCGGAGGAACTGCCGCTAACCTGTCCGCGATGGTTACTGCCCGTGAAAACTGGCGATCGGTTTCCGGGGAACATGCCAGGGATAGGGGAGTGGTGATCACCTCTGTCGGTGCTCATTCATCCATTAAAGCGATGGCCAAAGTGATTGATGCCGATGTGCACCTGGTAGATTCGGAAGACAGGCTTACCGGGGAAGGTCTTCGGGGAACCATAGAAAACCTGTCTCCGGAACAGAGAAACAGGTTGTTTGCCGTAGTAGCTACGGGGGGAACAACCAATGCGGGAATTATTGATGACCTGGAAGGTATAGCTGCGATATGTGAAAAAGAAAACCTGTGGTTCCATGTAGATGCCGCTTACGGGGGAGGTGCCCTGGCTGCCGATTCGGTAAGGCATTTGTTCCTGGGAATAGAGAAGGCCGACAGTATTACCATAGATCCGCATAAATGGCTTTTTTCGCCATATGATTGTGGCGCCGTGATCTATAAAAACCCGGAACTTGCCAGGCAGGCCCATGCGCAGGAAGGGTCTTACCTGGATATTTTTAAAGATGAGGGCGCGCGCGGTTTTAATCCCGCCGACTACCAGATACAGCTTACCAGGAGGGTGCGGGGATTACCCCTGTGGTTTTCACTGGCAATGCACGGCACCGGGATGTATAAGGAAGCCGTGGAACGGGGTATAGAACTTGCAAAGATAGCCGGAAGGCTAATTGAGAAAGATCCCGACCTGGAACTCGTCCGGGAACCGAGTCTTTCCTGTGTGCTCTATCGCCGGAAAGGTTGGGTGCCGGAAGATTATACCAACTGGACATATAAAAACCACAAGGCAGGCCTGGCGCTCGTTACTCCCACCAAATGGAAAAACGGGGAGGAATACGAGACCGTTTCCCGTTTTTGTTTTATAAATCCCGATACCACCGAAGAAGATATAAAAATGATCCTGGATACAATGAAATAGCCCGAAAAAAGGAGCTTCGTACTTTTGTGAATAATTAAAAGGACGGAAATTGGGATTTGAGATTTGATTTTTGATATTTAGTAGTATTTTTGCGCATGCAACACGACGTACTTATTTTAGATTTCGGTTCGCAGTATACACAACTCATCGCTCGAAGGGTTCGCGAGCTCAATATTTACTGCGAAATTCATCCATTCAATAATTTACCCGACGATATTTCACGCTACAAAGCGGTGATCCTTTCCGGAAGCCCGTTCTCGGTTCGGGCAGAAGATGCTCCGCATCCGGATTTGTCTGCCATACGCGGAAAAATACCGCTGTTGGGGGTGTGTTACGGCGCGCAATATCTTGCTCATTTTGGCGGGGGCAGCGTAGAGCCTTCCAATACCCGCGAATACGGCCGGGCAAACCTGTCCCATATCGTAGAAGGAGAACTTTTCTTCGAAGGAGTTGTTCCGGGAACACAGGTGTGGATGAGCCATAGCGATACTATTAAGGCCTTACCCGATAATGCCAGAAAACTGGCAAGTACTGCCGACGTGGAAAATGCGGCATATAAAATAGAAGGAGAAACCACCTATGCCATACAATTCCACCCGGAAGTATACCACTCTACCGACGGGAAAAAAATACTGGAAAATTTCCTCGTGAAAATTGCCGGGGTAGCGCAGACCTGGACACCGGATAATTTTGTGGATATGACGGTAAATGCGTTGAAAGAACAACTCGGCAATGACAAAGTGGTGCTCGCGTTGTCCGGAGGTGTGGATTCTTCCGTGGCAGCCGTATTGCTGCACAGAGCCATAGGGGAAAACCTGCACTGTATCTTTGTAAATAACGGACTGCTACGCAAAAACGAATTTGAAAAAGTGCTGGAGCGTTACGAAGGTATGGATTTAAATGTGACCGGCGTGGATGCTTCGGAACGCTTTTTGAGTGCTCTTGCAGGGGTAGAAGACCCGGAGTTAAAACGAAAGGCCATAGGACGTACGTTTATTGAGGTTTTTGACGATGAAGCGCATAAAATAAAAAATGTAAAATGGCTCGGGCAGGGAACTATTTACCCGGACGTGATCGAATCTATTTCGGTAAACGGTCCGTCCGCAACCATAAAAAGTCACCACAACGTAGGTGGATTGCCGGATTTTATGAAATTGAAAGTGGTGGAGCCCCTTCGTATGTTGTTTAAAGATGAAGTGAGAAGAGTAGGGGCGTCTATGGATATGGATGCCGGTTTGCTGGGAAGACATCCTTTTCCCGGTCCCGGACTGGCTATACGTATTCTGGGAGACATTACCCCGGAAAAAGTTCGTATTTTACAGGAAGTGGATGAAATTTTCATCAACGGTTTAAAGAACTGGGGACTCTATGATAAGGTATGGCAGGCAGGTGCTATCCTGCTCCCGGTGAATTCCGTAGGAGTTATGGGAGACGAACGTACTTATGAAAAATGCGTTGCCCTGAGGGCTGTGGAGAGCACGGACGGTATGACTGCCGATTGGGTAAATCTGCCTTACGATTTTCTGCAAAAGACCTCTAATGATATAATAAATAGGGTAAAAGGCGTTAATAGAGTAGTGTATGACATAAGCTCCAAACCTCCGGCCACCATAGAATGGGAGTAATGTAAGTCTGCTAACCCGGTCCGGTTCGAATGATTTAAAAAAAATAGAAGATAGATGAACAAATTTGTTGTTTTCTTACTGCTGGTATTTTTTGGTTCTTTTGTGCATGCGCAGGACTTTGATACGCATGCGGTAAAAAAAGGAGAGACAGTAGAAAGTATTGCCAGGAAATACCAGGTGAGCTCTTCGGATATCATCCGGTTGAACCCGGAGGTAAAGAACGGTCTCGCGGTAAACACCATTTTAATAATTCCCGTTTCCGACAAGGCAAAGGCGGACGGAGAATCCATGACTCAGGAGGTGGTGTCCTTCATTACGCACAAAGTAAGGCGCAAAGAAACACTTTACAGCATAGCGCAATTGTATAATGTTGGTGTAGACGATATTAAAAAATACAACAAAGAACTATACGGCAGGCAACTCAAAAAGAGAGAAAAGATCCGGATACCAAGGTTTGAATACCAGGCGGTAGAGGTGTTTAAAGATCCGGAACCGGACAATACCAAAACCTACGTGGTGGAGGCTAAGGAAGGTAAATGGCGGGTAGCTTATAAGCACGGTATCACCATTGAGGAACTGGAAGACCTGAACCCGGGTATGGGGGATGTATTGCGGGAAGGGCAGGAAGTCATGGTGCCCGACCATCCGGATAATGAAGAAAAACCCATAGACGATTCGCATAATTATTATGTAGTGCTGCCTAAAGAGGGGTTTTACAGGCTTAAAGTGAAACTGGGCGTAACCCGTGAAGAACTGGAAGGGTTGAATCCCGAATTAAAGGAAGGGGGGCTTAAAGAAGGAATGGTGCTCAAACTACCAAAATCCATTTCTGCCGACCTGGAAGTGGAAGACGGAGTGGTTACGGAGAAATTCCACCTGGTGGATAGCATTGATCGCAGGGCCAAAACCAACGTAGCACTGGTGCTTCCTTTTAAACTGAACGAAATAGCAGAAGGAGATGATCTCAGGCAAAAGGTAAAGAGCAGTAAACTGTTAAGTCGTTCTCTGGATTTTTATACCGGGGCGCTTGCCGCACTGGATTCTGCAAAACAACTTGGTATATCTGTCGATGTAAAGGTGCTGGATAGCAGGGCGAGTATCACGGGTACGGGCAGGTTGCTGACAGCAAACGATTTTAAAGATGTAGATGCTGTTATAGGGCCGTTTCTTACCACACCTTTTAACGAAGTGGCTGCAGGCGTAAGGGGTGTTCCCGTATTTCTGCCGTTCTCCGGAAATGTAAAACCTCTGAATAATATATTTCAGACGGTTCCGGACGATCATGTGCTGCGGGATAAGATGATAGGGTATATCAAATCGCGCGTAGGGGACAGGCAGGTAATTGTCATTGCCGATTCCGGGAATGCGGGTGTGCGCGAAAAACTGCAACAGGAATTACCGGGGGTAAAAGTGCTCAGTCCTACCGAAGACAAATTTATAAGGCTCGATGATCTGCAGAAAATACTCAGTGAAACAAAAGAGAACTGGGTGATAGTAGAGACCGGAGATATTGTGATGTTGACAAATGTCACCGGAGTGTTGAACTCTGCGAGGTCGGACAAACGCAAAATAACCATGTTTACCACAAAAAAAGGAAATGCCTATGATTCCGAAAGTGTTTCCAATTTTCACCTGGCAAATCTGAATTTTCACTATCCCACTGTGGATAAGGCTTCTTCCGGAGAAGGGGCTTTTGTAAAGGCGTATGCCGAAAGGTTCGGTATTTCTCCGAACCGTTATGCTGCAAGGGGGTATGATCTTACCCTGGACGTTATCCTGAGACTCGCGTATAATAAGGATCTGTATAGTACTACTTCGGCTATAGGAGAGACCGAATATGTGGAGAACAAATTCAAGTATCATAAAAAATCCCTGGGAGGATATTACAACAACGGGGCGTACATAGTCCGATATACGGATAAACTCGAAATAGAAGAGGTAAAATGACTTCAAAAGTAACTTATAAAGGAGATCTGAGGACCGAATGCGAGCATTTGCAGTCGGGAAACATATTTATTACCGATGCCCCGACCGATAATAACGGTAAAGGAGAAGCGTTTTCCCCTACCGATACGGTAGCTACGGCGCTGGCCGGTTGTATGCTTACGGTAATGGGAATTAAGGCTCGTGAACTGGGAGTGGATCTCGCCGGGACCACGGCGGAGGTTACCAAGACCATGGCTGCTGCGCCAAGGCGGATTTCGGAGATAAAAGTGGTTTTTCGCTTTGCGGTGAACCCCGACGACAAGACAAAGAAAATTCTCGAAAATACAGCAAATACCTGTCCCGTACACTACAGCCTTCACCCGGATATAAAAAAAGAGATTGCGTTTAACTGGGGGTAGGCTTCGTGGTGAAAATCATTAAACCCAGGGCCGGGTTTTCAGATCGTTTACCTTTCGGATATTATTGCCGGAAAACCCCTTTTCGGTGGGAAGGAAAAGTAAGTGCTTTTATCAAAGATGTAATTCTCCCGGGCTTAACAATCTCTTAAAATTTCGTTTGATTATTCCCTTATAAATAAAATCAATAGCCGGATTTTGCGGTATGCTATATCCGTATATTAACAAATTTGTATTTTGCATATGTTCAAAATATCAAATGCGTAAAATTGTAAGTTTTTCGGGAGGTTTTATTGCGAATTGCGAGGCAAAGAAAAGGAGATATTAAAAACTTTAAAAAGTGTTGGCGATTTCGTATTTTTGCTGGACTTTCAAAATAAAAAACTTTATAGACAATGGCTTTTGATATTGATATGATTCAAAAGGTCTACGCTGGAATCGCCGAGCGGGTGGACAAAGCTCGTGAAGTGGTAGGTAAGCCGCTGACCTTATCCGAAAAGATTTTGTATGCCCACCTTTGGGATGGTAATCCCACTAAGGCATTTGAGAGAGGTACGGATTATGTGGATTTTGCCCCGGACCGGATAGCCTGCCAGGACGCTACTGCACAAATGGCGTTGTTGCAGTTTATGCGAGCTGGAAAACCCCAGGCGGCCGTTCCCACCACTGTGCATTGTGACCACCTTATCCAGGCCAAAGTAGGTGCGGACAAGGATCTTAAAAGAGCCAACGAAACCAGTAATGAGGTATTTGACTTTCTCGGGTCGGTATCCAATAAGTATGGCATCGGCTTCTGGAAGCCGGGTGCCGGTATTATTCACCAGGTTGTACTGGAAAACTACGCTTTCCCCGGAGGTATGATGATCGGTACCGATTCGCATACGGTAAATGCCGGAGGACTGGGTATGATCGCCATTGGTGTTGGTGGTGCCGACGCGGTGGATGTAATGGCCGGAATGGCATGGGAATTGAAATTTCCTAAACTGATAGGAGTAAAGTTAACCGGTAAACTTTCCGGGTGGACTGCTCCCAAAGACGTTATCCTTAAAGTTGCCGGGATCCTTACTGTAAAAGGAGGGACTGGCGCTATCGTAGAATATTTCGGAGAAGGAGCCAAGGCGATGTCCTGTACCGGTAAAGGAACCATTTGTAACATGGGTGCGGAAGTGGGTGCAACTACTTCGACCTTCGGTTATGATGAGTCGATGGACAGGTATCTGCGTTCAACAGGACGTGAAGATGTAGCCGATGCGGCCAATAAAGTAAAAGATTATCTTACTGCCGATCCGGAAGTGTATGCAAATCCGGAGCAGTATTTCGACCAGGTTATAGAGATCAACCTTTCCGAGCTCGAACCTCACCTGAACGGTCCTTTTACTCCGGACCTGGCTACACCGATATCCAAAATGAAAGAAGCGGCAAAAGAAAATGACTGGCCGCTGAAAGTCGAGTACGGACTTATAGGATCCTGTACCAACTCTTCTTACGAAGATATTTCAAGGGCAGCATCACTTGCCCAACAGGTATCGGATAAAAAATTAAAAACAAAATCAAACTTCACTATAACTCCCGGATCGGAGCAGGTGCGTTACACTATCGAAAGGGACGGATTTATCGATACGTTCAATAAAATCGGTGCTACGGTATTTGCCAATGCATGCGGACCGTGTATCGGTATGTGGGACCGTGCAGGAGCTGAAAAAGAAGAGCGTAATACGATTGTACATTCCTTTAACAGGAACTTTGCAAAGCGTGCGGATGGTAACCCTAACACCCTGGCTTTCGTAGGTTCTCCCGAGCTGGTAACCGCAATTGCTATCTCCGGAAGGCTCGATTTCAATCCGTTGAAAGACAAGCTTATTAACGAAGAGGGAGAAGAAGTGATGCTGGACGAACCAAGAGGGTATGAACTTCCTCCGGAAGGTTTTGCTGTTGAAGATGCAGGGTACCAGGCTCCGGCAGAAGACGGAAGCAGTGTTGAGGTTGTAGTGTCTCCTGTTTCCGAACGTCTGCAACTGTTAACGCCTTTTGAGCCCTGGGACGGGAAAAATATTACCGGAGCCAGATTGCTTATCAAAGCTTACGGTAAATGTACTACGGACCATATTTCCATGGCAGGACCCTGGTTGCGTTATCGTGGTCACCTGGATAATATTTCCAATAACTGTCTTATCGGCGCTGTGAACGCATACAATATGAAGACAAACTTTGTGAAAAACCAGCTCACAGGAGAATACGGTGGTGTGCCGGATACACAAAGAGAATACAAAGCTGCGGGAATTCCTACCGTAGTAGTTGGAGACCATAACTATGGAGAAGGTTCTTCCCGTGAGCACGCTGCGATGGAGCCACGTCACCTCGGTGTAAAAGTGGTACTTGTAAAATCGTTTGCACGTATTCACGAAACTAACCTCAAGAAGCAGGGTATGCTTGGTCTTACATTTGCTAATGAAGCAGATTACGACCTGATACAGGAAGACGACACGTTCAACTTTGTGGATCTCGAAGGATTTGCACCTGGCAAGCCTGTGACCATAGAAGTGGTTCACGGTGACGGGAGCAAAGATGTGATTGTGACAAACCATAGCTATAACGAAGGCCAGATAGCCTGGTTCAGGGCAGGTTCGGCATTGAACCTTATCGCGGCCGGAAAGGCTTAATGGATAAAATAACTGAAATATAATTTTGTAAAAAACTCCCGGTTTCGGGAGTTTTTTATTTTTGTAGCGGGAGTTTTCCGAAAGGCAGGACGCCAGTGTAATAATTCAAATAAAAGTTCAACCATGAAAAAAAGAACGGTTAAGAATATCCTGCTTATATTATTTGTGCTGTCTTTCTTTGTTACTCCTTTAGGGTTTGAGAGTAAAATTCTGCTCAGCAGATTATTTTCACCGAAACCCGAAATTATAGAACCTCGGGATCGTGAAAAGATTTCCGGCTATGACTGGAAATTAAAGGATGAGAATTGGAAGGTATTTAACTTTAATGAGTCCGATGGACGTGTTGTTTTTGTGAATTTCTGGGCTTCCTGGCGTGTCCCGTCGATCGCGGAAAGAAAAAGTATTCAGAAGCTCTATGATGCTTATAAGGATAAGGTGGATTTTTATGTAATTACAAATGAGGAAAAAGAGCCTGTTATGGAACTTATGGAGAAGAGAGGATATTCGTTTCCGGTCACATATCTTATAATAGGCGAAAAAATGCCTCTGGATGCCAAAAAGGTGCCTTCCGGGTATATTATAGATAAAAACGGATATATAGCAGCAGAGAGCGATGGAATAGCGGATTGGGATAATGCCGGAATAAGGCAGTTGCTCGATACCTTGCTGCAATAATGGAGAGTATGATAGTGGTCTGTATGTAAAGCGTGTGCATGATGAAAATGTCAAAAAACCAGGTATCTAATCTTTTCCTGCTGGTGTTTGCGGTGCTTGTCCTGTTTACCCCCGTTGGTACGGCTGTGAAAATATGGGTGAACAGGCTGGTGGCTTTCAGTCCTTCGCAGACCCCGGAAGAGAACAGGAAAAATATTGGCAGCTATCGCTGGGATTTGCGGACATTAGATGGAGGAATGTATGATTTTAACGATGCGCGGGGCAAGGTGGTATTGGTAAACTTCTGGGCTACCTGGTGCCCTCCCTGTATTGCTGAAATGCCCGCTTTGCACCGGTTGTACAGAGATTACGAAGATAAGGTGGTCTTTCTTTTTGTAACCGGGGAAGAACCGGAAGTAGTAGAGGAGTTTCTCATGCGGAAAGGATGGGATGTCCCGGCTTATTTCCCGGTGACCAGTGTGCCGGAAAAAATGTATTCTTCGAGTATTCCGGTTACCTGGGTATTGGATAAAAACGGGGATATTGTAGTCGGTAAGAAAGGAGTTGCTGCATGGGACAGTGATAAAGTCAGGGATATGTTAGACAGGTTAATTGTGGAGTAAGTGGGTGTAATCTGTTTTTTTTCGATCCCTTTTTTATCAAACAGGAGAATTTTGGAAATACATATACTTGAAAACTATTTATTTGATGTGCAAAGGAGGGCGGAAATGTCTTAAAAAAGAAACCCCGGTTGCGAACAGGGGTTTTGAAGTATTTGTGTGCTCACGACTGGATTCGAACCAGCACGTCCTTGCGAACACCACCCCCTCAAGATGGCGTGTCTACCAATTTCACCACGTGAGCTAAAAAAAAGTGACCTGGCTGGGGCTCGAACCCAGGACCCTCTCCTTAAAAGGGAGATGCTCTACCAGCTGAGCTACCAGGTCAATTAAGATTAAATCATTATTTCAGAATAATGCAAAGAACACTTATTGTTTTTCCGGTTGCTTACGGAGAACCGGGATATAAATTTTACAGTGACCTGGCTGGGGCTCGAACCCAGGACCCTCTCCTTAAAAGGGAGATGCTCTACCAACTGAGCTACCAGGTCATTCAAAGAACTGCCTTTTCAGGCAGATTGCCCGCCGTTGCTGGCGGTAAGCCTCCTTCTCGGTAGGCGGGTGCAAATATAACATCAATAATTTATTTTTCAAGGTGATTTTGATATAAATTTGTGTTTTTTTTAGATGAGAAATATAACATATTGTTTTTAAATAGATTAAAGTTTTATGGTAATTGTATTGATTGGATATATGGGAAGCGGTAAAAGTGCCGTTGGAAGTAAACTAGCCGAAAAATTATCCCTGAAATTTGTGGATATGGACGATTATATAGAAGAAAAGGAGCAGAAAAGCATCCCGGAGATTTTTCGTGAGAAAGGAGAAATATATTTTCGCAAAGTGGAAAACCGTCACCTGGAAGAGCTTTTTGCCAATGGAGGAGACATGGTTGTTGCCCTTGGGGGCGGTACTCCCTGTTACGGTAGTAATATGGAATATATACAGGAAGCTACGGATAAGATTGTCTATCTGAGGGCATCCATTGACGAACTCACTGCTCGTCTTTCAAAGGAAAAAGAACACAGGCCTTTAATAAAGCATCTTTCCGGCAATGAACTGGAGGAGTTCATACGGAAACATCTCTTTGAAAGAAACTTTTTCTACATGAAGGCAAATTACAGCGTACAGGTAGATGGCCGTCCCGTGGAGACAATAGCAGATGAGATAGTATCCAGGATCGTATAGGTGATTATTGTAAATATGCGAAGTTTTCCTCTTCACCGAATTCCACGCTTACATGTTCCTGGAGGGAAGTGGAGAGGGAAATGCCTTTAAAATCCGCTTTAATGGGGTAACGCTTGTGGTTCCTGTCTATGAGTACCGCGGTTTTTAATTTTTTAAGAGGTACGTTTAAAAAGTGTTTTACCCCGTATATCAATGTGGCCCCGGAATTGAGAACGTCGTCAATCAGTACCACGGCCTTGTCCTGGTAAGCGCTTTCCGGAAGCGAGGTCTTAACCGGGTTTGTCGGGTTTACCTTATCTACCGTAACCTCGCATAGGGTTACTTTTATATCGGAAATATTGCTTAAAGTAGCCGCGATTTTTTCAGCGAAAGTCAGGCCGGCAGAAACAATGCCCGCAACAATGATCTCTTCTTCATCTACAAAGGTTTCGTATATCTGGTAAGCGATCCTCCGTATTTTGTGTTCTATCTCTTCGTGGTTGAGTATCTTGTTTTCCGTAATGGTCATAACTTTTCTGTTTGATAAGAATAACAAATTTACCGATTAAAATGACATGTGCATATACCGGGTGAAAACTCTTTTAGTATCCCGATACTGTTTCGGGTTCTTTTGAGTCGCATATAAAGAAGAGTTCCCTGCCTTCTCTTGGTTTTATGGAATTATAGCAGCGTTCCATAGTGATAACGTCAAAATAAGGAGAGAAATAATTCTGATACTCCTGTTTATCGCCGCCAAAAGGCGGGCCTTCTTCAGTTAGCGGGAAATCAAATAACAATCCTGCCAGTTTTCCTCCGGGATGTAGTAATTGATGCATTTTGCGGGCATATTCCGGTCTGGCCCCGGGTGGAATCGCGCAGAAAAAGGTCTGTTCCAGGATAAGGTCAAAAGACATTTCAAGAGTGAAGAAATCCCGGTGGATGAGCCTGGTTTCCGGAAAGTCTGGTACCCGTTCCTTAAATCGCAATAATGGCGGTAAAGCAAAATCCAGGATGTATACATTTTTAAAACCGCTCCGGAACAGGTATTCCGCTTCATAGCCATTTCCCGCACCGGGAATGAGTATTTTCAGGTTTTTGTTCTCCAGTTGGTCTGTATAGGCTTTTATAGGGGTGGATATATTGCCTATATCCCATCTGTCGGTACCGGAATTGTACCGGTCCGCCCAATATTTTTCGGTGGTAATATCCATGGTATAGTATCGATATTAGTTACTCCGGGGCAGAATCTTCCGGATCGTTCTCTACATAGTCGTCGATATCCCTCCGGTCTTTTTTGGTAGGCCTTCCCGTTCCTTTTTTGCGATAATGTTCCTTTGCATATTTCAGGAGTTCCGCGTTTTCAAAAGCTTCGGCCGGCGTGGTATCTCTCCGGTATATATCCGTCAGTTTTGCCCCGACCCGGCTTGGAGGGATATCCAGAACGGTAAGTTCGTAGTGGATCTGGTTCTTCCGGAGTTTTATCTTGTCGGCCGGAAAGACCTCCCTGGAAGGTTTTACGGTCTGGCCGTTGACTTCTATATGTCCTTTTTTACAGGCTTCGGTGGCAATATTTCTCGTCTTGTAATAGCGGACACACCACAAATACTTATCAATACGCATACGCTAACGGAAAATCTACGTTAATTAATAAAAACAAATTTACAGAAAATTGTATCTTGCGCATTCAATTTTTTTAACAATGATGAAGATAAACAGACTTGGTTTGGTTGCAATAGGGGCATTGATCCTGCTGGGATCGTGCAGAAAGGATGATAACGGAGGTGGTGTCGAGGTTCGGGACCCTGCCGAGGTGGCAGCGGAAAACGATGCGGATATCCGGGAATACCTGAGCACCCACTTTTATAATTACGAAGAGTTCCAGGCAGCTGCTGAAGACTCTACCTATGCCGAGAGTACAGGTTTTGACTTCAAGATAGTCATCGATACCATTGCCGGAGAGAATAGTAATAAGGAATCTCTGATGGACCGGATAGAGGAAAAGACCATAGCAGTGGAGATCTCGGCAGACGAGACCCTCGACCATACGTTGTATTACCTTGTGGCAAGACAGGGGGACAATGATAGTATTCCCGCTACCAAGACTACGGATTCTACCTTGGTAAGGTACAAAGGTTTTTTACTGAACGATTTTATCTTTGATAACAGCAATACACCGGTATGGTTTAACCTGTCCAATAATATCCGCGGTTTCCGGGAATTTATGCCTGCATTGAAGTCGGGTGGAAAGATAGAAATCAATGAAGAGGACGGTACTTATGTTATTAGCGGGAATTATGGTATAGGAATGGTGTTTATGCCTGCCGGATTAGGATATTATTCCGGTTCTGGTAGTATTCCGGCCTATACGCCCATAGCTTTTACCGTTGATCTTTTGAGAGTGCGGGAAATAAAGGAGGAAGAAGAGGATTGATGAGGTTTGGAAAAAGGAAAATAAAAAACGGTCTGAAAAATCCAATTCAGACCGTTTTTTTTTTACTGTTAGTGAGTTGCGATTTCACTAAAACTTATAAGACAAACCAAAAATAACCTGGTTAGGTCTGCTGTCTATCGTTAAGTTGTCACTGTTGTTGCCCACGATTTTAGCTTCGGAGTCAGAGAGTCCTCTTTCCCATCGGACATCAAGACCGAGACTGCCGAATTCTACGCCTAGTCCCATTTGCATGCCCAGGGTAAAGCTGTCTGTGTCAATATCCTGAATATCCTCCGCATCAAAGTCGGAATCTACCACGAATTGAAAAGAGGGCCCGATAAAGGCATGTGCAAAACCGAGGAATTTTTTACCGATAAGAATCGGCACATCGAGTTTTTGCAGGTCAAAATTCCCTTTGTCACCCTGATATTCGTATTCGCTGCTGATCTGGGTATACATAAATTCCGGGCGCAGGTACAGACCTATAATAGGTACATTTCCGCGGAGCCATACTCCGGCGTGAAATCCGGCTTTTCCGCTTCCGCCGTCCAGGATGGCATTTTCTGCCTGGTCTTTGAGGTCTCCTGTTTTGTTGTAGTTAAAACCGGCCTTTACACCAAAGTCGATTTGGGAAAACCCGGCAGCGCTGACAAAAAGCATAGCAATAATTAAAAGCGATCTTTTCATAGGAACGGTTTAATTCCCGGAGTATTTTTCGTCCGGGACGGTTAAAAAATAATTACTTTTTTAGCAGGTGTATTCCCTTAATAAGGAAAAGTCTACTTTCTCTTCAGTACCTTTTCAACGGCTTTTTCTATGGCTTTATTGTTCAGGCCGTATTTTTCCATGAGCTGGGCGGGAGTTCCGCTTTCTCCGAAAGTGTCGTTTGTAGCTATGAATTCCTGGGGGGCGGGCTGGTTTTTTACCAGTACTCTTGCTACGCTTTCGCCCAGTCCGCCGTAGTAGTTATGTTCTTCCGCAGTAACCACACAACCGGTTTTTGCAACAGAAGCCAGTATGGCCTCTTCATCCAGCGGTTTTATAGTGTGTATGTTGATCACTTCGGCAGAAATACCTTTGGCTTCCAGGGCTTCGGCGGCCAGGAGAGATTCCCATACCAGGTGGCCGGTAGCAATAATGGTAACGTCTGTCCCTTCGTTGAGAAGAATGGCCTTACCTATTTCAAATTTTTGATCTTCCGGAGTAAAGTTGGCTACACTTGGCCTTCCGAAACGGAGGTAAACCGGTCCTTCATGTTCGGCTATGGCTATGGTCGCAGCCTTGGTCTGGTTGTAGTCGCAAGGGTTTATCACGGTCATGCCCGGAAGCATTTTCATGAGTCCTATATCTTCCAGTATCTGGTGTGTAGCACCATCCTCTCCCAGGGTAAGCCCGGCGTGGGAAGCGCATATTTTTACATTTTTGTCCGAATAGGCAATGGACTGACGAATCTGGTCGTAAACCCTTCCGGTAGAAAAGTTGGCAAAAGTACCGGTAAACGGTATTTTACCACCTATGGTAAGCCCGGCGGCAATCCCCATCATATTTGCTTCGGCAATACCAACCTGGAAAAAGCGTTCCGGGTTTTCATCGATAAACTCCTGTATCTTCAAAGATCCTATAAGGTCGGCGCAAAGAGCCACCACATTGGGGTTAGTACGGCCCAGGACAGTCATCCCGGCTCCGAATCCGCTTCTGGTGTCTTTTTTTCCTGTATCTGTATATTTTTTCATCTTGGTTTTTCTGTTAAATGGATTTTTCAGGGAACGGTTAGAGACCTACGGCCTTCTCTGGATTGAGACGCATGGCCGTGCATCTGTACACGAATCTACGGATTAATAATCCCCTAAGGTTTCCGGGTTTTGGGCCAGGGCTTTTTCCAGTTGTTCGTCGTTAGGCGCTTTCCCGTGCCATGCATGGGTGTACATCATAAAGTCCACACCGTTACCCATTACCGTATGAAGAAGTACGCATACCGGTTTTCCTTTTCCGGTCCTGGTTTTGGCCTCTTTCATGCCTTTTATTACGGCTTCTGTATTGTTACCTTCTTTAATTTCCATAACATCCCATCCGAAGGCTTCGAATTTGGCTTTGAGGTCACCCATGGGGAGAACATCATTTGTTGCCCCGTCTATCTGCTGGCCGTTGTAATCTACGGTTGCGATATAGTTGTCCACCTTATATGCCGAAGCATACATAATGGCTTCCCAGTTTTGTCCTTCCTGTAATTCGCCATCACCGTGCAGACTGTATACCAGGTGGTTGTCTTTGTTCAGTTTTTTTGCGAGTGCAGCCCCGATGGCTACGGACATTCCTTGTCCGAGAGAACCTGAAGCTACGCGTATTCCGGGGAGACCTTCGTGAGTGGTAGGATGCCCCTGGAGACGGGAATCTATCATCCGGAAAGTGCTGAGTTCTTCCACCGGAAAATATCCCTTTCGTGCCAGTACGCTGTAGAATACCGGAGAAATATGCCCGTTGGAAAGGAAGAAAAGGTCTTCTCCTTTACCATCCATATCGAATTCATCTTTCAGTTCCATGATCTCGTTGTACAGGGTTACGAAAAACTCTGTACATCCCAGAGATCCTCCCGGATGGCCGGAATTAACCTTGTGAACCATCCGCAAAATATCCCTGCGAACCTGTGTTGCTAAGTCGTTTAGTTGTTGAATATTAGACATTTTTAATAGTTGAAATTATTCCCTGGCAAAAATAAACTTAAAATAAGCTTCCCCCAAAGGATTTTCGTGTTAGTTTTCAGGGTTTCACAAATAATTTGTTGGATTTGGGTGGAAGTGCGAAGCCTGAAGCACGAAGCTCGAAGCATGAAGTCAGGAGTTTGTATGCCAAGACTTCGAGCTTCGAGCTTCGTGCTTCCAACTTTAAAATATTCCTATCTTTGCCGACTGATTGATATTTTTTATGAAGTTCGAGTTACAAGCAAACGACCCTGCAAGTAAGGCCAGGGCAGGGAAGATACATGCGGGGCATGGGGTTATCGAAACTCCTATTTTTATGCCCGTGGGTACTGTGGCGTCGGTAAAAGGTGTACACCAAAGAGAGTTGCGGGAAGATATTAACCCGGATATTATCCTGGGTAATACTTATCATCTTTACCTCCGGCCACAGATAGAAATCCTGGAAAAGGCCGGTGGGCTGCACAAATTTATGGGATGGGAAAGAAATATACTTACGGATAGTGGCGGCTATCAGGTATATTCCCTGTCTGCCAACCGGAAAATAAAAGAAGAAGGTGTTAAATTCAAGTCTCATATAGACGGCTCGTATCACTTTTTCTCCCCGGAAAGAGTAATGGAAATTCAGCGGAGTATCGGGGCCGATATTATTATGGCTTTTGACGAATGCACTCCGTATCCGTGCGACTACCGTTACGCACAGCGTTCCATGCATATGACACACCGTTGGCTCGATCGCTGTGTGGAACACCTGGAGAAAGTACCCGAAAAATACGGTTTCAGTCAGTCATTATTCCCGATTGTTCAGGGATCGGTATACAAAGACCTCCGGGAGCAATCCGCAGAATACATTGCCGGGGTCGGTGCAGAAGGGAATGCTATTGGAGGGTTGTCCGTAGGAGAGCCGGCAGAAGAAATGTACGCCATGACTGAAGTGGTTTGCAACATACTGCCCGAAGATAAACCCCGGTATCTGATGGGAGTAGGAACACCGGTAAATATACTGGAAAATATTGCATTGGGCGTGGATATGTTCGACTGTGTAATGCCTACCAGGAATGCGCGTAACGGAATGCTGTTTACGGCAAATGGCATCATCAATATAAAGAACAAAAAGTGGGAAGACGATTTTTCCCCGGTAGACGAAATGGGGATCACTTTTGTGGATACCGAATATTCCAAAGCGTATTTGAGGCATCTTTTTGCGGCAAATGAGTATCTTGGCAAACAAATTGCAACAATACATAACCTCGGATTTTATCTCTGGTTGGTTCGCGAAGCACGGAAGCATATTATCGCAGGAGATTTTTATGCCTGGAAAAATGCCATGGTGCCAAAGTTGGGACACAGGCTTTAGTGTAATGGGAAAATAATATATAGGTATAGTGAAAATATTAGATTGGTATATTATTAAAAGGTATCTGGGTACCTTTACGGTAATGCTCCTGTTGTTCATTCCTATAGGAATAATGATCGACCTGTCGGAAAAAGTGGGGAAGATGATAGAGCAGGAAGCACCTACCTCGGAGATTGTGATTTATTACGTTAACTTTACCTTTTATTTTGCCAACCTGCTGTTTCCCATATTCCTTTTCCTTTCCATAATTTGGTTTACTTCCAAGCTGGCCAATAATACGGAGATAACAGCTATATTGAGTTCCGGAGTACCTTATACCCGTTTTCTCAGGCCGTATATCGTAGGGGCGGCTCTTGTGGCTGTAATGGCCTTTGTTATGGGGATGTTTATTGTGCCCTCGGCCAGTAAAGGATACAAGGAATTCTATTATAAATACCTGAAGAAAGGAAAACAGGACCGGGAAACCACAAATCTATACAACCAGATCAACGATAATGACTTTATTTATGTGAGCAGCTTTGATCCGCGAAATAAAATAGGGTATAACTTTACTTTGGAACATTTTGAGGGTGAACAACTCATATACAAAATATCTGCCCGCAATATCCGGTGGGTAGAAAAAGACAGTACATACCGGTTATCGTCTTATATAAAGCGGAAAATAGGAGAAACCGATGATGTTTTGCAAAAGGAAAGCAGGCTGGATACCGTTTTTTCCTTTAACCTGGATGACCTGACCCCGGTATCGTATATAGCGGAGACCAAAAACCTTTTTGAACTGAATAAATTTATCGATAAAGAACGGCGAAAAGGTTCGTCCAACATCAATACGTATCTCCTGGTGAAATATAAAAGATGGGGGCTTCCGGTATCGGCATTTATACTTACCATTATTGCGGTAGCCGTATCTTCCAAGAAAAAACGGGGAGGAATGGGAATTAATCTTGCCCTGGGAATCGCACTGGCCTTTGTATTTATATTTTTTGACAGGATATTCGGTGCCATGGCAGAGCAATCGGGATTTTCTCCGTTGCTCGCAGCAGCATTACCTAATATTGTATTCGGAATACTTGCCATCTATCTGCTGAATAATGCTAAACAATAGTCGGAAAAACTACCTCCTCCTGCATTTTATTGTATTTATCTGGGGGTTTACGGCGGTTCTCGGAGCCCTGATCACTATAGATGCCATTCCGCTGGTTTGGTACAGGATGTTTATGGCTACCTTTTTTGTTGGTGGTTACATGTGGTACTGCGGCTTTTCCCTGCGGGTGCCTAAAAAAGCAGTGTTTGCTTTTGTCCTGGCAGGAATTGTGCTTGCCCTGCACTGGGTGGCTTTTTTTAAGGCGGTTAAAGTATCTAACGTATCCGTAACCCTGGCGATGATATCTACGGGAGCACTTTTTACTTCGATTCTCGAACCCATATGGTACAAGCGAAAGGTTATATGGTACGAAATTGTTCTGGGACTGGTGGTCATTCTCGGGTTGTACCTTATTTTTAAGGTGGAATCTTCCTATATCGAAGGAATTGTACTCGCTCTTATTGCCGCTTTGTTGTCTTCGGTGTTTTCGCTTATGAACGGAAAGTTTGTAAAGCAGTACCGTCCGTCTGTGATTTCCTTTTACGAATTGCTGAGCGGTGTCGGTTTTCTTTCTCTTTTTATGGCGGGAGAGGTCTTCACCGGGCACTTTTTCAGGCTCGCTGCGCAAGACTGGCTTTATCTCCTCGTATTGGCTTCGGTATGTACGGCTTATGCCCTGATTTCCTCGGTTAAGGTTATGAAATATATAAGCCCTTATACGGTAATGCTGACCATTAATATGGAACCGGTTTACGGTATACTACTGGCTTTTATGATCCTGGGGGACAGTGAGAAGATGAGTCCGGAATTTTATCTCGGAGCTATAGTTATTCTGGCCACTGTACTGGCTAATGGCGTGTTAAAACACAGGGGAGGTGCAAAAAAACGGAAACCGGGCGGACCGGGTAATGGCATTGGCCCCTCCCGTGATATGGGAATATGTTAAGAGATATAAATAATGATTTGCCCGTAAATTGTACACAAAAAAATCCGTAAGTTTGTGGGCTGAACCGAATCAAAATTTAATGGATAATGGAATATTTGGATTTTGAATTACCTATTAAAGAATTAGAGGAACAACTATCCAAGTGCAGGGTTATAGGAGAAGAGAGCGATGTGGATGTAACCGAAACCTGTAAACAGATAGACAAGAAGCTTGCACAAACTAAAAAAGAGATATACAAGAATCTCACGGCCTGGCAACGCGTTCAGTTGTCACGTCACCCCTCAAGACCTTATACGCTCGATTATGTGAGGGCCATATGCGGGGACACTTTCCTGGAACTGCACGGTGACCGTACTGTTAAGGACGATAAGGCGATGATAGGAGGGTTGGGTAAAATTGACGGTCAGAGTTTTATGATCGTGGGGCAGCAAAAAGGGTATAATACCAAAACAAGGCAATACCGGAATTTTGGTATGGCCAACCCGGAAGGATACCGTAAAGCCCTTCGGCTTATGAAGATGGCAGAAAAATTCGAAGTTCCGGTAGTTTGCCTGGTAGATACTCCCGGTGCATATCCCGGAATTGAAGCGGAAGAAAGAGGACAGGGAGAAGCTATTGCCAGGAATATTATGGAAATGACCCGTCTTAAAGTCCCCGTGATTGTTGTTATCATCGGAGAAGGTGCTTCCGGCGGAGCCCTCGGTATCGGTGTCGGAGACAGGGTGCTTATGCTGGAAAACACATGGTACTCCGTAATATCACCGGAATCCTGTTCTTCTATCCTGTGGCGAAGCTGGGAATATAAAGAACAGGCTGCCGAAGCATTGAAGCTTACGGCCAAAGACATGAAAAAACTACACCTGGTAGACGATATCATAAAAGAACCTCTCGGAGGGGCACATTCCGACAGGGAAACAACTTTCAAAACCGTTTCCCAGGTTATTATAGAAAATTACGAAGAACTGAAAAAACTTTCCCCGCAGGAACTCGTGGAAGAACGTATGGAGAAATACGCCAGTATGGGAGTATTTAAAAATTAATCTTCCTAAAATATCAACCGTTATAATCCCTGTTTCGGGGGATAAGTATACAAACCGGAGTAAAGAACTTCGGTTTTTTTTACGTTATGAACATAAAGTTGTAACTTGTTAACAGCTTAAATGTTAACGAAGAGTTAATATTAAGTAACTCTATTATTTAATAGTTAAAGCAGCATTTTCTACATTCGCATTTATGGAAAAAACAGGCCCCGTGTCCGGAATTAAAATTGAAAAAGCGCCCGTAAGTTCGGGCAGGTCGGGAATAATCTCGTTGGAAAAAGGAAAGATACCTCCCCAGGCACTGGAATTGGAAGAAGTGGTACTCGGTGCCATGATGATCGATAAGAAAGGGGTGGATGCAGTGATAGATATTTTGCATCCGGATGCCTTTTACAAGGAAGCACACAGGTCCATATATGAAGCCGTCGTAAAACTGTTTGAAAATACAGAACCTATAGATCTGCTTACCGTATCTTCTCAGTTGAAAAAAGACGGTAAACTCGAACAGATAGGAGGAGATTACTACCTTATACAACTTACGCAGAAAGTATCTTCTTCGGCGCATATCGAATTTCACGCACGTATTATCCTGCAGAAATTTATTCAGAGGAGCCTGATTAAAATATCTTCGGAGATCATAGAAGAGGCATACGATGAAACTACGGATGTTTTTGATCTCCTGGACAGCGCGGAAGCAAAGTTGTACGAAGTAACCCAGGGTAATATTAAAAAATCTTCGGAAACGGCGCAAAGTCTCGTTATGCAGGCCAAGAAGAAGATCGAAGAGATATCCAATAAAGAAGGGCTCAGCGGTGTTCCTTCCGGGTTTGATAAGCTCGATAAGCTCACCTCCGGATGGCAGCCCAGTGACCTTATTATCGTTGCGGCACGTCCGGGTATGGGGAAAACCGCGTTAACCCTGTCTATGGCCCGGAACATTGCAGTAAATACCGATATTCCCGTAGCGTTCTTTTCCCTGGAGATGTCTTCCGTACAGTTGATTACCCGTCTTATTTCTTCCGAGACCGGTCTGTCTTCGGAGAAACTGCGTACCGGAAAACTGGAAAAACACGAATGGGAGCAGCTTAACGTAAAGGTAAAATCCCTGGAAAAAGCGCCTTTGTTTATAGATGATACACCCTCCTTGTCTATATTCGACCTCAGGGCGAAAGCCAGGAGACTCGCGTCGCAGCACGGTATCCGGATGATCATTATCGATTACCTCCAGTTGATGACCGCCGGGGGAACGCAGAAAGGAGGAAACCGCGAACAGGAAATATCTACTATATCCAGGAACCTCAAAGCGCTTGCAAAAGAACTGAATGTACCCGTAATTGCCCTGTCACAGCTTTCCCGTGCGGTGGAAACCCGCGGAGGCAGTAAACGCCCCCTGCTTTCCGACCTCCGGGAATCCGGGGCGATTGAACAGGATGCGGATATCGTTGCCTTTATTTACCGTCCGGAGTATTATAAGATAGAAGAATGGGACGATGAAGAGCGTACACCTACCCAGGGGCAGGGAGAATTTATCGTGGCCAAACACCGTAACGGCGGATTGGAAAATATTCGTCTGAAGTTTATCGGACACCTCGGTAAGTTCGATAACCTGGATGATTTTGACTCTCCGTTTGAATTCCAGTCCAAGATGAACGCTTCCGAAGATGACGGCTTTAATCCCGGAAGCCTGCCGAGTGCGGAAGACGCTTTCGGAAGTTCCATGAACGATGGTCCGGCGCCCGATGATGACAGTGACGTACCGTTCTAAAAGACAGGTGTAAATATAGAAGGAAAGATAGTGTAGTGTTCCGGGTATTCAAATGGTTAATATCCGGAACATGCCGTTTTTAATACCCGGTGTCTTCCCGATAAAATTTCCAAACGTTTTCCGTAACTTTGAAGCTAAACCTTTTTATTATGCGTTTCGGCTTATTTGTCCGTACATTGCTTTTTACCCTTGTCCTTTTGATGTGCGGTATATCTGTCCGGGCATCACATGTGCTGGTGCCTATGGATGCGGAATATCAGAAGAATCACCTCAAGGCATATGGTATAGCTTACTGGACGCTCTCGAAGAATCTGAAAGTGCAGTGGTTGCTCAATTACCGCGGCGGTTCCTTCCTTTTGCCCGATACGGAAGGAATACGGAAAGAATGTACTATACGAGGGGTTTCCTACGAGGTTTTATCTGATGCCGAAGCAGAAAGTATTCTCGGGGAAATAAGCAGTCCCGCTAAAAACCAGGAAGCCGTGGTATTGGAAAAAGCACCCAAAGTGGTGGTGTATTCCCCTAAAGACAACCCGCCTTGGGATGATGCTGTGACTATGGTGCTTACCTATGCCGAAATTCCTTATGATGTGGTTTATGACGAAGAAGTACTTGAAGAAAGGTTATTGATGTACGATTGGCTGCACCTGCACCATGAGGATTTCACGGGGCAGTACGGGAAATTTTACAGGGCATACAAAATGGCGCCCTGGTATATACAACAAAAGAAAGAAGCAGAAGAACGCGCAACCAGGCTTGGCTTTGATAAGGTATCCGATGCCAAACTGGCCGTAGCCCTGAAAATACGGGATTTTGTCGTAGGGGGCGGATTTATGTTTGCCATGTGCTCCGCTACCGATAGTTTTGATATAGCACTTTCCGCAGAAGGGGTGGATATATGTGAGCCTATGTTCGACGGAGATCCTTCCGAGCCTAATTACCAATCTAAAATAGATTATAATAAGACATTTGCTTTTACGGGGTTTACCCTGGAGCGCGATCCTAATGTCTATGAGTTTTCTTCTATTGATATGACGGAACGGCGGAGAATAGCCAAGGAAGTGGATTATTTCACGCTCATGGAATTTTCGGCCAAGTGGGACCCGGTGCCTACGATGCTCTGCCAGAACCATACGGCACTCATCAAGGGTTTTATGGGTCAGACCACCAGTTTTAACGGAAACGAGATCAAATCGCCCGTATTGATCCTGGGAGAGAACAAGGCCAACGGGGAGGCCCGTTATATCCACGGGGTAAAAGGAAAAGGATTTTTTACCTTTTACGGAGGGCATGATCCGGAAGACTATCAGCACAGGGTAGGGGACCCTAAAACAGAACTGGAATTGCATCCGAATTCTCCCGGGTACCGGCTTATACTTAATAATATTCTTTTTCCCGCAGCGAAGAAAAAGAAGCAGAAAACCTGATCGGCTGGTATAGGTAAATCATTAATTCTAAAATAACAAGTTATGCTCTTTTTGCAGGAAGAAATACAACTTAAACCGAGGCAAAGAGGATTCCACCTGGTTACGGAGGAAATACGGAATGCCATCCCCCGGATACGGGATATACAGATAGGGCAGTTGCAGGTTTTTATAAAGCATACTTCCGCCGGGCTGACCATCAATGAAAATGCAGACCCTTCCGTACGGAAAGACTTTGAGAGCTTTATGAATACTGCAGTGCCCGAAAACGAGCCTTATTATATTCACACCCAGGAAGGGCCTGACGATATGCCTGCCCATATCAAGGCATCGCTCATGGGGAGTTCGGTCCAGGTACCTATCCGTGCAGGGAGATTAAATCTCGGTACATGGCAGGGGATTTACCTTTGTGAACATCGCAATTACGGCGGTAGCAGGACCGTGGTAATAACGGCTTTCGGGATGTGATATTAAAGGGTTATTGTCCGGGTACCGTCATTTTTTTTGCTTCCAGAAGTTTTTCCAGTATGTGTTCCACACCGTTGTTGTCGTTGCTCAGTGTTTTATACCGGGCAGCTTTCAGAACGTTCGGATGTGCATTTTCCATAGCGTAGCTGAAATACGCCTGCTCCATCATTTCCAGGTCGTTATTGTAGTCGCCGAAAACCAGCGTTTCTTCTTTGGTTACTTTTAGTTTGTCCTGGAGAAGCTTCAGGGCATGACCTTTATTGGCATCCGGGCTGGAGATGTCCAGCCAGTATTCGCCGGATACTTTTACCTGCAGGGATCTTTCCAGGTGACGGACATGAGGGTATATGTTCCTTTCGGAACCACCGAAGCTGTATATGGCTATTTTGAGAAATTCGTCCCCGGTGACATCGTTCAGATCAGATACTTTGGTGTATTCGTGGTAATATTCACGGAACATATTTTGAAAAGCGGTGTTGTCCGTCTCAATATAGGCCCGATCCTTGCCACAGATAACAATATAAGCGTCTTGCAGGGGGCGGATCAGTGAGATGGTATCCTTCACTACGGAAACGGAAAGCGGAGTTACAAGGAGCTCCTTTTCTCTCTGTTTGGCAATAGCGCCATTTTCCGCAATAATGGTAATGTCATCCGTTATTGGGCGAAGTTTATCGACGATACTGTGATATTGACGTCCGCTGGCGGCTACAAAGTGTATATGATGTTGTTTGAGTTCTTCGAATATTTTAAAGAACCTGTCACTTACATTGCTTTCGGAGTTTAGCAAAGTGCCATCCATATCGGTGGCTATAAGTTTTATTTGTGATAAATCCATACATAGCAATTTTAAGGCCCAAAGGTAAGGATAATAGATGTTATGCTTGTTAAATGCTTGTTATTTCCGGAGGTGAAAGCTGCTGGCAGGAGAGGGGTATAGGGTAAATGAAGTATTGGGTAAAGGTCTTGTGTTTTGTTTGTCACACGTACGCGAATATTTTAGGATCAAGCGTAAAAGTGGTGGAGTTTTTTTAGTGGAAAGTTCTAGCTTATACTTCACATGGGGCAATAAAAAATCCGGCCTTTTGGCCGGATTTCAATAAGCGAAATATGTTAATAAACGTTTATTTTACTTTGTCTACGACTGCCTTGAAAGCTTCCGGGTGGTTCATGGCCAGATCGGCTAAAACCTTACGGTTTAGTTCGATGTCATTGGCTTTTACTTTACCCATAAACTGAGAGTAGGACAATCCGTGTAACCTGGCACCTGCATTGATACGGGTAATCCATAAAGCACGGAAACTCCTCTTTTTGTTTCTGCGGTCTCTGTACGAGTACAGCATTGCTTTTTCAACCGCATTTTTGGCAACGGTCCAAACGTTTTTACGTCTTCCGTAGTAGCCTTTTGCCTGCTTCATTATTTTTTTTCTGCGGGCTCTTGATGCTACTGAATTTACTGATCTTGGCATAATTTTTTTGTTTTTTGTAGCAGGCGTCCGTCAACCGGTACTTTTAAAATAGCTGTTCTATTAAATCTAAAATCTAATATCTCCGATCTATTTTGCCTCACTCCAGGGTTATACAATAATACGAACCGTAAAGAACAATTATTTTAAACGTAATTGTTCTTTAATGTTGTTAACATCATTTTCGTGTACCAGGGTACTGTGTGTTAACGCAAGCTTACGCTTTTTGCTTTTCTTTGTCAGAATGTGGCTTTTAAAAGCGTGCTTTCTTTTGATTTTACCAGAACCGGTCAGCTTAAAACGCTTTTTGGCGCTGGATTTAGTTTTCATCTTAGGCATAATTCCTAAATTATTTTAATTATTTCGCTTATTTCTTACTCTTCTTAGGAGCGATAAACATAGTCATTCGTTTACCTTCCAGTTTGGGCATTTGTTCCACCTTTCCATACTCTTCCAGGTCCTGGGCCAGACGGAGAAGTAAAATCTCTCCCTGGTCTTTATACACGATAGAACGTCCTTTAAAAAATACGTATGCCTTTAGTTTGGCGCCGTCCTTCAGGAATTTTTCTCCGTGTTTCTTTTTGAACTCGTAGTCGTGTTCGTCGGTTTGGGGCCCAAAACGAATTTCCTTAACTATTATCTTGGTAGCTTTTGCCTTTAAAACCTTTTCGCGTTTTTTCTGTTCGTAAAGGAATTTTTTATAATCCGTAATCTTACAAACAGGAGGAGCAGCTTTAGGTGAAATTTCAACCAGGTCCAGTCCAAGCTCTTCTGCTTTAGCCAGGGCCTCTTTGGTTGGGTATATGCCTACTTCCACATTGTCTCCTACCAGGCGAACTTCCGGTACACGGATATCCCTGTTGGTCCGGTGCGGATTTTTGTCCTCTCTTTGGTTAGGACGGTTTCTGTTGAATCTTCTTTTAATTGCTATGGCCTACAGATTTTTAATTAAACTTCGTTTTAAAATTGTTTTAAAGTTCGGTTTATTTCGTTTTCTACTATTTTGGCGAATGCATCCACCGTGATGGTTCCTATGTCACCTTCACCGTGCTTTCTAACCGAGATGGTACCTTCTTTTTCTTCGTTTTCACCAACAATGAGCATATAAGGGATTTTTTTCATTTCGGCTTCCCTTATTTTCTTGCCGATGGTCTCATTTCGGTTATCTACCAGGGCGCGAATTTCGTAATTTTCTAATACATTTAAAACTTTTTCGGCATATTTTTCATATTTCTCGCTGATAGAGAGTAGAATAGCTTGTTCCGGCATTAACCACAGCGGGAAGTTCCCCGCGGTATGCTCTAAAAGTATAGCGACAAAGCGCTCTATACTGCCGAAAGGAGCCCTGTGGATCATCACCGGGCGGTGCAATTCATTGTCGCTGCCTTTGTAAGAAAGGTCAAAGCGTTCCGGCAGGTTGTAATCCACCTGTATGGTACCTAACTGCCAGCTTCTTCCCAGGGCATCTTTAACCATGAAATCCAGTTTCGGGCCGTAGAAAGCGGCTTCTCCTGTTTCTATAACGTAATTCAACCCTTTTTCTTTGGCTGCGTTTAGAATGGCGTTTTCGGCCTTTTCCCAGTTTTCGTCACTACCTATGTATTTCCCCGGATTTTCCGGATCGCGAAGCGACACCTGGGCGGTAAAATTCTCAAAACCGAGAGAACCGAAAACATAAAGCACCAGGTCTATTACGCTCTTGAATTCTTCATCGAGCTGATCCGGAGTACAGAAAATGTGCGCATCGTCCTGGGTAAAACCTCTTACCCTGGTGAGCCCGTGTAATTCGCCGCTTTGTTCGTACCGATATACCGTTCCGAACTCCGCGTATCTTTTCGGGAGTTCTTTATAACTCCACGGCCTGGCATTATATATTTCGCAGTGATGCGGGCAGTTCATAGGTTTCAGCAAAAATTCCTCCCCTTCATGAGGGGTGTGAATAGGCTGAAAACTGTCTTCCCCGTATTTGGCATAGTGCCCGGAAGTTACATACAGTTCTTTTTGTCCGATATGCGGCGATACCACCTGTTCATACCCGGCTTTTTTCTGCGCCTTTTTGAGGAAATTTTCCAGGCGTTCACGTAAAGCGGCACCTTTAGGTAACCACAATGGTAATCCTTGTCCGACCTTTTGCGAAAAGGTGAACAGTTCCAGTTCTTTTCCGAGTTTTCTGTGATCTCTCTTTTTGGCTTCTTCCAGGAGGTGAAGATATTCCGTCAGTTCTTTTTGCTTCGGGAAAGAAATACCGTAAATCCTGGTCAGTTGTTTGTTATTTTCGTTCCCTCTCCAGTATGCACCGGCGATGTTGAGCAGTTTCACAGCCTTGATAATCCCGGTATTCGGAATATGACCACCACGGCAGAGATCGGAAAATGTGGAGTGGTCACAAAAAGTAATGGTGCCGTCCTCCAGGTTTTCGATGAGCTCTACTTTATACTCGTTATCTTGCTTTTTATAAAAGTCCAGTGCTTCGGTTTTGGTAACCGAGCGCATTTTATAATCGTATTTTCCCCTTGCGATTTCCAGCATTTTCTTTTCGATGTCAGGGAAATCCTTGTCAGAGATGGTTTTGTCCCCAAAGTCCACATCATAGTAAAAGCCATTGTCTATGGCGGGGCCTATAGAGAGTTTTGCTCCGGGATAAAGTTCTTCCAGCGCCTGTGCCAGTACGTGGGCGGTGGAGTGCCAGAAAGCTTTTTTACCTGCATCATCATTCCAGGTATACAATACGAGATTACCATTGGTGGTCAGCGGGGTTGCCGTTTCCACTGTTGTACCGTTAAAACTTGCAGAAATAACGTTGCGCGCCAAACCTTCGCTGATGCTTCTGGCAACGTCCATAGGAGTGGAGTTTTCAGGAAACTCCTTTACAGATCCGTCGGGTAAGGTAATCTCAATCATTAATTTTTAGTTTTAAGGTGCAAAGATAAGGGGAAGTAAGCACGCGTGCAATATAACCGCATGTTTAAAATAATCGTCCGAAAGCGAAGGCGAAATTATGGAGAAGTGACTTTAATCGGTAGGATATCAGTATATTGTAAATGTTATGTTGACTCTTGTAGTTTCTAACTCTCATCTCTCAGGTGTATTATTTTTCCTTCCCGGAAGGTGAAAACGGATTTTCCGTTCAGTTTTATGATGTCACCTTTCTTCAATCCGTTAGGCAAATCACAGGCCAGGATCCCTGTGTAGGAGATGCTTACGATGGTCTGATTACCATGGGTCTGAAAACTGTTAACAACCTGTTCTCTTTCGGTGAAAATCCGGGTGGCTTTCCCTGCCTGTTCTTCAAATTCGGAGATTCCTTGAGTCGTGAGAGTGGTTTCGTCGCCGTGGATATTTTCAAAACAGATGTCCGTGTGGAGTTCGGCGAGCATGCCGTCAATATCAAAATTGTTGTAGGCGTTGATATAGTTTTCAATAATTTTTTTGTGGTCGGTCATGATTTTCGGAATTTGACGGTTACGAAACCGGAAGGTGTTCCCGGGGATTCTTTTTTATCAGGAATGCCAGGCCGCAGAAGGTGAGAAACCCGTTCAGTACAAGGATGATGAATCCGAATTCAAATCCGAACCACACCTGCATACGATCTGCAATAATATAAGATAGAACGGGAGAGAGAATGGCCACGACAGGAACCAGTTCATCCCGTACTTTCCACCTGGTAAAAAGGCCGAAACTGTACAGGCCGAGTAGTGGGCCGTATGTATATCCTGCAAATACAAAGAGTTTGGCAATAACGCTTTCGTTCTTTATAATGTATTTGAAGGTTATGATCACCAGTATAAGCACCAGGGAGGTAAGAATATGCACCCTTTTACGGATACGGACCTGTTTTTTTTCATCATATCTTTTCTCTATATCCAGGATGTCCACGCTAAAAGAAGTGGTCAGCGATGTCAGGGCGCTGTCGGCACTGCTGTAAGCCGCCGCGATGAGGCCTATGAGGAAGAAGACAAATACTCCTGTGCCAAGGTAATCTTTGGCAAGTACCGGAAACAGGTCGTCTTTGTGGGCATCGATACCGTTTTGTTGGGCATAGGCGGTAAGGAGAAGGCCAAGGGACAGGAAGAAAAAGTTTACCACGGTGAGAACTATGGTAAACCAGAACATGTTTTTCTGGGCGTCTTTCAGGCTTTTGCAGGTGAGGTTCTTTTGCATCATATCCTGGTCCAGCCCGGTCATCACCACCGCAATAAAAGCCCCGGAGAAAAACTGTTTCCAGAAATAATCGGCACTTTTGAAATCGTCAAAAAAGAACATTCTGGAAAATTCACTCTGCGATAAATACCTGATAACTCCTGTATCGCTTATGGCCAGGTCCTGGTAGACGGAATACGTGGCCACACCTACGGCAAGAAGCATAAACAGCGTCTGTAGTGTGTCTGTCCAGACAATGGTTTTTATGCCCGACTTAAAGGTGTACAACCATATGAGAGCTATGGTCAGGGTAACTGTTACCCAGAAAGGGATGCCCATTTCGTCAAAAAGGATCACCTGCAGGACATTGGCGATCAGGAATAACCGGAAACTGGCGCCTACAACCCTGGATATGAGGAAAAAAGAAGCTCCCGTTTTGTAGCTGTTATTGCCAAAACGCTCGCCGAGGTAGGTGTATATGGAGGTAAGGTTCAACCGGTAGTAAAGAGGAAGGAGGACCGTCCCTATGATCAGGTACCCGAGAATATACCCGAAAACCACCTGCATATAACTGAACTGAGACGCCTCTACCCATCCCGGTACGGAAATAAAAGTAACCCCGCTCAATGAAGCCCCTATCATTCCGAATGCTACCACATACCAGGGCGATTGTCGTTTAGCCTTGAAAAAAGTTTCGTTGTTGTCGCCGCCTTTTCCGGTAAGATAAGATATGAGAATAAGTAGTCCGAAGTAAGCTGCAATGATGAGGAGTATATATGTCGGTTGCATAAAAGAAATCGAATTTTTTCCGGTGACCAAAGTACGAAAAAGAATGGTTTCGGGAGTACGGGAGTTTTGGAGTTGATGAGTTCGGGGTTGCCCCGGATGGAGAGCAGGTAACGGACAGGATATTCTTTACAAGTGATCAGGTCCGGGGCTTTCTGATATCCGGACGAAAACCAGCAACCGAAAATATGCGCGACATCAAAAAACAATCGGCATCCGATGCTGTTGATTCTACCCTGAATTTCGTATTTTTGCGGGTATGGAATTCTCCTCTAAACTATTGGAAAATGCGGTACGGGAAATGTCTCAGCTTCCCGGTATAGGCAAGCGTACGGCCTTGCGGCTTGTATTGCATTTGTTACGGCAGCCCGCAGAACAGACAGAAAGGCTGGCTTTTACCCTTCACAGCCTGAGGAATGAAGTGAAGTACTGCAGGAATTGCCATAATATTTCGGATACGGACCTATGCGAGATATGTGCCAACCCGAAACGGGACGAATCCCTGGTTTGTGTGGTGGAAGATATCCGCGATGTCATGGCTATAGAGAATACCAGCCAGTATAAAGGATTGTACCATGTCCTGGGAGGGAAAATATCTCCTTTGGACGGGGTCGGACCGAATAATCTGAACATTTCCACGTTAGTAAATAAAGTAAAAGAAGGCCGGGTCAGAGAGGTGATATTTGCTCTGAGCTCTACTATGGAAGGAGATACCACCAATTTTTATATCTATAAGCAGATAGAACCCTATGACGTAATGACTTCTACGATCGCCAGGGGTATAGCCGTCGGAGATGAATTGGAGTACGCGGATGAAATTACCCTGGGGCGCAGTATATTGCACCGCATTCCTTTTGAGAATTCTTTGAAAGGATAGGCTCGGGAAGTTGGAAATTGAAAGGAAATAAAATAATTTATTTTCAGTGAAAAACGGTTTTTTTGATTAATTTCGCAATCGAAAATCGATAAGGCATCTTTAAAATAGAAATATGGCAAAATTTGAACTTAAATTGCCCAAAATGGGAGAAAGTGTTGCGGAAGCAACGATTACATCATGGCTAAAGGAGGTCGGGGATACCATTGAAATGGATGAGGCAGTTTTAGAGATCGCTACGGATAAAGTGGATTCCGAAGTGCCCAGTGAAGTAGAAGGGGTGCTTTTGGAAAAACGCTTTGATGTGGATGATGTGGTTCAGGTTGGAGAGGTCATAGCCATAATAGAAATAGAAGGAGAGGGCGGTACTGCTGAAAAAGAAACCGGGGAGGAGGTTGCGGAAGCCGCCGTAGCAGAAGTGGAAAAGACTTTCGAAACCGCTAAAGAAACGACATCTCCCGGAATAGCCGAACCGGCGGATTTCTCTGCTTCCGAAAGATTTTATTCTCCATTGGTAAAAAATATAGCCAGAGAAGAAGGCATATCCCTGGAAGAATTGGAAAGGGTTCCCGGCACCGGGAAAGATGGCAGGGTGACTAAAAATGATATTCTGGGCTACCTGGAAAACCGCAGTACGCAGGAGCAAATTGCGAGGAAGACTGCTCCGGTAACCGGAACTTCCGGGAAGACAGAGCCTGTAAAACCGGCGCCACAGACAGCGGTAAGCAGCGGGGAAGATGAGATCATTGAAATGGACCGCATGCGGAAACTGATATCTCACCACATGATGCAAAGTGTGCAGACATCCGCCCATGTGCAAAGTTTTGTAGAGGTAGATGTTACCAATGTTGTAAACTGGCGCAATAAGAAGAAGGGTGAATTTGAAAAAAGAGAAGGAGAAAAACTGACTTTTACTCCCATCTTTATGGAAGCAGTGGCCAGGGCCCTTCGCGATTTCCCGATGATGAATATTTCCGTAGAAGGGGACAAGATCATTAAAAAGAAAAATATAAACCTGGGAATGGCGGCAGCCCTGCCCAGCGGTAACCTTATAGTACCTGTCATCCGTAATGCCGATCAGTTGAATCTCGTGGGGCTTACCAGGAAGGTGAACGACCTGGCGGGGAGAGCAAGGCAAAACAAACTGAAACCGGACGAAGTGCAGGACGGTACCTATACCGTAACCAATGTGGGGACTTTCGGAAGTATTATGGGGACACCTATAATCAACCAGCCGCAGGTAGGTATACTGGCCCTGGGTGCTATCCGGAAAGTGCCCGCCGTAATAGAAACTCCCGAAGGTGATTTTATCGGTATACGGCACAGGATGTTCCTGTCTCACAGCTACGATCACAGGGTGGTGGACGGTGCCTTGGGAGGTATGTTCGTGAAAAGAGTGGCCGATTATCTGGAGGCCTGGGATTTGGAAAGGACCATATAAATTGCAGAGACATACTTCCGTACGTTCCTGCTGTAATTAATTACAGAGATGAATTTTAGTATATGACAAAAATTGAATTTGGATAATTCCTCTCCCGAAAGCTTTCGGGATTGTTGCCCCAACCCTAAAGGGAGCCTGATTTTCCGATCAAATTGTGCAAAACCGATTTTTGTCATGTACTAAGAAGATGATATATTAAAAAACCCCGGCATTGTTCGGGGTTTTCTTTTGCAATCAGTATATTTACCGTAATTTAAAGACTAGAAATTTTTAATCGTAATAATGGAACTTAAACTTACCAGACCTATTTGTTTTTTTGACCTGGAAACTACCGGGACCGATGTGGCGAAAGACCGGATTGTGGAAATATCTATCCTTAAGGTATACCCTAACGGCAATAAGGAGAGCAGGACCTGGTTGGTAAACCCCGAAATGCCCATACCGGAACACTCTACGGCAATTCACGGTATTACCGACGAAAAAGTAGCTGGCGAACCCACATTCAAACAATTGTCCCGCGAGATATACAATATAATTAAAGACAGTGATCTGGCCGGGTATAATTCCAATCGTTTCGATATTCCCCTTCTGGCAGAGGAGATGTTGCGTGCCGAAGTAGATTTTGATATGAAAAACAGCCTGTCCGTAGATGTACAGACTATCTTTCATACGATGGAAAAGCGCACCCTGGAAGCAGCGTATAAATTTTACTGTGATAAGAACCTGGACAATGCACATTCTGCCGAAGCGGATACCACAGCTACTTACGAGGTGTTGAAATCCCAGTTGGACCGGTACGAGGATCTGCAAAACGATATAAAATTCCTTTCCGAATTTACCACCCGGAAACAGACTGCCGATTTTGCCGGGTATATTACCTATAACGAGGACGGTGTGGAAGTCTTTTCTTTCGGTAAACATAAAGGGAAACTTGTAGAAGAAGTCCTGGAAAAAGAACCGGGGTATTTTGGCTGGCTTTTGAATGCCGATTTTCCGCTCTATACCAAAAAGGTGCTTACCGGAATAAAATTGCGAAAACTGAATAATAAACTTCTGTAAATACACGGTGAAGTACTTCCTGTATACTTTCTTGTTCTTTTCGTACGGGGTTGCCCAGGAAAAGGCTGTTACGGGAAGTGTGCTGAATGAAGATACCGGCGAACCGGTTCCCTTTGCACATCTTATCCTGGTAGGGAAAACCTCCGGAACATCCACGGATGAAAACGGTGATTTCCGCTGGAT
Source organism: Sinomicrobium endophyticum (assembly GCF_052983315.1). Taxonomy (NCBI): domain Bacteria; kingdom Pseudomonadati; phylum Bacteroidota; class Flavobacteriia; order Flavobacteriales; family Flavobacteriaceae; genus Sinomicrobium; species Sinomicrobium endophyticum. The sequence continues at coordinate 77,444 of NZ_JBRKIS010000024.1, forward strand.
TCCGGAAGAAAGTGACGGCGATGTAATGGTGCGGTTCAGCTGTGTTGGGTTTAAGTCCGGAATGCTGCCTTTGTCCGTATTGTCCGGGGCAAGGGTTTATCTGGAACCGGATGTGGAAGCGTTGAACGAGGTGGAAGTTTACCTGGTGAAAGGAACCGACCGCAAGAACATAAACGGTTTTTCGGGTAAAAGAACCATAGGATTGGGGAACTTCAGTGGAGGAGCATATCCTTCCGCAGTAGCTAAATATTACGGAAAACCGCGTAATTTTGCAGAGAATTGCTTTTTGGAAAGTGTACAGGTACGGTTTTATCCTGCCAGGGAGCAAAACAATATTGCCGCTGTGTTTCGCCTTCGTATACTGGAAGTCACTCCCGAAGGTAAACCGGGTAAGGACCTGTTACCAGATAACCTTATCGTAAGGAGAAAGCCCTTGCTTTCCAAAATTGAAATCGGTTTGTTGCCCTATCATATCCGTATTCCGGACAACGGTTTTTTTGTGGCGGTAGAGCACCTTTTTATAAAGGAGAACGCGTATAAGGAAACGAGGACTTTGAGGGTAAATGACACGTTGGTGTACGATAATGTATCTGTGATAAAGTATGCCCCGGTCTTTAAAGGTGTGCTGGAACGGGATGATGAAAATTTCCGGTCCTATTACCGCAGTACCGACGGATGGAAAAAAATGAACCGCCTGGATACCTCCGCTCCTGTTTTTGGTAACAGGGTGCCGGTTCCTGCATTTAAGCTGAAGATAACAAATTAAAAATAACGGGAATATGCCCGGAAAACTGGAAATATCGATGAAAATAATCTGTATAGGTAGGAATTATACCGATCATATTGAGGAGCTCGCCAACGAACGTCCGGTAGATCCTGTAATATTTATAAAGCCCGATACCGCCTTGTTGCGGGAAAAGGATTTTTATATTCCCGATTTCAGTGAAGACATACACTATGAGGTGGAATTGCTCGTGAAAATAAACCAGACAGGAAAACATATCAATGCCAGGTTTGCACACAAGTATTATGATGAAATAGGGTTGGGAATCGATTTTACGGCGAGAGATGTACAGAGCAGACTTAAAGAAAAAGGACTGCCCTGGGAAAAAGCAAAGGCTTTTGATGCGTCAGCCGTGATGGGTGGTTGGGGGCCGAAAACAGAATATCCGGATATTAACAATATCCGTTTTCGCCTGGAAAAGAACGGAGAAGTCGTGCAGGATGGAAACACGCGATTGATGCTTTGGAAAGTAGATGAACTCGTGGCGTATGTTTCGCAGTATTTTACGCTAAAAAAAGGCGATGTTATTTTTACCGGTACCCCGGCGGGGGTCGGTAAAGTAAATCCCGGAGATACTCTCGAAGGTTTCCTGGAAGACAAAAGTTCGTTTGCCCTGAATATAAAATAAGAGCATGTTTAAAAAGAGTACTACTGAAGTGGAGCTTTAAAAAAACTTGCTTTTTATAGTTAAAAAGGCAAAAGTTAAAGAGTTAAAAAAAACACTGGAATTTTCTTAGACAGTCTCTTAACTGTTTTTACTCTTTAACTGTCTTTTCATTAACCGCAAAAAGTTTAACGACGAGTTCACTATATTAAAAGAGAGAATATGCCATACAGTTTGGAAAAATTAGAAGAACTGTCCGACGGGGACAGGGATTTTATAGCTTCGGTCGTATCTGTATTTATAGAAGAAACCCCTTCGGATATGCAGGAATTGGAACAGGCCGTGCAAGCGGAAGATTTTGATGCGATCTACAGGCATGCGCATAAAATAAAACCCAATGTGGATCTGCTTGGAATGGACAAAACCACTTCATTATTACGCACCCTGGAAATAAAAGCCAGAGAGGATGCGGATATTTCCGGCGTAAAAGAGATGTATGCAGAAGCAAAAGGGCAGATACTGGAAGTTATTGCGGAATTAAAAACGGATTTTGCACTTTAATGCAGGCAGAGATTATTACTATCGGGGATGAGATCCTCATCGGGCAGATCGTGGATACCAATTCAGCCTATATTGCCGCGGAACTCAATAAGATCGGGATTTCCGTGTACCAGGTGACTTCTACCCAGGACAACAGGGAACATATACTGAAAACACTGGAAGAGGCACGGTATCGAGCGGATATTATTATCCTTACCGGTGGATTGGGACCTACGAAAGACGATGTTACCAAACATACGTTATGTGAGTTTTTTGACGATACCCTGGTACAGGATATGAAAGTGCTGGGCCATATCGAAGAGTTGTTTGCAAAATATGTAAATACCCCTATATCCGACCTTAACAGGGAACAGGCCATGGTGCTTTCCAAAGCACAGGTTCTTATGAACGGGTACGGTACTGCTCCCGGTATGTGGCTCGAAAAAGGAAAAACGGTTTATATATCCCTTCCCGGGGTGCCCTATGAAATGAAGGCGCTGATGCAGGCAGAAGTGCTGCCCAGGCTGCAAAAAATATATGACCGTCCGTATATATTACACCATACCATTATTACCTATGGTACGGGGGAGAGTGATATAGCCAATACCATTGCAGATTGGGAAGATAATCTTCCATCGTTCATCAGGCTGGCTTATTTGCCGCAGATAGGTAAGGTGCGCCTGAGACTCACCGCCAAAGGTACGGACAAGGAAGTGATAGAAACAGCGGTAAGTGAAAAGATAAGAGAACTGTATGCGCTAATAGGGGATATTATATATGGTGTGGAAAACGAAGAGCCTCTCGAGAGCCTTCTGGGGAAGCTATTGACCGAAAAAAAACAGACCCTGGCAACGGCAGAGAGCTTTACCGGTGGAAAGATAGCGGAACAGATCATTTCGTTTCCCGGGGCCTCGGCTTGTTTCCGGGGAGGGGTTGTGAGTTATGCCACGGAGGTAAAAGTAGATGTGCTTGGGGTTCCGCAGAGACTTATAGATAAATATAGTGTGGTAAGCGCCGAAGTAGCCGAAGCTATGGCCCTGGGTGCACAAAAAATGCTGAAATCGGACTTTGCCGTATCCACAACTGGAAATGCCGGCCCGACAAAAGGAGATTCGGATGCGGATATAGGTGTCGTATATATCGGAATAGCTACTCCGAAAGGCGTCTATTCGCAAAAATTCAATTTTGGAAATCACCGGGAAAAGGTAATGAATAAAGGAGTGAACAAAGCTTTGGAAATGCTTTGGAAAGAAATTTTAAAAAATTGAGGCAGGTATTTGTCTGTCAGGGAAAAATTTCGTTAATTTGCACCCTGTTTTTAGATAACACAAAAGTATAGAAGAAAATGTCAAGAGTTTGTGAGCTTACCGGAAAAAAGGCAATGGTGGGGAACAATGTTTCTCACGCCATGAACAGGACAAAGCGTAAATTTAACGTGAATCTCACGAAAAAACGCTTTTATATTCCAGAAGAAGACCGTTGGATCACTTTAAAGGTCTCTACTTCCGCATTGAAGACCATCAATAAAAAAGGTATATCCGCGGTATTGAAAGAAGCGAAGGCTAAAGGATATTACAAATAATCGTTTTTTTAAGAAAAGCATAGAAAGATGGCAAAGAAAGGTAACAGAATACAGGTAATATTAGAGTGCACCGAGCACAAGGAGTCCGGTATGCCTGGAACGTCAAGATACATTAGTACGAAGAACAAAAAGAACACTCCGGATAGATTGGAGATCAAGAAATTCAATCCTATCCTGAAGAGAATGACCGTTCATAAAGAAATTAAATAATTGGATATTTTCGCAGAAAATATCAAATAACGTTAAGTCATGGCAAAGAAAACCGTAGCAACCTTACAGACTAAGTCCAAGAGATTGAGTAAAGCCATTAAAATGGTAAAATCTCCGAAAACAGGCGCATATACTTTTGTAGAATCAGTTATGGATCCTTCATTGGTTAATGACTGGTTGAGCAAACAGTAAAAAAGTTCACAATATTTTTTATATATCAGCTACTTTCATATCGGAAGTAGCTTTTTGTTTTTATATCTTTGACAGGTGTAAAGGTCATTAAGGTTATTTTTATTATCCGTACCTCCGGAATAGAACAACTCAAGACGAGTTCATTGTCTTCAATAATCCGAAATACACAGATCTGTAACTTTATGACCCGTAACTCAGCAACCCAATAACCCGATTCATGAATTTATTTAAGAAAATATTCTCTTCAGAAAAAAAAGAGACACTGGATAAAGGGCTGGAGAAGACCAAAACCAGCTTTTTCGGTAAGTTGAGTAAAGCGGTAGCCGGGAAATCCAAAGTAGATGATGAAGTACTGGATAACCTGGAAGAAGTGCTGGTTAGCAGTGATGTTGGTGTGAATACTACCCTGAAGATCATAGAACGGATCGAAGAACGTGTTTCGAGGGACAAGTACCTGGGCACGGAAGAACTTAACCGGATACTTCGCGAGGAAATCGCAAGCCTGTTGTCCGAAACCAATACCGGGGAAGCAACCGAATTTACCATACCACAGGACAAAAAACCTTATGTTATTATGGTGGTCGGAGTAAACGGCGTGGGGAAAACCACAACTATCGGCAAGCTGGCTTACCAATTCAAAAAGGAGGGCAAAAAGGTAGTATTGGGTGCCGCCGATACATTTCGGGCCGCAGCAATAGACCAGTTACAGGTATGGGCAGACCGTGTCGATGTGCCTATAGTAAGGCAGAACATGGGAAGCGATCCCGCTTCCGTGGCCTTTGATACCCTGAAATCCGCCGTAACCCAGGATGCCGATGTGGTTATCATAGATACTGCGGGACGATTGCATAATAAGGTAAACCTGATGAACGAATTATCCAAGGTAAAACGGGTGATGCAAAAGGTTATTGGCGATGCCCCTCACGATGTTTTACTCGTACTGGACGGATCTACCGGACAGAATGCCTTTGAGCAGGCCAGGCAATTTACCAAAGCAACCGAAGTTACCTCGCTTGCGGTGACCAAACTTGACGGAACCGCCAAGGGAGGTGTGGTGATCGGAATTTCCGACCAGTTCCGTATACCGGTAAAATACATTGGTGTAGGTGAAGGGATTGAAGACCTCCAGGTGTTCAATAAATATGAATTTGTGGATTCTTTCTTTAAGTAAAGCCGCTTCCGGGTAAAAAATATACTTTAACGTATGTTAAGATAAGACCAAATATACTGGTTATAAGGTGCTTGAGTCAAAATAATACTGTCACCTCGAATTAATAATGACATATCTGTCGGCCCGAGCGTAGTCGAGGGGTTTTTAAGCCCGAATGGTCTCTCAAAGAGGTCTCGACTACGCTCGACCTGATAGGGATTAAGTTAACCATCTGTTATTCTGTGTAATATAATCGAACTAACGTTACTTTGCCTTTCTGGTCTTGGTACATGACAAAATTTAATTCCGAAGGATTTTCCTCTCCCGAAAACTTTCAGGAGAGGAAATCAGGCTCCCCTGTCTGCCGACAGGCAGGCTTTAGATAATGCCATTTAATTAGTGCTATAATAGTCTTAAAAGACTTATGCTCTATATCTTATTAAAAACCAAAAAAGCTCCTCCCTTCAGATGAACTACCGTGTGTACACATCTCCATTTAGCAATGACCATCCTTTAAAAATGGAGTTAAATTCGTCTAATCCATTTTTTAGGGTTATTGGACCAGGTGGTCTTTCGGATTTATAACCATTCCATCCTCCTAACCGAGCAATAATCCATGTGGCCCAACTTAATTGATCCCTGGGGTATGGATTTTTTGTTTTAAGGGTATTTCCCTGTAATTTTTCATTGAGTTTTCCCAAACACTTTACTTCTGTATCCTCGAATACTTCAGCTATAGCTTGACTCTCTTCTTTTCCATAGGCGATCATCATTTGACACAATTTCAAAACCCCTTGTAATATCATTATGGCCAGTTTGCGTATGGCCCATCCGGTTTCCAATTCGCTATCCTCTAAAGCAAACCCTTTCTTTTTCATTAGCCTGAAGACCTGTTCTATGAACCAGCGACTGCTATACCATGCAACAATGATCTGTGCTTGTTCGGCGGTTTCTACAGTATGAGTAGTCCACAGTCTCCAACAAATGGGGTCTTCTCCTTTGGGTGTGGTATGTTGGGATTCTTTGGCTTCTACTATGTAGAGTTTTAGTGTTTTAGGAGCAGCTTTGTCTGCCCTTTTGGGACGTTGAATCTCGACCTGTTTATACTTGAGTTCCATTTTTGCTTCCCGCCCCTTTCTGTTTTTATGTAAATCTTCTTCTACGGTAACCGTGTAAACCGCCTGAACCTCTTGTTGCGCCAAATGGTCAAATACCTTTTCGGTGTCCGTTTTGATATTACGGTTATAACCTGCCCGAACCAACAGATGAGTTTTGGTATCCGGTATCCTGGCAAATTGCTCATAAATATCACCTTCCCTATCCTGGATGATCGTAATAGATCTTGCATAGGCCAGATTCTCTTTGGAAGCTTCACTGGATCGAATCCATTTAAAAGATTCTTTCTCTTCTATGGGAAGCTTGTGATATTGCCGGCTGTGGCGAGTTCCGTTGTCTTCTTCCCGGTGCCATATATCGATATGGGAAAAACCAATAGGAGTAAGCATAGTGGCATCCAGAACCAAACTAGGATGAAGAAAAAAACCAATACTCTTAGTATTCCTTATGGGGCCAAGGCCTGTACGGGGCTGTAATCGCCCGGAATGCTTGGACAAATTGAATTCCGTATCATCCTGGATCACCAAAAGATCACGGTCTCTACTTAACTCTTTTACGCGAGAGGTGCATTCCGATATAAGCGATTGTTCTTCCACTCTTGGGTTGTTTAAAAATCTATAGTTGGCACGTTGCTCTGCATAATCCCTGGAAATACGACGTATAGTGCTGCTTTTACTTATGAGTATGGAGCTTAATAAGGTAGCCCCCTTTTTACCAATCGTTTGTCTGGCAAATGATCGGTGAAATCTATGTGTTCCTTGATCCGT